>NZ_JBIAGC010000014.1:0-138531 GCF_042869595.1 Streptomyces sp. NPDC006879
CCGGGCCGACAGATCAAACACAAGGCACAAGCAGCCAGCCAGAGTACGAGTCAGGCGCGGCCGGAGCGACACGACCATCATCACAGCCGGAGTAGCCCTAGTTCGTGTTCGCGACCGACCAGCGGCCAGCGACCTTTGACGTCTGGCAAACCGGGCTCCCGACGCGATCGAAGATCCTTCCTGTCAATTCATCTTATGAGCTGTCCCGCATGAACTGTCGGGCACATTTCTTGGTGCGCGACTCCAGCCGGCTGGTGCGCGACGCAGGCCGCGACGTGTCGTGTCGGGTGGTGCACCACGAGTGAGGCGCCCTCGTGGGTTTGGCGCCCACCGGCCACCAGCTACCGGGGACGGGGCTCATGGCCTGGTGATGCGGACCTGGTAGCTGCCGTCGTCCAACTCTGCCACGACGGTCACGCCGATGCCGGAGTCCTCGTCCCGGAAGGTCTCGCCCGCTATGAAGGGCGCGTCGGAGAGCTCGGCGTGCACGTTGGGGCGGCGGGTGCAGCCTCCGCTCGCGGCCTGGCTGTCGGAGACGGTGATCGGGCCCTGGCCGGTGTCGATGTCGGAGTCGACCTTGTAGATCAGCACGCCCGGCCTGCAGACGGCCTCGTCGTTGCCCGCCGGGGTACGCACCTCGACGGCGAACCCCGCGCTTTCGGAGATCGGAGCGAAGGCCAGTTTGGTGCCGCCGGCGACGGCGAGGGGGGACAGGACGTGTTCGCTGGTGCCGCGGGTCGCGGCGCAGCTGATCTGGCTGTTGTCGAGCCAGCCGAGTTTCCACTTGTGCCAGCCGAGGAGGTCGTTGTTGGCCCCCCAGTCCTCGGACATGACGTCCCAGTGGCCGACGGCTGCTCCCCCCTCGGAGGTGTACAGGTCGGGGAGTCCGAAGACGTGTCCGTTCTCGTGGGGGAGGACGCGGTAGCCGGTCTCCTGGTAGGAGCCGGAACCGTCGTCCTGGCGGCTGTACACGAACGACGTGTTGGAGAGCGGGACCCCGTCGGCGACCGGCGCTTCGGCGTTGCCGGAGAAGGTCACGGAGAGCACGGTGTCGAGCGCGGACGGGCCGGCGTTCGGCGTGATGAGGATGTTCACCAGGTCGTACTGGCTGAAGTCCACCTCGCTGTCGGCGGCCGTGACGATGTGCTCGACGAGCCGGCGGTAGCCGGGTTCGTAGGGGGAGCCGCGACCGATGCCGTACTGGGCGAAGGGCATGGGCATGCGCAGCCAGTCGCGTATCGGAGCTTCGGGCCGGTAGACCAGTCGCCCGTAGGAGCTGGTGCGGAACCAGTCCGCGGTCTGGGGGAAGAACTCCGCGAGTCGGTCGAGGGCGGTGCCTTCGCCTTCGGCGTCCGGGAAGTCGATCATCAGGTTCAGTGCGCGGACCTCGCCGGTGGAGCGGGAGTAGCCCGGCGGCGTCGGTAGGCCCTCGGACATCTGGACGCCGAGGGTTCCGGTGATCTGGCAGGGGGAGAGGGTGGACTCGTTCGTGGTGGCCGCTTTGGGCCCCGCTCCGCCGTTGGTGTGGGGGGAGGTTCCGGTGCTCGCGGTGGCGGTGAGGCCGAGGGCGAGGATGGTCAGGCCGACGTAGGCGCGGGCTCGACCCGGTGGGCGTATCCGGCGGCGGGTCCGCGGCATGCCATCGCCTCACCTTCGGGCCTGAGGCAGCCGGCCGATCCCGATCTGCGCTCCGTCCTGGTCAGCCTGTGTCGGGTGTGGGCCGTGCGCCCGTCGAGCGCGGCCGATCGGGGCGGGGGATGAGCTTCCTGTGAGACAGGTCACATGAGCTCATGAAATAACCGGGGAGCGCCTCCCCGTTTACTCAAGCGTCACTAAGTGGGGACTCGATCCCCGCTTGAGTGGAGGCAGCACAGTCAGCCAGCACTGAGGAGATCGTCGTGGACACCGCCACCGTCGAGGGAGACGCCCTGCGCGCAGCGGGTGGTCGCGGCGCGTGCCAGTCACATGGCGATGCCACTTCGCAGGCGTACGCCGGCTGCGAGCGCACCACGCGCCCCCGTAAGGACGCGTTGCGCAATCGGGAGCGCATTCTCGCGGCGGCCCGCGAGGCTTTCGTCGAACACGGCGCCGAAGTGGCCATCGATGAGGTGGCCCGGCGGGCCGGTGTCGGCAACGCCACTGTCTACCGGCACTTTCCCGACCGTGCCGCTCTCGTCCACCACGTGGTCCTGTACGTCATGGGCCGCGTCATGGGCGAGGTGGAGTCGGCGCTGGATGCTGAACCGGATGCCTTCGCCGCCCTGCGGCGCTTCGTGCACGCCGCCGCGGACGAGCGGATCGGCGCCCTGTGTCCCATCCTCAGTGCGGGCTTCGACGGCGAGCACCCCGAACTCCTCGACGCCCTCGACCAGCTCGGTGGGGCGGTGGAGGGCCTGGTCGCGCGAGCGCGGGCGGAGGGCGGTCTACGGCCGGATGTGGAGTCCGGTGACCTGATGCTCGCGTTGACCCAGCTCAGCCGCCCGCTGCCGGGGGGCGCCTGCCCGGACGCGGATCGTTTCGTTCACCGTCACCTCCAGCTGTTCCTCGATGGGCTACAGGCTCCCGCCCGGTCCGAACTACCGGGTGCCGCAGTGACGTTGGGGGCGCTGCGGGGAGCATCGGTGGAACGCCGCCCATGAACTGACCGCCAACACCGGCCGACAGCAAGCTCGTTCGGGGGCTGCGCCCGGTGCGGGTGCGCGCCGGGCGCCGGTGAAACTTCCGGCACCCGCCCCTCGCCCGCGCCGTCCATCCGAAGGCGCACCCCCCTTGACCGTACGACTCCACAAGTGCTCAACCCGCCCGCCGCCCGCATCCCTTGAGGCCTCCAGGTGGGTGGGCCGGTCCCATCCCGGCGCTTGTCGAGCAGCCCGAAATTTCATGTCACTCCTCACGAAGTGGGTACATCCGTGTCCAAGACCGCCGAGTCGCTTGCGCCGGCCCCTGATCCAAGTCGCTGGAAAGCGCTGGTCTTCATCGCCCTTGCCCAGTTGATGGTCGTGCTCGACGCCACCATCGTGAACATCGCCCTGCCCTCCGCCCAGCAGGACCTGGGCATCTCCGACGGCAACCGGCAGTGGGTCATCACCGCCTACGCCCTGGCCTTTGGTGGTCTGCTGCTCTTCGGCGGGCGCATCGCCGACCTGTGGGGTCGCAAGCGGGCCTTCGTGGTCGGGCTGGCCGGCTTCGCCGCTGCTTCGGCGCTCGGCGGCGCCGCCACCGGGCAAGCCACGATGCTCGGCGCCCGCGCCCTGCAGGGCGCCTTCGGGGCGCTCCTGGCGCCCGCCGCGCTCTCCCTGCTCGCGGTGATGTTCACCGACGCCAAGGAGCGTGCGAAGGCCTTCGGTATTTACGGTGCCATCGCGGGTGGTGGCGGCGCTGTCGGCCTGATCCTCGGCGGCTTCCTGACCGAGTACCTGAACTGGCGCTGGACGTTCTTCGTCAACATTCCGTTCGCGGTCGTCGCCGCGGTCGGTGCCTATCTGGTCATCCGGGAGCCCTCGGGTACCCGTAACCGCGCTCCGCTCGACATCCCGGGTGTGCTCCTGTCCACCTTGGGGCTGGTGTCCCTGGTCTACGGCTTCACCCGCGCCGAGTCCGAGGGTTGGAGCGATGCGACGACCATCGGCCTGTTCGTCGGGGCGGCGGTGCTGCTGGGGGCGTTCGTCTTCACGGAGTCCAAGGTCCGTTCCCCCCTGCTCCCGCTGCGCGTTCTGACCGAACGCAACCGTGGTGGCGTGTACCTGTCGCTGGGTCTCGCCGTCATCGCGATGTTCGGCCTGTTCCTCTTCCTGACGTACTACCTCCAGGTCGTGAAGGGCTATTCGCCGGTGAAGACCGGCTTCGCCTTCCTGCCGATGATCGCGGGCATGATCACCGGATCCACCCAGATCGGTGCCCGTCTGATGACGCGGGTTCCGCCGCGGCTGCTGATGGGCCCGGGCTTCCTGGTGGCCGCCACCGGCATGCTGATGCTGACCCAGCTGGAGGTCGGCTCCTCGTACGCGGGGTTGATCCTGCCCGCACAGCTGCTGCTGGGTCTGGGTATGGGTACCGCGTTCATGCCGGCGATGTCGCTGTCGACGTACGGGGTAGACCCGGCCGACGCGGGTGTCGCCTCGGCGATGGTCAACACCTCGCAGCAGGTGGGCGGTGCCATCGGTACGGCGCTGTTGAACACCATCGCGGCCTCCGCCACCACCTCCTACCTGGTCTCGCACGCTGCTGACGGCGCCGGGGGAGGCGCTGCGGCGCAACTGCTCCAGGCGCGGGCGATGGTGCACGGCTACTCCTCCGCCATCTGGTGGGCAGTGGGCATCTTGGTGACCTCCGCGGCGATCGCCCTGGCGCTGATCAACACCGGAAAGCCTGGTGCCGGCGCCGTGGCGGCCTCCAGCGAGGACGGCGAGGACGCGCTCCCGATCCCGGTGGCGGTCCACTGACGCCACCCGTGGAGGTTTCCCCTTCGTGAGGTCCGCCCCCGTTCCTGGCTGGAACGGGGGCGGACGCGTTGGTGGGGGGATTTCGGAGGTGCAAGAAAAGAGGTATGGTTGAGCATTCAACTAAATGCTGTTGACCCTACGGAACAGGCCTTGGCCATACCCCGCCGGAGGAACCCCATGAGCACCCCGCAGGAAGCGCCCGCCGTACCCGTACCGGCCCGGATGCCCGCCCTCTACCTCAGCCACGGCGCGCCGCCCCTCGCCGATGACCCCCTCTGGCCCGGGCAACTCGCCGCATGGGCGGCGGAGCTGCCCCGTCCGCGCGCCATTCTGGTCGTCTCCGCCCACTGGGAGGAGGCCCCGCTCGCACTCGGCTCCGTCGAGACCCTCCCGCTGGTCCACGACTTCTGGGGCTTCCCCGAGCGCTACTACGAGGTCCGCTACGCGGCTCCGGGTGCCCCCGAACTCGCCGCGGACGTGCGGGCCTTGCTCCGGGGACCGGGGAGACCGGTGCAGGACGTGCCCGATCGGGGGCTCGACCACGGCGCCTATGTGCCCCTGGTCGAGATGTTCCCGAAGGCGGACATCCCCGTGCTGCAGATCTCCATGCCCACCCTGGACCCCCGGGAACTGATGGAGATGGGGCGCCGGCTCGCCCCGCTGCGCGAGGAGGGGGTGCTGATCATTGGCAGCGGCTTCTTCACCCACAACCTGGCCGCGCTGCGGGGCCCCGCCGGCTCCGTGCCAGGCTGGTCCGCCGAGTTCGACGCGTGGGGCAGCGAGGCGCTGGCCGCACAGGACGTCGACGCCCTGCTGGACTTCCTGCACGAGGCGCCGTCGGGACGGCTCGCCCACCCCCGCACCGAACACTTCGCACCGCTGTTCGTGACCTTGGGCGCCGCGCACGCCGCGGGTGACCTGGCGGCGAACCGGCAAGTGATCGACGGCTTCTGGATGGGCCTGGCCAAGCGCTCCGTACAGTTCGGCTGACCGGCTCCCGGTGAGGTGCGGGCGGCCTCCGTGAACGTGCGGAGACCGCCCGCGGGGCGCATCGTGCTGGCTCGGACCGGGTGCGGGGGCGCGCGTCACTGGGTGTGACGCGGCTGCGCGCCGATCGTGTTCGAAAGGTGGCGGGGGCCGGTCTTCCGTTGGCCGGCCGGGTCCGAGCCGGACCGCCGACTCAGCTCCGTCCCGTGCCGCCGAGGTCGCGGGGCACGCGCCGCGTCACGAATTGCCGTTGTCGCCCGGCGCGGGATGGCCGGGAGTGAGTTCCATCCAGTTCTCGTCGCACGTCAGGATGCGGGTTCCCATGTCGTTGTCGATCTCACAGGTGGTCTCGTAGACGGCGCCGTCCGTGGTGAGGACCTCGATGGAGACGCCGTCGGCCGAACTCGTCTGGGAGGCGATGGAGATGGCGCACGCCCCGTCCGGGAAGCCGTACTGCGGGTCGCTGCCGTCCGTGAGGTCGTACCAGAGGAAATCGCTGGGATCCGGCTGGAGGTTCCGGATGCCGGCGTAGGCGCGGTCGCCGGTGAGCACGGCCTTGACCTCTTCGGCGTTGCTGGGCTTGTAGGCGTCGACATCGGAGCACGGTCCGGGGGGACCCTGGGGGCCGCGGGGACCTTGCGGCCCTTGAGGCCCCTGCGGTCCGGGGGGTCCGGGGGGTCCGGGAGGTCCGGGGGGACCTTGGACGCACTTGGTGTCTCCCCCCTGGCTGCCCGCCGTCTTCGGCTTCGCCGGCTGCACGCTGCACGGGTTGTCCCCGCCGCCGGTGTCCCCCACGCTGGCGCTGGTGGACCCGAGCTGGGGGGCTGCCAGTGCGGGGCCTGCCAGTCCGGTGCAGAGCAGGGCCATGGACGCGACGGTGCTCGCCGCGAGCCACCTGCCCCGCTGCGGCCCCGGCAGGGGCGTTGGTTTGTGGTCAGGACGCATAAGTGGGTCTCCCTATGGTCGGCTGATCTCAATGCGTCGTGGTGCGTCAGGGAGCTTTACTCCTGACCCACCGCAGGAAGTGGGACGCCGGGCCGCGGCCGGGGCGTGCATCACCTCCGCGCAGCAGTTCAACCACCCGGACGACGCAGTCCCGCTGGGCGTTCGAGCCGCCCGGCCATCGGGGAAGGAACAGGCATCCGAGTGTCATCCGGGTGTGCCGCATTGCGCCCGTCCCCGGCCCCGGCGAGAGTGCCGGGCATGTTCCGAACTCGCACCCGCAGGACCCGCACGCCCCTCACCGCGATTGCCACCCTGGCACTGGTCGCCGCCGTGCTGGCCGGGTGCGGTGGTTCCGGTTCGCCGGGCGGCAGCGCAGGCCCCCAGCTCGGGCCGGCCGCCGTGCGGGCCGCCCTGGCGGCCGAGGTGCAGCGGGACATCGCGGCTGCCTGGCCGAAGATGACCGAGGTGTGGACCGGTAGTGACCACGGACGGCGGGTGCTGATCCTGGCCGGTGCGCCCGGCGAGGGCGCGGAGGTCATCGATGTTGCCGGGGTGACCCGGGCCACTGCCGCCGACCTCGCCCGGGCCCGGATCGAAGTGCCACCGAGCGGATACGCCAAGGCCACCTGGCGGGGACGCGCAGCCGTGGTGATGGCCGGGCCGGACCCCGTCATCGCAGCCGAGGCGATGAGGGTGCCCGGGGCACGGGCGGCCACTTCCCGGCTGATCGCCACCGCCGCCACCCGCGAGAGTTTCCGGCTGTACGACCAGCGCCCGGGGACCGACCGGGCCTGGCCCGCCCTGAGCGACACGGCCGAGGAGCATCTCGGCCACGGAGCCCCCCTCCCGCCCTCGGCCGCCCCGCGGTTGTACCGGGCATCGCTCATCAACGCGCTGCGCCTGGCCTGGTTGGAGCCCGAGCGGCGGCCCCACCACCTCGCCGCCGCGGCCTACTGGCAGGGCCGCTGGGCGGACGGCTCACCCGAGGAGTACGCCGCGGCCCGGCACCTCGACCTCCTGGAGGGAGTCGGTGGCTATGTGCAGACCGCTTCCGCCCTGCTCATGCCGCACAGCGGGAACCCGCGCACCTACAAGAAGCAGCTTGCCTACGACGCCTTCGCCCACCGGACCGGACCGGCTGATCCTGACGCGGAGAGCCGTGAGATCGGTGGCCTGGCCTGTCTGATCATGGCCGAGCAGGAAGGCGCCGGCGAGGAGGTCGAGGGCTGGCAGGAACAGCTGGTCGAGAGCGGCACCACGCCGGCGGAACTGCTGCTGGACGAGATTGAACCGGCCGGTCAGCGCGAGGACACCGAGCTCGCCCGGCGGGTCGCCGAGGAGACCGCGGCCGAGCGGACAGTCCTGGCCCGTACGGTCGACCCGATGCTCAAGGCCTACCGCGACCGCACCACGACGCTCCTGCTGGTCCCGTCCACGGCCCTGCGCGGGCCCTTCCTGGCCGGCGGTCAGCACATCGGCCCCGAGGGCTCGCCGCGCCAGATCTACGGCGGTGTCCAGGCCGCGTACGAAACGTCCTCCGGCGCGGTGGAGTTCACTGGGCGACCGGCCTTCGAGGACACCGTTGACTCCAAGCGCTACCTCGTCGTCCCGATCGACCCGGCCGACCCCGCGACCCGGCTGACCGGACGGCACCTCGTACTGGCCGCGCCGCGCCTGGCAGGATCCCTCGACGTCACCGCGACCACGCGCAACGGCCGCCGGCTCCTCATCGCTCGTTGAGCCCGCGGGCGGGCGAGGTGGCTGGAAGGGTCCCGTCTGTCGAAATCTCGCCGTTGGCACGGGCAACCCGCCGCGCGCGTGAGCCGTCTTTGGGTACGGGAGCGGGCCGCGGCAGGGGCTCCGGGCCTCCGGTGACCCGGGAGCCACATCAGTGACCCACTCCTGACCTGCGCCTTCGTGGGACCGGACCGTCTCCGGGCGGGAAAGTCGCGAAGGATACTGCAAGATCGCAAAAATGGAGGACCGGCGCGGGAATTCTGTCCCGATTCCAGTCGTTGTTTCCTTCGGATGGCGATGCTCGGGAGAGTGTCGGCAGCCACTAGCAGACAGCACAAACGCCACACCGCGACCGAACTCATCGCAAGGGAGCACGCATGGCAACCCGCGCCGTCGCCCGTCGTAAGTCCGACACGGCTAGCACCGTTCGCGCCGTCAGCGGGGAGATCGCCGACCGCGACTTGGTCGGCATGTACCTGGACGAGATCGCGCGCACTCCGCTGCTGGACGCCGCGAAGGAAGTGGAACTCTCCCAGATCATCGAAGCCGGTGTGTACGCCCGGCAGATCCTGGAGGGGGCGGTGGACAAGGAGCAGCTGGGGAGCTCGGCCACCACCGCCGAACTGGAGCGCCTAGTGGCCGAGGGGGAGAGCGCCAAGGACGTCTTCATCCGGTCCAACCTCCGCCTGGTGGTCGCCGTGGCCCGGCGCTATCCGCGCAGTGGCCTTCCGTTGCTCGACCTGATCCAGGAGGGCAACGCGGGCTTGGTGCGGGCTGTTGAGAAGTTCGACTACGCCAAGGGTTTCAAGTTCTCCACCTATGCGACGTGGTGGATCCGACAGGCCATCACCCGCTCGATAGCCGACCAGTCCCGCACCATCCGACTCCCCGTTCACCTGGTCGAGGAGCTCGGCCGGATCCGTCGGGTCCAGCGCGAGTTCAACCGGGAGCACGGCCGGGATCCCGAGCACACCGACATCGCCGCAGAGCTCGACACCACACCGCAGCGCGTGGGCGACGTGCTCGACTGGGCCCGAGACCCGGTCAGCCTGAACATGTCGGTGGACGACGAGGGCGAGACCCAGTTCGGCGACCTGCTGGAAGACACCTCGGCGGTCTCTCCCGAGCAGTCCGTCATCTCACTGCTGCGCAGCGAAGAGCTCGAAGACCTGATAGCCAAGCTGGACCAGCGCACGGCATCCATCATCAAGATGCGGTACGGCATCGACGACGGCCGGGAGCGTACGCTGACCGAGGTCGGCAAGCAGCACGGACTGACCCGGGAACGCATCCGGCAGATCGAGAAGCACGCCTTGTTGGAGCTCAAGCGGATGGCGCACGACACCGGCTTCGACGCGGTGGCCTGACCTCTGGTAGCACGCGTCCCGCGTGCACCTCACCTACCGCCCCCGGCGCCTCACCCCCCCCCTGGCGTCGGGGGCTCTCCCCGCCTCCCTGCCGGCGGCCCCGGTCAGGTCCGGGCGCCCGCGCCGCTGAGTCGGGCGCCCAGCTGCGCCGCGCACCGGGCCAGCTCCAGTGGTTCCCGGACGGTGAACGGGTGCCCCATCAGCGCCAACCGGGCGCAGAGCCAGTCCATGGACCCCGAGGACTCGAAGCGTGCCCGGCACCGGCCCTGCCCGGCCGGCTCCACCAGCACGTCCAGCCAGCCGGGGGAGCCGGCTGCCACCACCTCGGCGGGCGCCTCGAACTCCACCTCGACCTGGTAGGCCTGTTGCCGTGGGTGGATCGAGCGGGCCACGAACGCCGCGGCATCGCCCAGCGGCAGTTCACGCGGGGTGAAGCGGGCCCCCGTGGCCAAGGGCTCGCTCACCCGGTCCATTCGGAAGGTCCGCCAGTCGGCCCGGTCGAGGTCGTAGGCGACGAGGTACCACCGCCAACCGGTGCTCACCAGACGATATGGCTCGGTCAACCGCTTGCTCTCGGTCCCGTCGCCCGCCCGGTAGGCGAACCGGAGCCGCTCGTGTCCGGTGGCCGCCGCAGCCGTGGTGGTCAGCGCCTGCGGGTCGATGCTCGCCCCGTCCCCGCGGGTCAGCGGCAGGGTCGCCGTCTGCAAGGTGCTGACCCGGCGCCGCAGCCGAGCCGGAAGTACCTGTTCCAACTTGGCGAGAGCCCGTACGGAGGCCTCCTCCACACCCTCGATCGCGTGGCTCGCGCCGGCCCGCAGACCCACCGCGATCGCCACGGCCTCCTCGTCGTCCAGGACCAGCGGTGGTAGTGCCGTACCGGCGACCAGCCGGTATCCGCCGACCGCTCCCATGGAAGCCTCGACGGGATACCCGAGCTCCCTCAACCGGTCGATGTCCCGGCGGATCGTGCGCGAACTGACCCCGAGCCGCTCGGCGAGTTCGGTACCGGGCCACTCCCGTGGGGTCTGGAGCAGGGACAGCAGTGTCAGTAGTCGTGCAGGAGTGTCCGTCATGGGATCCAGCCTCGCCGGTATGTAGGACGCATTCTGTCCTACATACCTTCTACCGTCTCCTTCATGAGCACCGAGACGCCAAAGTCCCAAGCCGCGCCGCCCGCCCCCGATGCAGAGGCAGTGGCCACCGCACCCGACCGACGCCGCTGGTTGGCCCTGGCGATCGTCATGACCGCCGCCTTCATGGACCTCGTGGACGTCACCATCGTCAACATCGCGATACCCAGCATGGAGCGCGACCTCGGCGCCTCGTTCTCCGCGATCCAATGGATCACTGCCGGATACGCACTCGCCTTCGCCGCCGGCCTGATCACAGGAGGCAGGCTCGGAGACATCTACGGGCGCAAGCGGCTCTTCCTGATCGGCATCTCCGGCTTCACCCTCGCCTCGGCGCTCTGCGGCTTCGCCGCCAACCCCGACATGCTCGTCGCCTCCCGACTCCTCCAGGGCGCCATGGCGGCCATGATGGTCCCCCAGGTGCTGGCCATCATCCACGCCACCTTCCCGGCCGAGGAGCGCGGCAAGGTCTTCGGCATGTTCGGCGCGGTGGTCGGGCTCGGAGCCGTGTCCGGGCCCCTGCTCGGTGCGCTGCTCACCCAGTGGAACCTCTTCGGCCTGGAATGGCGCCCGATCTTCCTCATCAACCTGCCCGTGGGCATCGCCGGCATCCTGCTCGGCCGCCGCTTCATCCAGGAGTCCAAAGCCCCCAAGGCGTTGCGCCTCGACCTGGTCGGCGTCGTACTCGCCACCTGTGGTCTGCTGCTCCTGATCTACCCGCTGACCCGCGGGCGGGAGCTCGACTGGCCGCTGTGGGGATTTCTGTGCATGGCCGCCAGCCCGCTGGTCTTCGCCGCCTTCGTCGCGTACGAGAAGCACAAGACCCGTAAGGACGGCTCACCGCTCGTGGAGCTCTCGCTCTTCCGGGTCAAGAGCTTCGCTGCGGGCGTCACCGTACAGTTGACCTTCGGCATCGCCTGCGGGATCTTCTTCCTGGTCTGGACGCTGTACATGCAGATCGGGCTCGGCTGGAGCGCCCTTCGGGCCGGAACCACGGGCATTCCTTTCTCCATCGCGGTTTCCGTCGCAGCGGGCGTGTCGGTTCAAAAGCTGGTCCCGCGTTTCGGGCGCAAGGTCCTCCAGGCTGGCGCCCTGGTCTTCGCGTCCGGACTGCTGCTCTACATCTGGGAAGCCGGTCGGTACGGCATGGCGATCACCTCCTGGCAGATGGCTGCCCCACTCGTCGTCATGGGACTGGGGATGGGGCTGATCGTCGCCCCGCTCACCGACGCCGTACTCGCCGATGTGCCGCGGGAGCATTCCGGCTCCGCATCGGGCCTGATCAACACCACCCAGCAGATGGGCAACGCCCTCGGCCTCGGCCTGGTCTCGGTCGTCTTCTTCGGCGTCATCGACGAGGAGTCGCTCCGCCCAGAGACCCTCGGTCCGGCCTTCGTCGACGGTTTCCAGAACGCGCTCTGGTGGGTCACCGCAGTCGTGGGCGCGATCTTCCTGATCATGTTCGCGCTGCCGGCCCGACAGCGGGCCCATGCTGAAGCGGCTGCCCTCGACGTGGAACCCACCTCGACCACGAGCGCGAAGGAGGCCGTCCCGGCTGCCTGAGCCGTGCACAACTCGCCGGCCCTGTCGCCCCGCTATGGGGGCGGGGCCCAGGCGTGTGGCAGGGGCCAGGAAGCGGGCAACCAACGGGAATGCCGTGGAAGGGGGTGCAGCCGAGGGGTTTGCAGACGTAGGCTGCGCGCCACCGTTGAAAGCGTTCAACACCGCCCTCCACCGAGAAAGCGGCCGAAGATGTCTGATCCCTCCGCAGCCGACAGCGCGACCACCCCCACGCCGAGCACGGCGTCCTCGGACTACACCCGGCGCCTCGTCCACCTGGAGACGTCCGGGATCAAGCGCCTGCTGCCCACCCAGGCGCCCTACCGGTGGAACCTGCGCAGGCTGCGGCTGGGCAGAGTCCTCGACATCGGCTGCGGGCTCGGGCGCAACCTCCTCAACTGCGAGCCGGGCAGCGTCGGCGTCGATCACAACCCGCATTCCGTGCAGACCTGCCGGGATCGGGGTCTGATCGCCTACACCCCCGAGGAACTGGCCGCCGCGCCCGACTGCGGCCCCGGGTCCTTCGACAGCCTGCTGTGTGCCCACGTGCTGGAGCACGTCGACGAGGAGACGGCCTCCTCCCTGTTGGAGCAGTACCTGCCGCTGGTCAGGAAGGGCGGCCCGGTGGTGCTGATCACTCCGCAGGAGGTGGGTTACCGCACCGATGCGACCCACATCCGCTGGGTGGGTTTCGAGGAACTGCGTGACCACGCCTGTCGGGCCGGCATCGAGGTGAGGCGCAGCTACTCCTTCCCCTTCCCCCGACCCGTGGGCAAGGTCTTCCCGTACAACGAGTTCGTCCTGGTGGGCAGGGCTCCCCGGCAGGACTGAGGGCCACGATTGCTCCTCGGCAGGCCAGCGAGCATCGGCGACGGCGGGCCGGGAGACGGAGGGCGCGAGTCCTGCGGCGCCCTCCCGCACCCATCAGCCGTCGCCTCCAGCACTCTCGGGCTGTCGGTGGCGTGGTGACGCGCGCGGGCGACCTCACCCCAGCGCGTCGCTGACCCGGGCGCGTAGTTCCATGGCGCTGCGGGCGGTCTCCTCCGTCAGGTAGACCTCGCACATGTGGCGACCATCGGGGGTGGCGGTGTGCTCTACCTCCCAGAGGCTGCACTCGCTGCCGTCGAGCAGCACGAATGCGTGCTCGTACAGGGTGAATCCGGCGCCCCGACCACTGGCCGACCGGCACTGCCCGAAAGCCTGGGTGATCTGGTGGGCACAAGCTCCGCGCAGCCGCTGCGCCATCTCCTCGCCCGGTCGGTCCAGGTTCTCCGCCCGGCGTAGTAGCCTGCGGGCGTGGTCAGCGGACTGGTCCACGGCGTAGGGACGGGTGGACTCCACCGGACCAGAGGCGGCACACAACATGCTTCCCAATAAGCCTAGTTGTGGGTCCCCGCTCTCTGGGGAGAAGGCCAGGTCCACGGCCGAGTCGAACCGCTCGTCCACTGCCCAGTCGGCGACTATTCGGTCCGCGGCCAGAGCGGCCTCGGCCTTGGTCGCGAACAACTCGTGCCGGGGGGCCTGCGACTCGTCGGCGCGGTGCACCAACTCCCACAGCACCACGGGGCTGCCATCGCCCAGCAGGTAGCCGTGCCGATACGTGTCGCACCGCAACCCGGTCAACGAGCTACGGCAGGAAGCGTGCAGCGATGAGCTGTGGGCGAAGGCCTCGGCGAGGCTGTCCACCAAGCCATCAGGCAGGTCATAGGAGTTGAGGGCGCGACCCAGGAGTCGCTGGAGGTGCGCCTCGGCTGTCTCGTACGGATCGCTCACCTTGGTTCTCCAGGCCGTCGCTACACGTCACTCTTCGGATGCTCAACGTAGCCCCTGGCTCTGACGCCGTGTCCGGGCTTCGGAAAAACGTCCGGACCCCCACCCCCGGTTCCCGGTCGGCTCGCTGGCTCCTGGCCGCGCATGACCAGGGCGAATCACCCCGCCCCGGGCGTCGTCGTGCGCCTGCTCACAGTGCCCCGTACAGGTCGCGGTATGCCGGAAACAGGCCGCCGGGTCCGTCAACGCCCTCGGCTGCTCGGACTGCCTTGACCACGGCGCGGGTCACCATGTCCGCCCCGGCCGCCAGCACTTCGTTGAACAGGGCCAGGTCAGCCACCTCGTAGGTGTCCGTACAGAGGGCGAACACGGTATCCCCGTCGTTGAGCAGGTGCACGGGACGCACGGCGCGCGCGAGGCCGTCGTGCGCCGTGCCGGCGAGCTTCTGCGCCTGCGATTTCGACAGCCGCGCATCGGTCGCAACCACGCCGAGGCTGGTGTTGAGCGGTGGGCGCACCGAACCGGCCACGCGCTGCGAGGTCACCCTGTGCGCCTCCTCCAGTCGCCGCCGCGCCCCCTCGTGGACGTCGCTTTCCGGAAAGGCCGGCGGGCCGGCCTTCGGCCCGGCGCCGAAGTAACTCCCGTACAGCACACCGGTATGCGGGTCCAGCACCGAGCCGACCGCGTTGACCACCGCCAAGGCGCCCACCGTCACGCCGGAAGCCAGCCGGATGCTCGCCGAACCGACCCCGCCCTTGAGTCCGCCGGCGACCGCGCCGGTCCCTGCCCCCACCGAGCCCTCGACGACGGGAGATCCGGGCGCGGAGCGGGCCGCCGCCTCCACCGCGGCCCGGCCCAGTCCCGCGTCCGGACGAGCCCACCAATCGCCGCCGCGCCCGAGGTCGAACAGGCCCGCGGCCGGCACCACCGGCACCACCTGCGACGGGTCCTGTCCGACCGGCACCCCACGTCCCTGTTCCTCCAGCCAGGCAACCACCCCTGAGGCGCTGTCGAGCCCGTACGCGCTACCCCCCGTAAGGACGACGGCGTCGATCCGCTGGACCAGGTTGCGCGGATCGAGCGCGTCGGTCTCCCGGGTGCCGGGTCCACCGCCGCGCACGTCCACGGCGGCTACCGCCCCGCCTTCGGGTGCCAGTACCACCGTGGTCCCGGTGAGGGCGAGTTCGCCGGGGTGCCGGGCGTGGCCGACCCGGAAACCCGGGACGTCGGTGAGTGAGTCCGTGCGTTCCAAATCCATGCGTCCCTCCGTATCACGATGGTCGTGGTGTGTCGTCAACTTCCGTACCAGTGAGTGGGATTACGAGATGTTTCGCCCCTAATGCGGGAAGATGGGTGCCATGGCAACGAAAGTGGCGGGTGAGGCGATCCCCCAGCAGCAGGGGCGCACCCGCGGTCACACGACCAGCGAACCGGCAGGATCCCCAAGGGGATTCGCCTGGCTGCTCGTGGTCACAGGAGCAGCAGGGCTACTCGCTTCCTGGGTGATCACGATCGACAAGCTCAAACTCCTGCAGGACCCGAACTACACACCGGGCTGCAGCATCAACCCCGTGGTGGCCTGCGGCAACATCATGAAGAGCGAGCAGGCCTCGGTTCTCGGGTTCCCCAACCCGATGATCGGCCTGGTCGCATACGGGATGGTGATCTGCGTCGGTGCCAGCCTGCTGGCGGGCGCTCGTTTCGGCCGGTGGTACTGGCTGACCCTGCACGCCGGAACGGCGCTCGGTGTGGTGTTCTGCGCCTGGCTTCAGTTCCAGTCGCTCTACCGCATCCACTCGTTGTGCCTGTGGTGCTGCTTGGCCTGGGTCGCCACCCTCACCCTGTTCTGGTACGTCACCGCACACAACGTCCGTACCGGTGTCCTGCCGGCCCCGCGTGCGGTGCGTGGCTTCCTCGCCGAGTTCCCCTGGGTGCCGCCGGTCCTGCACATCGGTGTCATCGGGATGCTCATCCTCACCCGTTGGTGGGACTTCTGGACCTCCTGAACACCACTCGGGTTTCTTTCCCGCACAAGAAGTTCACTCAGAACATGGAAGGACCCCGGCAGCCGGATTGCTGCCGGGGTCCACGCCCATCGCTCCACGGGCTTTTGTGCCCGGCCGGAAGGGGGAGCGGGACTAGTTGTTCGCAGCGCCGTTGGCGGAGGCGACGAAGATGTTGTCCAGGATGTGCGACAGCGGCTCGTCGCCCTTGGCCTGGGTCGAGTTCTCCGTGCACTGCTGGGTCTGCGGGGCGGACAGGATCGGGATGTCCTGGACGCCGACGTTGACCAGAGCCAGGATCGACTGGGCGTTGACCTTGGCGGGGACGCCGATGCAGGGCTTGTTCAGGGTGCCCTGGACGAGGCCCAGCTGCGGGCTCATGTCACCGTGGGTCTTGGAGTTGCCGTAGGCCTGGGTGGAGCCGTTGCCGTTGAACGTGGTGACGCCACCGTCGTTGCCCGTGGCGAGGGCCTGGGCGGCGCCGGCGCCGAGGACGGTCGCGGTGACCGCGGCGGTCGCCATGATCTTCTTAAGCATTGTGATTGGTCCTTTTGTCGCACGAGTGCCCGCTAGTGGAGCGCTCTGATCAACGGCGCGGCGGTGGTTTGGGTTCTGCTGCTTCACTCAAACGGCCCGACCAGTTGCGCACAGTGGACCGAGTTCTCACGGTGGGTGAAGGGAGTCGTCCGAATCCCTACCCCCTCCAGAAGGAACTTTCATGTCCCGCAGAGCGCTGTCCCGCGCTGTCCTTCCCTCTCTCATGTCCACAGCGCTCCTGCTCGGCGCCGCCGGCGTCGCCGGGGCCGTCGACGGTCGGCCCGGCCGCCAAGAAGTCCAGGAAGCCTCCGCGCAGTTCCCGCGTGCTCAGGCTGCCGCGGAGGCGGTCGAGGACCGCGCGGTGGGTGCCGCGGCCCCCACGGACCTTATCGACGACCTGCTGAGTGCGATCGACAGCCTCATCGAGTCGCTGCTCGGCAACATCCCCGGGTTGGACATCCCGCTCCCGGAGCTTCCGCCGATCCAGCTCCCCGAACTCCCCGACGTCCCAGACCTGCCGGAGGTGCCGGTTGACCCCGCGCTGCCGGAGGTGCCGGAGCTGCCGGAGGTGCCGGTTGACCCCGCGCTGCCGGAGGTGCCGGAGCTGCCGGAGGTGCCGGTTGACCCCGCGCTCCCCGAACTCCCCGACGTCCCCGGCGTCCCCGGCGTCCCAGACCTGCCGGAGGTGCCGGTTGACCCCGCGCTGCCGGAGCTGCCGGTGGCCACCACGTAGGACTATTGAGCTGAACAGGGCCAATCAGTGAACGAGCCGTGTCATCTCAAGGGGTTATCCGTTTCGTTCGTTGTGAGCCCCGGTCAGGGGCAGAACGTCGAACAGAAGGTGCATTCCCCATGAAGACTGCCAAGAAGGCCGCCCTGGTCCTGGCCACCGCCGGTCTCGCCGCGGGTGCCGCTGCCGGTTCCGCTGCTGCCGACGCCGGTGCCGACGCCGTTGCCGCACACTCCCCCGGTGTGCTCTCGGGCAACCTCGGCCAGGTGCCGGTGCACGTCCCGGTCAACGTCTGCGGCAACACCGTCGACGTCATCGGTCTGCTGAACCCCGCCTTCGGCAACATCTGCGTCAACGACTAGTCGTCGTCCTGAACGACACTGCGGCGCCACTGGAAATCCAGTGGCGCCGCAGCGTTGTGCCCAGGAAGGCGAGATGGGGCCGCCCCCGAGGAGGGGTCCGTCATCCCCGGCAGGCGTGAGGTGCCAGGTACGGCACCGTGCCGAGCAGTTGGATCGCAGAAGCGGTCGAACCACCGGGGCGACGGGACAACCCTTGTGGAATCAGCGGGAGTTGACCTTCAGTCCACCAAGCATGGGGGAGACCTGGGAGAGACCTCCCGCAGCTTCCAGCACCTTGGCGGGTGCCTCGTTGCGGAACTTCTGTACTCCGGCAGCTGTTTCGAGCAAGCCCTGCACGGTGTCACCCTGTTCGGCCACGGCGTTCTCCACGTGGGTCGGAAGGTTCTCACTGGTCGGAGCCAGGGCGTTGACCACCTCGGTGACCCCGCCGTTCGCACTCAGGGACGGGGACGTCGGGTCGGCGGCGAAGGCGGGGGCCGCCGAGCCCAGTGCGGCGACGGTACCGGCGACGACAGCTGCGACCTTCGAGTACTTCATTTCGCATCCCTTTCTCGCACGGCGCTGATTGCGCCGCTTCCGTCCTGCGTAACGATCCGTTCGTGCCACAGAAACGCCGGCTTTTCGTACACCGCGGGAAATTGGGCCGGGCAAGCCAAAGGCCGGGGAATCCTGGTGGGATTCGCCGGCCTTTGGAGCTCGTTTCCTTCGCCGTGGCGGTCAGCGGGCCGCGGGACGACTCCGGCGATAGAGCAACGCGCCTCCCAGGAGTAGCCCGGCCGCGGCTGCGGCGGCGCCGACGGGCTGCCCGGAGGCGCCGGTGGCGGCCAGTTCGGGCTGGACCTGCTGGGCGGGGGACTGCGGCGCCGACAGGCGCGGGGTCGATGCGGCCGGCGCGGGGGAAGGCGCGGGGCTGATCGCATCGGTCGTTTCGGTGGTACCGGAGGTCATGGCGACCGGGCGGTCCCCGGCTGGGGCCGCGGGCGGCTGGTCCTGCGTGGTCACGGGCGGGCGCACGGGCTCTGGAGCCGGCTCGGGCGCGGGGAGGACCGTGTGGGCCACGGGCTCCAGGGCGGGTTCCTCGACTTCGGGTGCCTCGGGTCCCATCGGGTGGGGCTCGGGCCAGGAGGGGAAATCGATCTCCGGGCGCGGTTCCGGTTGGGCCTGCGGTACGGGCGGCGGCGCCTGGGCTTCGGTTTCCTCGCAGTCCTCGTCGCTCTGTTCGGGCAGGTGAGGGGGCTCGGGACGTTCGGGCCGGGGGTGGGGCGCGGCCTGCGGTTCCGGTTGGGCCTGCGGCACTGGGGGCGGCGCCTGGGCTTCGGTTTCCTCGCAGTCCTCGTCCGCCGCCCTCAGCTGCTCCGCGTCGGGCTTGCGGTGCTTCGCCTTGTGCTTGCGCACGGGTTCCGGCCGTGGCTCTTCGTACGCGGGCAGCAGTTGGGCGTCGGTCACCTCGGGCATGGCTTCGGGCTCGATGGCCTGCTGTGCCGGGTAGTACTGCTGGGCGTAGTTCTGGTACCCGAACTGCTCGAACGCGGTGGTGGGTCGCGCACCTTGAACCCGGTCGTAGCCGCCATGCTCGTGGCTCTGGTGAACCGGACCCGCCTCGCCGTAACCTCCGCTGTCCGCGCGGTGGCGTCCCTGCCCGCCGTTCGCGCAGTTGTTGCCCATGGCCGGGTTGGCGAGGGCTGCCCCGTCCACCGTGTTGCCGCACACGTTGGGAGCGAAGGTGATCGGTGCGGAGATGCTGTTGCCGGACAGGATGCCCGGAGAATGGGCGGCTTCGGCACTCGCTCCGGTATGCGCCTGCGCGGCCCCGCTGCCGAGGGAGAGCAGGCTGGACGCCGCCGCAGCGGTCAGCACGCCCTTGCTCAGTACCTGTCGCATGGTCTTTCCCTGTTCTTCCTGTTGCCAGAATCGAAGGTGGCCCCGGCGTGCACCGCCGTGCACGCCGGGGCCACCCCGAGGAGGTCGCCCTTGCGGGCCAGGTGCCGAACGTCAGGCGTTGACGCAGGTGTTGCCGAAGGTGGGGTTCAGCAGGCCGATCACGTTGACGGTGTTGCCGCAGACGTTGACCGGGATGTGGACCGGCACCTGGAGGACGTTGCCGGAGAGCACACCCGGGGAGCCGATGGCCGCGGCATCAGCGCCGGCGTCCGCCATGGCGGTACCCGCGCCACCGACGGCCAGCATGACACCAGCGGCAACCGCAGCAGCCTTCTTGTACATGATTCTCCATTCTTTCCCGCAGCGCCCGGATAACACCGTGGCGGGAATAGCAACGAGCGGGACCAGGGAAAGGAACCGCTATTTCGAAAGGGCCTTCCGCGTTCCCCTGATGGTGATCTCGGAAAATGCGCACATGTCATTTCCGGGGAGGGATCGCAGGTTGAGACGGCAGGGCCGCCGCGACTCGATGGCGCGGCGGCCCCGGCGGCGCGGCAACCGGCCGCACCGGTAACCAGCCTGAGATCAGGGCTAGTTGTTGGCGACGCCGTTCGAGGAGAGAGCGTAGATGTCGTCCAGGATGTGCGACAGCGGCTCGTCGCCCTTGGCCTGGGTCGAGTTCTCCGTGCACTGCTGGGTCTGCGGGGCGGACAGGATCGGGATGTCCTGGACGCCGACGTTGACCAGGCCGACCAGCGACTGCAGGTTGCCCTTGACCGGCAGGCCGATGCAGGGCTTGTTGAGCGAGCCCTGGATGAGCGCCATCTGCGGGCTCATGTTCCCGTAGGTGGAGGAGTTGCCGTAGATCTGCGAGGCGCCGTTGCCGTTGGTGGTGGTGACGCCGCTGTCGTTGCCCGTCGCCATCGCCTGCGGCGCCATGGCCGCCCCGGCACCCACGACGGAGGCGGTGACTGCCGCCGCGGCCATCATCTTCTTGATCACTGTCGTCCCTTTTCTGAAATGACTGCCCGGTGGAGGAGCATCCGGATCAACTGCGCCCCGAGGGTTTGGGTTCCGGTGCTTCACTCGGATGGCGGCACCTGAGGCGGAGGGCTGACGCCAGGGAGGGCGCGACCTTCTCCGCGTCACTCGCTTCGCCGCTCGGCCCGAAATTCATTCGGGCAGAAGTGTGTCGCGTACTGCCATAACGACTCGCCCCCCATAGGGGTGCGTAGTTTCGCCCAAAAGGCCGTACGGGCATGTTCGGCGTGATTCTTGGCCCGATTTCTGACAAAGTGCACTCCTGTTTTGTCGCCCTGATCGAAATCGGAGACCGGGTCATGCCGAAGGCTGCGGTGGCGGCGAAGTCCGCATTCCTGACCGGCCGTACGGCCGCCCGTACCGTCGGCCTGCTTTCCTGTGTGGCACTCCTTTCTTGCTTCGGATCGCCGCCGGCACTTCCGGCCCCCGCCCCGACTGACGAAGCACCCCGGATCGCTTTTACGCAGCGTTATCACGCCGTGCAGCACGGGGGTCTGGCCCGGGCCTCCAATGCGGGCATCACCTGCCGCAAGCGGCTACCCGCCGCCGCGGGCCGGGCAGTGGCCTGCGCCGGCGTCCGGCGGGGCGGGGCGGGGGTCAACAGCGACTACGAGATGTTCTACAGCGATCTCGACGACGATCCGAACACCTACAACTCCACCCGTGCCGAGCTGGTCCTCCCCAAGGGAGCGCGGGTCAGTTACGCGCGCCTGTACTGGGGCGGCAACCTCAGGGTGAGCGAGCAGAAGCCGCCCGAGGACAACGGCCGCGTGCTGATCGCCGAGCCCGGCGGTCGGTACAAGGAGGTGCTCGCCGACACGCGGATCGGGCACCGGGTGGACGCGTCGAGCGACGCCTATCAGGCGTCCGCGGACATCACGGCGTTGGTACGGCGGGCCGGAGCCGGACTGTGGACGGTCTCGCAGGTCAACATCGCCCGCGGCCATTCCGATCGGGGTGCCTGGGGCGGCTGGACGATGGTCGTCGCCTACGAGGACGAGAGCGCACCGCGGCGCAGGCTCACGGTGTGGGACGGATTCGAGCGGCTCGCCCCGGAGGGTCCGGCGATGGTCGAGGTCACCTCGGACGGCCAGCCCGTTCCGGCCGGCGGTGCGGGGACGGTGGGGGTGGTCGGGTATGACGGGGACCGCGGCTCCACCGGTGACTCACTCAGCGTCACTGCTGACAAGAGGGGCCGGGTTCCCCTCAGTGATCCCGAGAATCCCGCAAATGATGTGATGAATTCTACTATCACAGAATTCAGTCAACCCCCATTCAAGCGACAACCCGAACATATTAATACCCTCGGATATGACGCCGATGTCTTTGATCTCAGCGACGCACTTACCCATGGGGCCCATAGTCTGAAGTTCAGATTCGAAGCCGAACGTGGGGGGCATTTTATCGGTGCGCTCTTCGTACAGGCAGACGTGCGCCGCTGATTGTTTCGACTCGGTGTTGCTCCCACTGAGCACAGCCGTCCGTCGAGGTACGGAGATGACCCCACGTGCAGTCAGAAAAAGAGACCGGCCTCACGGTCTTCCACCTCGTCCAGCCCGTGGAGGGCGGCGTCGCCAGGGTCGTCACCGACCTTGCGCGGGCTCAGACCGAAGGCGGCCTTCGGGTCATCGTCGCCTGCCCGCCGGGCGGCGAACTCGCCCATGCCGCCGCCCGAGCCGGCGCCAAAGTGCTCGCCTGGCCCGCCAGCCGAGCCCCGGGAGCGACTCTGGCGGCGGAAACCAGGCGCGTGCGCCGGCTCGTACGCCACGTTCAGCCCGAGATCATCCACGCGCACAGCGCCAAGGCCGGCCTCGCCGGCCGGCTGGCCGTCCGGGGCACCATCCCCACCGTCTTCCAACCGCACGCCTGGTCCTTCGACGCCGTCAGCGGCGCGACCTCGACCCTCGCCCTCAGATGGGAACGCTACGGCGCGCGTTGGGCCAACCGAGTGCTCTGCGTCAGCGAAGCCGAGCGCCGTGCCGGCGAGATCGCCGGCATTCACGCCCGCTGGTCGGTCATCCGCAACGGCGTCGATCTGCGCCACTTCCGTCCGGGGGGCTGCGAGGAACGGTCCGCGGCCCGGGCCGTACTACCGCTGCTGTCGCAGTCCACGCCCCAGGGCCCTTTGGTGGTGTGCGTCGGCAGGCTCTGCCGGCAGAAGGGCCAGGACGTCCTGCTGCGGGCCTGGCCGGAAGTCACCGCAGTCACACCCACCGCTCGACTCGTCCTGGTCGGTGACGGCCCCGACCGCGCCCAACTCCAGGCCACCGCGCCCA
Organism: Streptomyces sp. NPDC006879; assembly: GCF_042869595.1. NCBI lineage: Bacteria > Bacillati > Actinomycetota > Actinomycetes > Kitasatosporales > Streptomycetaceae > Streptomyces > Streptomyces sp. NPDC006879. Next base: position 22,769 of record NZ_JBIAGC010000014.1, read on the forward strand.
GCGGGGTCCTCTTCGCCGGCAGCACGCAGGACATCAGACCGTGGCTTCAGGCCGCCGATCTCGTTGTACTGCCGTCGCGCTGGGAAGGCATGGCACTCGCTCCCCTCGAAGCCATGGCCTGCGGACGGCCGGTCGTGGTGACCGACGTCAGCGGCGCCCGGGAGAGTCTGCCACCCGGCCAGGCCGCGCAGTGCCTGGTGCCGCCGGAAAACCCGACGGCGCTGGCCAAGGCCCTCGGGGGCCTGCTGACGGAACCGGGCGCGCTCGAAGCCGGAGGACGCCTCGCCCACGAGCACGCGCGAACGGCCTTCGACGTGCGGCGGACCACCGCCGAGGTCACCGGCCTGTACCAGGAACTGCTGGGCCGGTCGAGGCCCTTGAACCAGGAGCGCATCAGCCGATGACGATGGACAGCGCACACGCACCACACCCCGGGCGGGAGGGCACCGGAACCAAGGTTCGACGCCCGGTCGCCGCCATCCACCCACCCCGTGCCCCGCTGGCCCTGGCCCGCCCTGCCTTCGGTGCGCAACGCGCCCGCCGCCGTGACGGTGCGCTGCCGCTGCTTGCCGGGGACGCCGCCGCCGTGCTGTGCACCGTCGCCTTCCTCCCCGGTCTGGACTGGCCCCGGGAAGCGGCTGCTCCGCTGGCCGCCCTCCTCATCGCGCTGCACGCCCAAGGCGGCCTCTACCGTCCGCGCCTGTCGCCCTCCGCCCTCCTCGACCTGCCCGCGCTCCTGTGTCGCACCCTGCTCGCCTGGTGCGCTGCCGCAGCCGCCGTCGCGGCTGTGTCGCCCCGTCAGATCGCCTCATTCGGCGTGCTCGCCGCCGCGATCGCCCTGCAGAGCACTCTCGTGTGCCTGTCGCGCGGCTGCATCCACCAGATGCGCCGCCGCTCCGTCGCCAGGCAGCCCCGCTCCACCTTGGTCGTCGGCCGCGGCGGGGCCGCCCGGCAGATCACCGCCGCGCTCTACGGGCGCCCCTCCTACGGCATGCGCCCGGTCGGGATCATCGATCCCTCGGCCACCGCTGAAACGACGGAGGAGGAGGGCCGACAGAACAACCTGCCCGTCCTCGTCACGCACGAGGACGTCCGGCGCGCCGTCATCCAGAACTCCGTCACCTCCGTCGTCTTCACCCGCCCGCCCGCATCGGACGAACGCACCGCCGTGCTGGTCCGGCTGCTCCACCGGCATGGCTGCCGGCTCTGGCTCGCGGACGCTGACGGCACGACCCGCACCGCCGGGCTCCGTGCCGAGAGCGCCGACCAGCTGTGGGGATTCGCCGTGCGCCCGCTGCTGCCGCGCCCCACCCGCCCTCTGGAGCGGATCGCCAAGAGAGCCATCGACGCGTCCCTGGCCGGGCTGGCCCTGTTGGCCGCCGCGCCCGTGCTGGCTGTTTGCGCACTGGTGGTCCGCTTCGCCGACGGACCCGGGGTGATCTTCCGGCAAGAACGGGTCGGTCTGGACGGACGCCCCTTCACCCTGTTGAAGTTCCGCACCCTGCGGCCCGCCGACGAACACGAGTCCGCCACCCGTTGGAACATCTCCAACGACCACCGGATGGGTCGCGTCGGCAGCTTCCTGCGCAAGTCCTCCCTCGATGAACTGCCGCAGCTGTGGAACGTGCTGCGAGGCGACATGAGCTTGGTCGGTCCGCGGCCGGAACGTCCCTTCTTCGTAGCCAAGTTCAGCGCCACCCACCCCGGCTACGAGGCGCGCCACCGAATGCCCGTGGGCATCACCGGACTCGCCCAGATCAACGGGCTGCGCGGCGACACCTCCATCGAGGACAGGGCGCGCTTCGACAACCACTACATCGACACCTGGTCGCTCTGGCAGGACCTGTGGATCCTCGCCCGCACCGCCGCCTCCGCCTTCCGGTTCCGCCTCGGAGGGAGCTGAGCGTGACCACCGCCCTCCTCGCGGCGCCGTCCAGCGACGGACCCGCCCGGCTACTCGAAGCATGGCGTCGTCACTGGCCGCTGCTGCCGCTGGCCGGCACGGTCCTGCTGCTGATGGTGCCCGTCCCCGCCGGCGACGTGACCACGTCCGGCAAGGTCGGACCCGCCGACGCCGCTTCCCTGCTGCTGGTCGCGTGCTGCGCGGTGCAGGCCCTGCGCGGACGGGTGCGGCCCCTGACTCTGCCGGGCGCGCTGGTGTTCGGGCTGCCCGTGGTCGCCCTGGCCGTCGCCACCGTCACCGCGGGGGACCCCGGGGCCGCGCTACCCGGCTTCGTGCGCTACCTCCAGGTGTTCGTCCTGGTGCCCGCGGCGGTGGTGCTCCTGGTGCGCGACGCGAGTGGGTTCCGGCTGGCCGCCGGATGCTTCCTCGTCCTTGCCCTGATGCAGGGAGCGGTGGGAGTAGGGCAGTTCGCCACCGGCACCGGTGCCTCCTATCAGGGTGCCGACGTCCGCGCCGTCGGCACCTTCGGCCCCGGTGACGTCATGGGCATGGCCACCATCGTGGCCTACGGCCTGGTCATCGCCACCGCCTTCGCACTCGCCCCGCAGAGCAACCTCCCCCGTAAGCGGCGCGCCGCAGCCGCGGGCTGCGCCCTGGTGCTGGCCGTACCACTGGCCCTTTCCTTCAGCCGTGGGGCCTGGATCGCCACCGCCGGCGCCGCACTGACCGTGATGCTGCTGGCCGGAGTACGGCGGGCCGTCAAGGCGCTGACCGTACTGGCAGCCGCGGGGGTCGTACTCGTCGGAGGCTTCGGTGTCGGCTCCGAGATGATGGTGGAGCGGCTGGGCAGCATCACCGAGGTCAGCTCCGCCCCCGACCAGTCGGTCACCGACCGCTACACCATGTGGGCCGCCGCCGCCTCGATGTGGCAGGAGCGCCCCGCGACCGGGGTCGGCCTCAAGGGCTTCCCCGCCCACCGCGACGGGCACGCCTCGCTGGGGCTCTCCTCCGGCAGCGACACCGCCGGCGCGGGCCAGGCCTACCTGCGCCAACCGCTGCTCTCCCCCCACAACATGTACCTGCTGATCCTCAGCGAGCAGGGACTCATCGGCATCACCGCCCTCGCCGGCGGCTGGGCCGTGATCCTCTTCGCGGGCGTGCGGAGGATCCTGCGGCCGGATCCGGCCGGTGGGCCAGCCCGGGACTGCGGGCTGATCGCCGTCGGCCTCCTGGTCTGGCAGACCACCGACTTCCTGTACGCCGACATCGGCGGCCCCTCCACGGTCCTGACCGGAGTGGTCATCGGACTCGCCGCGTGGTGGGCGCTGACCGCGCCCACCGGGACCACCCGGTGAGCGAAGAGCGGAACGCGCCCGGAGGCACCGGGCCGTCCCCGTCCGCACCGAGCCCGGTTCCGGCCGCGCCCCTCACCGAAGGCGACCGGCCGCCACCCCCCGGTCCGCCACCGGCAGCCGCACCCAGGGTGCAGGGCCACCCCGCCGCCCGCGGCGCCGCGACCGCCTGCGCCGTACGGAAGCCGCCGCCCGGCGCCGAGGCGAGATACGCCCCGCAGCCGACGCAGGCAGGCGTCGGGGAGCCGAGCAGTCCGCCGCCGCTGGGACGGTTCCTGGCCAAGGCCGCAGCCGTCACCGCCGGTCTGACCGCGGCCGGTGCCGCACTCGGGCTCATCCGGGACCAGACCATCGCGCACCTCTTCGGAGCGGGACCGGACAGCGACGCCTTCTTGATCGCCTGGACACTGCCTGAGATGGCGTCCACGCTGCTCATCGAAGACGCCATGGCACTGTTGATGGTCCCCGCCTTCTCCCACGCGCTGACCCGGCGTGCCGCGGCCCGCAGCGGACTGTCGCGGACGGAGGCCCGCGCCCAGGACCCGGTGCGGTTGCTCGTCGGCGCCACCCTGCCCAGGCTGTTCCTCGCCCTCGTCGCCGTCGCCGCCCTCCTCGTCCTCGCCGCGCCGCTGGTGGTCGCAGTCCTCGCACCCGGCCTGTCCGATCCCGCCCTAGCCGTGGACTGCACCCGGCTCACCGCACTGACCGTCCTCAGCTTCGGCATCGCCGGGTTCTTCAGCGCTGCCCTGCGCGCCCACCGCACCTTCCTGCCCCCGGCAGCGATCTACGTGGCGTACAACGTGGGGATCATCACCACGATGCTGCTCCTGCACTCGGTGTGGGGGGTGCGGGCGGCTGCGGCCGGGGTCGCGGTGGGTGGCGCGCTGATGGTGGCCGTGCAACTCCCCTCGTTCGCCCGCCGGGTGGGTCTGCGTCGGGTCCGGCGCGGCCCGGTCGCCCGCAGCGAACGCGAACGGGACCGCCCCACCCTGTTGGCGTTCGGGATGCTCGCACCCGTCATCTTCTTCGCAGTCTTCCGTCAGTCCCAGGTGCTCGTTGAGCGGTTCCTCGCGGCTTCGCTGCCGGCCGGGGCCATCTCACACCTCAACTACGCGCAAAAAGTGGCCCAGATGCCGATGGTGCTGTCCCTGATGATCTGTACCGTCACCTTTCCCGTGGTTGCTCAGGCCATGGCGGGCGGCGAACGGGAGCAGGCTCGCCGGCGAGTGGAACGGGACCTCGCCCTGGCCGGGCTCTGCGTGCTGATGGGGACCGCCATGGTCGTCGCCTACGCCCCCCAGATCATCGAAGTCCTCTTCCAGCGCGGTGCCTTCGGACCGGAGGACACTCGGGCCACTGCCTCCGTCATGCGGGTGTACGCGCTCGGGCTGCTCGGCCACTGCCTGGTCGGGGCACTCGGCAGGCCCTTCTTCTCGGCAGCCCGGCCCACCTGGTTCCCGGCCGCCGCGATGGGAGCCGGGCTGCTGGTCAACGTCGCGGCCGGGGTCGTCTTCGTAGGGCTGTGGGGAACCTACGGGATCGCCGCGGCCAACGCGGCCGGCATCACCGTCACCGCGGCCCTGCTCCTTCGTGGCCTCGGCTCGCAGATCATCGCCATCCGCGTCCGTCGGGTCGCCCTCAGCCTGCTCCGGCTGGCGGGTGCCGCCGTCGCAGCCGGCGGTACCGGATGGCTCGCCGCCCCACTGATCCCGCATCCGCTGCTGAGCGCCGTGCTCGGCTGCTTCCTGGTGCCCGCCATGTTCCTGGCTGCTGGGCTCGCCCTGCGGGCCACCGAAGTCACCGCCCTGTCCACCCTGCTCACCCAGAGGTTCCGGAATGTCCGCTGACACCGCCTCCCCGAGCGCACCCTGTGCGCCGGCCGCCCGCCGTACCCCCCGACCCAGGACGCCGTGGGTGCTGATGTACCACTCGGTCACCGAGTTCACCGAGGCGACGGAGGATCCGTACGGCATCACCGTCACCCCCAGAACCCTGGAGCGGCACCTGCTGTGGCTGCGCGCCAAGGGGTTGCACGGCGTATCGGTGTCGCAGCTGCGCAGGGCCCGGGCCGCGGGCCGTGGCCGCGGACTGGTGGGTCTCACCTTCGACGACGGGTACACCGACTTCACCGCGCACGCGCTGCCCCTGTTGCGCCGCTACGAGTGCACCGCCACCGTCTTCGTGCTCCCCGGCCGCCTCGGTGGGGGCAACGAGTGGGACCCGTTGGGGCCGCGCAAGTCCCTGCTGACCGCCGAAGGCATCCGTGCCGTGGCCGCCGCCGGCATGGAGATCGGCTCCCACGGGCTGCTCCATCGGGACCTGACCACCGTTGACGACCACGTCCTTGGGCAGGAGGCGCGGGTCAGCCGCGGGCGCCTGCACGAGCTCGTCGGCGCGGCGCCGGCCGGCTTCTGCTACCCCTACGGAGCTTTGGACCGCCGGGTCCTGGGAGCCGTCCGGGAGGCCGGGTACGCCTATGCCTGCGCCATCGACCCGGGCCGCGTCGGCGGCCCGTACGCCATGCCCCGCACCCATATCAGCGAGGCCGACGGCGCTGGCCGACTGGGGGTCAAACGGCTCCGTCACCAGGCCCGCTACCTGCTGCGCAGGGCGATCTGATGCCCGGCACCGCCCCCAACCCCCTCGAACGACTCAGAGCGCTGCACATCATCACCGGCCTCGGCGTCGGCGGGGCCGAGCAGCAACTGCGGCTGCTGCTGCGCCACCTGCCGCTGCACTGCGAGGTGCTCACCCTCACCAACCCCGGCCCGGTCGCCGAAGGCCTACGCGCCGACGGGGTGCGCGTGGTCCACCTCGGCATGACCGGCAACCGGGACCTGGGCGCCCTGCCCAGGCTGGTGCGGTTCATCCGGCGCGGCCGGTACGACCTGGTGCACACCCACCTGTACCGGGCCTGTGTCTACGGGCGGTTGGCGGCCCGCCTGGCCGGCGTCAGCGCCACGGTGGCCACCGAGCACTCGCTGGGCGACGACGGCATCGAGGGCCGGCCGCTGACCACCGGGGTGCGCGGCCTCTACCTGGCCAGCGAACGTCTCGGCGCCGCCACCGTCGCGGTGTCCGACACCGTCGCCGCCCGGCTGCACGGGTGGGGGGTTCCGCCGGCGCGAGTCCACGTCGTACCCAACGGCATCGAGGCCGCACGCTTCCGCTTCGACCCGCAGGCCCGTCGTGTCGCCCGGGCCCGCAGTGCGGTTCCGCAGGACGCCTTCGTCGTCGGCGGAGTCGGTCGGCTCGTGGTGGGCAAACGCTTCGACGTGCTGGTGCGTGCGGTGGCTGCGCTTCCGCAGGCCCGGCTGTTGCTGGTCGGCGACGGGCCGGAGCGGGCCGCACTTCAGGACCTGGCCATCGAACTCGGTGCCGAGGACCGGGTGCACCTGCTCGGCGAGCGAGATCCTCTCGGGGACGGCCCCGATGGCCGGACCTCCGGCATCCCGGCGCTGCTGGCGGCCATGGACGTGTTCGTCTCGCCTTCCCGGGAGGAGGCCTTCGGTCTGGCCGTGGTCGAGGCCCTCGCCGCGGGCCTCCCCGTACTGCACGTCACCTGTCCCGCCGTGGACGACCTGCCACCCGCTCAGGCACCCGGTGCCAGGCGGATCGGCCCTGGGGTGGAGGAGATCGTGCGCGCTCTGAGCGCACGCCTCGCCGAACACCGGGGGGACGAGGTCCGCCGACTGCCCCCGCCGCCCGTCGTGAACCACTACGACATCGCCCGCAGCGCCGAAGCCCTCGTCGGGGTCTACTCCCGTGCCCTCGCGTCCGTCCCCGCTCCGACCCGTCCGTCCTCTTCCAGGAAGTGAGTACGCCCATGACCGAGTCCGTCGAGAACGGCCGCTCCGCAGTTTCCGGCGCCAGTGGCCGACCTCAGCGCTCCGGAGGCCGCCGGGTCCGCCGAGCCCGCGCCCGACTGCTGCCCCCGCCGGCCTGGTGGCCGCTGCCCGCCTGCGCGGCGCTGGGCCTGGCAGCCGGCTTGGGGTACGGGCTGCTCAAGGCGCCCGAGTACGTGGCCACGAGCTATGTGGTCGCCGTTCCCGGGAAGAACGCGCAGCCCGCCACCGCACTGGGCTTCGCCCAGGCCTACGCGCGGATCGCCACCGGCCCCGCCACTCTCAACTACGCGGCCCCGAGAGCGGGGGTATCGGCCCGTCAACTTCACACGCGGGTAAGGGCGGAGACCTCTCCGGAGTCGCCGATGATTGCCATCACCGGGACGGCGGGGCGCCCCCAGGGCGCCGCCGACATCGCGAACGCGGTCTCTGACGCGCTCACTTTGACCAGCAACCAGTCGGCCGCCAACACCGGGGTCCAGCTGCTGATGTTCTCCCAGGCGGTTGCCCCCACGGAGGCCGCTTCCCCTTCGGCCCCCATCAGTGGCGCCGTCGGGCTCTGCGCGGGTGGCCTGTCGGGGGCCCTGGCGCTGCTGGCCCGCCCCCGCCGCGGTCGCCGCTCGGGTCCGCCACTGGCAGCCACCACCATTACCACCGTTCCCGCGCAGGACTCCGGTGAGGCCTCGGCTTCTCAGTCCTCCGTCAAGTCCGCGACCGGACAGGGAGTTGTCGGCGCCGGAGCGAAGGAACCGGTGCGATGACCGTATGCACCTCGCCGGGCCCTCGGGTCGCGGCAGACGCAGCACCACTCACGGTCACCCTGTGCCGGGACCCGCGCGGGTTCGCCGCCCTGGAGGCGCAGTGGAACCGGCTCCAGCGGTGCAGCACGGCGGCCACCCCTTTCCAGAGCCACGCCTGGCTGCACTCCTGGTGGCTCAGTTACGGCCGGGAGGGGAGGCTGCGGCTCGTCCTGGTCCGACGTGGCGAACGCCTGGTGGGCGCAGCCGCCCTGATGCTCGTCCACCGTCCGCTACCGCTGTTGGTACCGCTGGGCGGGCCGATCACGGACTACTTCGACGTGCTGGTGGACGCGGCGGAAGCCGCAGCCGTGGTTCCGGCTCTGGCCAGGGGGCTGTACCGGGCCGCCCGGTCAACGGTGATCGACCTGCGGGAGGTGCGGCCGGGAGCAGCCGCCGAGCGGGTGGTCCAGGCATGGCCGGGAGAGCGGCGTCAGCTGACCGACTCGGCCTGCCTGGAACTGCCCGCGCTCGATTTCGACCAGTTGCTGACCCGCATGCCCACCTCGAACGCCCAACGCACCCGGGCGAAAGCGCGAAAGCTTGACGCGCTCGGCATCGTGGAGCGCCAGATCGCGCCCGAGGAAGTACCGCGTGCGGTGGCCAACTTGTTGCGCTTGCACGAACTCCAGTGGCGCGGGCGCGGGGTCACCCCGGAGCATCTGCGTCCCCGGTTCGCCGAGCACCTGACCCGGGCGACGCGGCGGATGATCCGCAAGGGCGAGGCCAACCTCACCGAGTTCCGTCTCGACGGGCGGGTGGTGGCCGCCAACGTGACCCTGTTGTCCACTGGTATCAGCGGCGGCTACCTGTACGGGGCTGATCCCGAACTGCGCAGCCGCAAGGTCGACGTGGCGACGATGCTGCTACGCCACGACGCCCGGCGTGCGGTGGAGGGAGGCCAGGCCGCTCTGAGCCTGCTGCGCGGTACCGAGCCGTACAAGAACCACTGGCGACCGGAAACCAAGGTGAACCAGCGGTACCTTCTGGCCCGCGGCACGCTCGCCCCCATGCTGCGGTTGTACGAATCGCAGCTCGCTGGACGGGAACGGGCGGCCGACGCCCTCCGCGAGACGCTGCCCACCGCCCGCGACTGGCGGGCTCGCCTGAAGAACTGGCGGGCGGGGGGCGCGCGTCCGTGACGGGCCTAGAAGGGCCAGCGGTCGCCCCAGCTGAAGCGCACGCACACCTCGCGCCGTCCGATGAGGTTCTCCAACCAGTCCCCGAGCCCGAGGGGCACACACCAGCTCATCGAGTTGGGCGGCTCGGCGGGCGGCGCCGGAGGCGGCGTGGGCGCCGGCGGCTCGGTGGGGCTGGGGCTGGCGGTTGCGGTGGGGCTGGGTGCGACGGTGGGGCTGGGGCTGGCGGTTGTCGTGGGGCTCGGTGTTGCGGTCGGGGTATGCGTCGGCCGGGGCGGCACCGTGGGGACGGGCGGAATGGTCGGGGTGGGGACCGGCGGGATGGTCGGAGTCGGGATCGGCGGGATGGTCGGGGTGGGGATCGGCGGGATGGTCGGGGTGGGGACCGGCGGGATGGTCGGAGTCGGCTTCGGGGTCGGCTTGCCGTACAACATCGCGCGGAACACCTGCGCGGACCTGGGGTTGGACCCGCACTGCCACACGCCGTGCGGGCAGTAGTCGGTGATGGTGTGGTAGACGGGCTCGTGCCGATCGATCCACTGGAGCATCCGGCGCATGTACTCCGGGTTGTCGCCCCGACGCCACAGTCCCCACTCCGGGAAGGAGATCGGCTTGCCGTGCTCCTTCGCGAAGTCCACGTGGTGCTGGAGCCCGTAGGGCTGGGTGACCTGGTCGTCGAAGGTGGTGCCCGGCGGCTGGTCGTAGGAATCCAGTCCGATGATGTCGACGAAGTCGTCACCGGGGTAGCAGCGGGTCCAGGCGATCGCATCCGTCCCGCGGTTCGCGGTGAAGTCGAAGCGGAACTCCTGGCCGGGCACGGAGCGCATCGTGGTCACGACCCGCTTCCAGTAGGCCTTCCAGTTCTCCGGGTCCGGACCGCACCGGTGGGTGTAGGTGAGGCCGTTCATCTCCCAGCCGAGCACGATCACCGTGTCCGGCACACCCAGGTCCACGAGCCTCTGCGCAAGCTTCTTGAAGTGCTGGTCGAAACGTCCCCGTGCACCTTCCCTGATCAGTTGGCGCACCTGGGCGTCGGACACCCGGTTCTCGTTGCGTTCTTGCATCGGCACGTTCAGGACGAGGATCCGGTCCTCCTGTTCCTGCCGCCAGCGTGCCCAGGATTCGATGAATCCGGACCTGCCCTCGATGTTCACCCACAAGTCGCCCGGCAGGTAGGTGTGGCCCACGCGCATGTCCCGCCCGCCGAGCCAGCGGGACAGTTGTGGGATTCGGGCCACTCCCTGCTGTCCGTAGTGCAGGTAGGCGCCCATCGGAACGTCCGAGGTCAGTACCGGCAGCGCCCCCGGGCCGGGGGCGGGGTCCCCCTCCGCGGCGGCGAGGGCGGCACCTGTGGCGAGCAGGCCGGCAGTGACCGTGCCGATGCAGGTGCCCGCCAGAATGCGTCGGGGAAAGGCGACCATGGTGACTCCTGGGCAGTGCTGATCTTTACGGATGCACATCAGTTAGGCATGAAGTCCGACTAATGGCCTGCCTAGTGACGCTCCGGTAGGCCATTCGCTTTAACCGGCTGTACCTCCTTGGCCCGTCTAGGTGAAAGACCCGTTTCATGGCAGCGTTCGACACCGCAGTGCCCGTCCTTCTGCTCAGGCTCGACCGGAATCCGTTCCACCACGGCACTCTCGGTGCCGTCCGGTCACTGGGCCGCTGGGGGGTGGAAGTGCACCTGTTGCTCGACGGGGCGGAAGCCGGCGGTGGACCGGTGGCCAAGTCCCGTTACCTGCAAGCCGTGCACCGCAGGGCCACCAGCGAGGTCACGCCCGAAGCGCTACTCGTCTCCCTGAACCGCGTTCACGAACGCATCGGCCGTCCGGCGGTGCTGATCGCCATGGACGACCTCAGCGCCATCACCGTGGCCAGGCTGGCGCCCCGGCTGTCCGGCCGGTTCATCTGCCCCCCACAGGAGGACGACCTGCCCGCCAAGGTCGCCGACAAGGCCACGCTCGCCTTGCTCTGCGAACAATGGGGCATCCCTCACCCGGAGACCGTCGTCCCCTCCAGCGTTGAGGAGGCCGCCTCCGCGACCCGTCGGCTCGGCCTGCCGGTTGTGGCGAAGTGGAGCCGGCCCTGGCTTCTGCCCGCTGGGGTCGGACTGCGCAGCACCACCGTGGTCCGTACGTCCGCCGAAGCCCGGGCGCTCTACGCACGCAGCTCGGAGGCGGGCAGTCGGCTCCTGTTGCAACGGTTCGTACCGGGCGACCAAGACACTGACCGCTTCTTCCACGGATGTTTCGGTGCAGGGGGGCGCCCCCTGCTCACCGGCTCCGGCCGCAAGGCACTGTCCTGGCCGCTGGGAGCCGGACTGACCGCCGTCGGTCGCTGGCAACCCGATCCACAGGTGCAGGCGGCCGGCGAACGGCTGGCCGGCCACCTGGGCTACCGGGGGATCCTGGACCTGGACTTCCGACGGGACGAGGCGAACGGCGGCGTCTACCGCTTGCTCGACTTCAACCCTCGCCCCGGGGCCCAGTTCCGGCTGTTCACCGACGTGCACGGGCTGGACGTGGTCCGCGCGCTGTACCTCGATCTGACGGGGCAGCCGGTGCCGGCCCAAGCCGGCGGCCCGGGCCGCGTCTTCGTCGCGGAGAACTACGCGCTGCTCGCGGCGCTGGCCTCCACGGGACGTACCGGCCTCACACGATTGAGTGATGACCGACCGTCATGGAGAACCTCACGACCCGAGACCGCGTGGTTCTCCGCGGATGACGCGCTTCCGTTCCTGAGTATGGTTTCTGCCTTCCTGGGGCGCGGGGCGCACAAAGGAGCCCAACGGATCCTCGGTGCGATGAGCACCGGCCCCAGCCGTGGCAGCCGGCCAGCCGTACGGGCACCCCGGCAGCGCGGCGGTGCCCCGTCCGTGGGAGCGGTCGGCGACGGGCAGGACCAGTCCGAGAGGGCCACCCCTGCCGCTCGATGAACGTGTGACGACCGGCGTGGCCGCAGCGTTGCGGCTACCCGAGAAACAAGAGGTGAGGCGCCTCATGCACGACCTGGTAGTGATCGGAGCGGGTCCCTACGGACTCTCCGTCGCCGCGCACGCGGCCACCGCGGGACTTGACGTCAAAGTGCTGGGGCGCCCCATGGCCACCTGGCGTGACCACATGCCCCAGGGCATGTTCCTCAAGTCGGAGCCCTGGGCATCCAACCTGTCCACCCCGCTGGCTGGTCGCACCCTCGGCGACTACTGCGCCACCCGGGCGATGACGGCCAGCCACGGCAATCCACTGCCCATCGAGGTCTTCAGCTCATACGGGCTCTGGTTCGCCGGCCAGGCAGTCCCCGCGCTGGAGGAGCGCACCGTCACCTCCGTCGTGCCCTACGGGGCCGCCTTCAAGATCACAACTGGGGACGGTGGAACGCTGGTGGCCCGCGCGGTAGCAGTCGCTGTGGGCGTGCTGCCCTTCGCGCGCTACCCACGGGCCCTGCTGGAGCTGCCCGACGAGCACTACTCCCATTCCACCGGCCACCACGACCTCGGCCGCTTCCAGGGCCAGGACGTGACGGTCCTCGGCGGCGGGCAGGCCGCCATGGAGACCGCCGTGCTCCTGGCCGAGAACGGGGCGCGCCCCCGCCTGGTGGCCCGCGCCGGTCAGCTGCGCTGGAACACGCCCGTCAAGCCGCTGGCCCGCTCCCCACTGCGGGCCCTACGCGACCCGCACAGCGGTCTCGGCACCGGCTGGCGCAACTGGGCGTACGCCCGGACACCCTGGGCCGTGCGCCGACTGCCGGCCGAGCTGCGCAACCGCATCGCCGAGCGCGCCCTCGGGCCGGCTGGTGCCTGGTGGCTGCGGGAACGCTTCGAAGGGCAGGTGCCCGTACTGCTCGGCCGACGGCTGCGGGCAGCGGCCTTCGGGAAGCGGGTCCGACTGGAACTGCACTCCGCCGACGGACCGGACCACGTCCTGGAAACCGGGCACGTCATCGCCGCCACCGGCTTCGTACCTGACCTGGGGCGGCTGCGACTGCTGGACGGCGGGCTGCGGGACTCGCTGCGACGGGTCGCCGCAGGACACACCCCGGAGCTCAACGGTGGCTTCGAATCCTCCCATCCCGGTCTCTTCTTCGCCGGGCTGTTGGCCGCGCCGTCCTTCGGGCCGTCCATGCGCTTTGTGCACGGGGCGGACTTCGCCGCGCGTAGCCTGGTTCGTGGGGTACGGAAACACCTGGGGCGCCGGGGTGCCCGGCGCACCGGCGCGGTGGCCCCGCAAACCCGTCCCGAGTATCTAGAGTCCTTCATGCCGTGAAGGAGAACTGACGGTGAGGGCGGCTGTCGTGAGCGAACGGTCAGAGCAGGCCCAGGGGCGTGGTTGGGTACGCATCCCCGCCAGCCGCGTGGAGCAACCGGCGCCAGTGGCTCCACCCCCGTTCACGGCAGCGTCTGCGCGGGCACCCGGCACGGGGGCCCAGGACGAACAGGTGCCCATCTACCAGTCCCTCCTCAGGCGCTGGCGAGAGGCCGGGCGGACGTTGCCCGGCCATCCTGATGAGGAGTGGGAGCGACTGGTCTCCCAGCCGTGCTGGCCCGGCCCTTAGGCGGTGTCGTATGTCGGAACCCGAGCCGGGAGAAGTGCCCGAGCCGGCGCTGGAGGACGCGCACGGCCCCGTGCGCAGCGCCCGGGAGCGGCTCGCGCTGAACAGGATGGGGAGTTTCGACTGGGACCTCCAGGCCGGCACCTTCAACCTCGACGCCCCCGGCCTCGCGGTCTTCGACCTCACGCCGGAGGAGTTCAGCGGCACCCCGGAAGGCCTGGGCATCCGAGTGCGCCCCGAGGACGGCATCCGTCTCGACACCGCCGTGCAGGCGGCCGTCGAGAGCGGAGAGAGCTCCTACGGCTCCTACTTCACCCTCAACCGGCGGGACGGCAGCGAGCAGTGGACCCATACCCAGGGCAAGATCCTTCGCGATGACCAGGGCCGTGCCCTACGCATCGTGGGCATCGTCCGTGACGCCACCGCCGAGATGGCGCAGTCGATGATCCTGCGCAAACTCGAAGCGGCCCGGCAGAAGCAGGCCACCATCGTCCAGCGCACCACCGAGGCGCTGTCACGGGCCGTGACCGTGGACGACGTGACCGCGGTCCTCACTGGTGTGGGGGCGTTGGAACGGCTCGGCGCGGAGGGGCTCGCCCTCGGGCTCGTGGAGAACGGCGCGCTGAAGATCATCGCGCTGAGCGGGGAGTCCTTGGAGATCCTCGAAGAGCGCCGGTTCACTCGACTGGACGGTTCGCTGCCACTTTCCCAGGCCGTTCTGACCCGCAAGGCCCGGTTCGCCACCTCGCTCGCCGCACTCGCCGACGAGTTTCCCCTGCTGGGGCCCTATCTGCGCCGCATCCGCTTCGACGCCGCCGCCTATCTTCCGTTGATCGCCCAGGCCAAGGCCATCGGCGGGCTGGTGCTCTTCTACCGCACCCGCACCGAGTTCAGCCCTGAAGAGCGCAACCTCTGCCTGGGCCTGGCCGGCATCGTCGCGCAGTCGCTCCAGCGTGCGCTGCTGTTCGACCAGGAGCGCGAATTCGCCACCGGACTCCAGGCCGCCATGTTGCCCCGCCGGATTCCCGAGATCACCGGCGGCGAGATCGCGGTGCGCTACCACTCCGCGTGGAGCGGGCGCGAGGTCGGCGGAGACTGGTACGACGTGATCTCGCTCCCCAGGGGACGGGTAGGGATCGTCGTCGGCGACGTGCAGGGCCATGACACCCACGCCGCCGCGATCATGGGGCAGCTACGGATCGCGCTCCGGGCCTTCGCCGGCGAAGGGCACGCCCCCGCCACGGTGCTGGCCCGCTCCTCGCGCTTCCTCGCCGAACTCGACACCGAACGCTTCGCCACCTGCATCTACGCGCAGGTGGACCTCAGCACCGGGGGAGTGCGCGCGGTACGCGCGGGGCACCTGGGGCCGTTGATCCGACACACCGACGGCCGAACCGGCTGGCCGAACCTGCGCGGCGGGCTCCCGCTGGGCCTGGCCTCGCTCTTCGAACAGGAGGAGTTCCCGGAAACCCAGCTGGATCTGGTACCCGGGGAGATGCTCGTCCTGTGCACCGACGGGCTCGTCGAGGAGCCAGGTATCGCCATCACCGCCGGGATGGAGGCCCTCGCCCATGCCGTACGCACCGGCCCGCAAGAAGCCGGCGCGCTCGCCGATCACCTGCTCGACCAGCTCTGGGAACGCTGGGGCTCGGGAGACGACGTGGCCATGCTCGTCCTGCGCAGAGCCCCCGACCCCGGCACCCACCGGGCACCGCGGATCCACCAGTACGTGCACCAGGCCGACCCCGAAGGACTCTCGGAGGCCCGTTACGCCCTCCGGCAGACACTGCGCGACTGGGGGATGGCCGAGCTCGCCGACGACGTGGAGCTGGCCGCGGGCGAGCTCCTCGTCAATGCGCTGCTCCACACGGACGGAGGAGCCGTCCTCACCCTGGAGGTGCTGCCCGAGCCGGTCCGGCGGGTCCGGCTGTGGGTCAAGGACCGCTCCAGTGTCTGGCCGCGCAGACGCACCCCGGGTGAGGCCGCAACGACCGGACGGGGGCTGCTGCTGGTGGACGCGGTGGCCTCGCACTGGGGAGTGGAGCCGAGGGGGGACGGCAAAGCCGTCTGGTGCGAGTTCAGCGTCCCCGCCGTCCCCGCCGGACGGCACTGACGTCTCGCGAGCCGCCGGCGGCGACCGAAGGGCTCGCACCCCGCGCCTGGGTCATCACGCCGAGTGGCGGCCCACCGGTCCGCGGGTGAACATCGCCTCATGGAAGGGACCCCAGAATGCAGTGGATGACCAAAGCGCGTGCCACCGGGCTGCTGGTGGCGCTCGTAATGATCTCCGGCATCCCGACCCTGGCCGTCCGCGCGGCGGGTGAGGCACCGGAGGGCCCGGGTTGTCAGTCGGTGGCCTTCATGTCGATGACGGGTGTGGGCCCCGCGTGCGGCAGGTGACCGCACGCGGTTGAGCCCATGGCGCCCCTCGCTCAGCGGTGGTCGACCAACTGGACCGGGACCGGTGCCGGTGAGGCCAGCAGCCGCACCGGCGGGAAGCCGGAGCCGAGGCTGGTCAGCTGCGGCCTCACCTCGGCCGCACCAGCGTGGAAGGGCGTGTCGGCCGTGTTGATGGTGACGCTCCACTCGTGCTCCGCGCCGTCGCACCTCGCAGCCCGCCCCCCGACCCCCTTGGCGAACCCGTCCTGCGCCAGGCTCGGCGAGAGGTAGATCCTCCCTGAGGGTGAGGTGTTGACGCAGCGGTACGTCCCGGAAAGAGTGACGGTGTCTTCCTTGGTGATGTGGCCGTATTCCTGTACGGAGAATTCAGACGTCCGGGATTCTGCCTGGGCCGGTACGGCGAAAAGGGCGGCCATGGTGGCTGCGGCCAGCACGGTCTTGAGGGTGCGCACGAGTGCCTCCGAGGAAGAACGAGTAAGTGATCGGAAACCGACGTACCGAATTGTGCTGATCCGGAGCCCGCAACTGGCCGCCCTGCGGATCGTGTCGGTGAATGCATTCGGGTGCGTCGCTGCGTGACGATGGCCGCGAAAGCCCGCGCCCACCCCCACGCCCCCGAGGGACTTCCATGCGCCGTCTCGCGACCGCTCTGCTGCCCTTGCTCCTGCTCGGCGCCACCGCCTGCCAGAGCGCCGCCGAAGTTCCGGTGGCCGACCCCGTCGGCGCGGCAGGAGTCGCCGGCGTCGACCACGAACCACCAGCTCCCGACGGGCCCACGGCCAAGGGGGTCGGCCGGGTCGGTGACACCATGAGCTTCCGGGGGCGTGACGTGGGCCGGCACCTTCAGGTCACGCTCAATGCCTATGTCGATCCGGCGGTCAGTGTGGAGCCCGACCGGCGGCCCCTGGATGGAACCCGTTGGGTGGCGGCTGCCCTGGCACTCGTCAACGTGGGAGGCGCCTCGTACGGATCAGTCGGGCGGATGTGGGCGGTGGACGCCGAAGGCCACCGCTACCCGTCCGTGGTCAGCGGTGAACTCACCACGGGCCGCCCGCTCGTTTTCGAGGCTCTCGCGGTGGGTGAGAAGGCGGAGGGATGGGTGGTGTTCGAAATTCCCAAGACAGTGCACATTGCGCGCCTGCACTACCAAGATGCGAACAGCCAGGCGAATGGGCGTGGTGGGGTCTGGGTCGTTTAACCCACCCGGGTGAAAGCAGACGCGGTACGGGGTTGAAAGACGGCTAGGGTGCCGGGTCATGACCTCGACTCAGACCGAAGCCACCGGATTCAACGCCGCTGCGCTGGGCACCCTTTCCGTGCTCGCCTGGATCGGCGATCCCGAAGAAGGCCACGATATCCCCTACCTCCTCGCCTACCCGTTGGGTGACGGTGCGCAGGGCCCGGAGGCGGGGGTGGCCGCCGCGCACGCCCTCCTCGACCGGTGCGGGCTGAGCGTCGGAGACAAGGTGACCGACGGCGTCAGCAAGCCGGGGTTCCCGGTGACGGTCATGGTCGAGGCAGGGCAGGCCGCACTGACCATGCCCGGTTTGAACGCCCAGTGCACGGCGCCGCCGGAGTGGCTGGAGGCCGCCGACGAGCAGGGGCAGGTCTACTTCCTCTTCGCGACCCGCCCGTGGCCCGAGGCCCAGCCGGGTCGGGAGATCACCGCTGAGATGCTCCAGGGCTTCGCGGGCGACGAATCGGTGTTGACCACCTGTGCACATGTGGTCCTCCCGGTCACCAAGTTGCGCAAGTAGCAGTACCTCAGGGGCGCCGCGGGTCGGTGTCCACCGGGCTCCCAGCCTGCCCGGTGGGCACCGGCCCGCTCCTATGCGGGAGCACGTCGGAGCCCCGCAAAGGAGCGGGCCGCCAGCCCCTGGAAGCCAGGAGGAGTCCCGCGGGCCATGGGGCCCACCGGAGCGTCGGACGGTACCGCGGGCTCGCGCCGCCGTGCCGAAGACCGGACAGCATCAGGGGCCGATGGCGAACTGGAGTGAGCGCACTCGGTTGTCGAAGTTCGACCCGGCGAGCTCCGGTAGGCCCACCGCCCGTAGATTCACCTGACGGGTGAGCAACTCCCGGAACAGTGCCTTCATCTCCACCCGCGCCAGATGGGCGCCCAAGCAGAAGTGCGGGCCACCACCTCCGTATCCCAGGTGTGGATTCGGGCTTCGAGTGATGTCAAAGCGATCAGGGTCCCGGAAGACCGTCCCGTCCCGGTTGGCGGAAGCGTAGAAGAGCACCACCTTGTCGCCGGGGCATAGGACGCGGCTGCCGACGGTGCACTCGGTCGTGACCGTGCGGCGGAACTGGATGATCGGGGTGGAGTGACGCACGATCTCCTCCACCGCACCGTCCGCATGCCTTTCGTAGTCCGACACCAGCAGTGCGCGCTGTTCCGGGTGCTCGGTCAACAGTGACAGTCCGTGGGCGATCGCATTGCGGGTGGTCTCCACCCCGGCGACCATCAACAAGGAGAAGAACGAGCCCAGTTGGCGGGAACCCAAGGTCTGGCCCGCCACGTCTGCATGGACCAGTGCCGAGATCAGGTCATCGCCGGGTGAATGGCGACGGGCCCGGCCGATGGCCGCGACCATCCGCTGCATCCGGGCCAGGGCCCGCAGCCCCCTACCCGGAACGCGCAGGCGCGCCTTGAGCCCGCGATCGACACCGATGTACTCCGAGGCGTGATTGACCCGGTCCACGATCTCCGGTCGACAGCGCTCCGGAACTCCCATCATGTTGCAAATGATCTCCAGCGGTAGCCGGGTGGCGACAGCGGTGACGAAGTCCGTGGGGCGATCGGCCAGCAATTCGTCCACGATTTGGGCCGCGACCCGGTCGATGTCCCGCTCGGCCTCGGCCAGAAGGCGGGGAGTGAAAGCGCGCGAGACGATCTTGCGGAGTCGGGCGTGCTCAGCGCCATCGAGGTTGACCATCGAATCACCGAACAGGGTCCGCACCCAGCGGGCCGGCTCCGGCGTGGTCACCCCCGGGGAGCTCGCGAACACCTTGGGAGACCGGCTGGCGAGCACCACGTCCGCGTGTTTGACCAGCGCGTAGAAGCCGCGAGCTGGCTTGCGTCGAGAAGCCGGACGTTCGGTGAACCACACCGGGTCCGCCAGCTCTCGAAGCCGGGCGAAGGCAGCGAGCCGATCGGCTGGTGGCTGCCTCCAGAAGGCCGGATCGGCAAGGTCCTCGACGCCTGTGGGGGCAGTACCAGAGGCGCCAGCGGTCCGACCGACCGCCCCTGACCGTGCCGGAACTGTCATCGCAGTGCCCTCCTCGATCGCGAGGGGGCAGCCTCGCTGCTCTGCCGCAGGAGGGCCGCCACCTTCAAGCTGCAGAACGGGCAACACGGCCCGGGCGGTCGATGCAGGCATCCGATTCCTCCGAAGGAGGCCTCGGTGGTCGCTCAGATTGACAGCGCCGGGCTGCTCGGGTCGTTCGCGCTCGGCCGCGCCGAGAGGGCCAGCCCGATGGCGACGCTCGCAGCCAGTACCAGTCCGGTTGCCGGCACCGCCCACTCGCCCCCGTAGGTGCACAGAAGGATCACAAGGCAGGAGAGGGGCAGTACCAACTGCTGGGCCACAGTGGTCTTGAAGAAGCGCGCGTGCAGTAGCCACACCGTCAGGAGAAACACGGCGACTGGGATCGTCACCGAAGCGTTCGCCGTGACCTGGGAGATCTCGGCCTTGCCGACTGCGTGCTCCACGGCGACCTCCATGCCCGCGCCGATCGCAGCCGCCGAGCCGAAGATGACGTAGTGCCCGTATCCCCAGGGGATGGCCTCACGGTTGCTGTTCAGCCGCTGGTGAGCTGGCACCGCGAAGTAGATCCACCAGGCCGCGAAGACGATCAACAGCCCACCGGCCGCCAGGGGCAGCAGCTCGTCCCAGGCGCTGTGCTCGTCGACTGCCGACTGCACCGCCACCGTGCCGGCCGCGATCGTCTCGCCCAGCACGATGATGGTGAACAGGCCGTAGCGCTCCACGATGTGGTGCGGATGCCATGGCGTCGGGTGGTGGCGCTCGGCGAGCATCGGAACCGACAGCTCCGCTGCCACCATCAACAGGAACAGCCACTGCCTGAGGCCGTCGGGGACGAAGAGCAGGATCACCCAGCCTGTTTGGCAGGCCACGAGCCCGGCTGCGTAGGTCAGGGCTGCCCGGCGAGCGCTGCCGGTCTCTGCGCGGGCCGCCCGCAGCCACTGCGCGGTCAGTGCGGCTCGCATCAGGAGGTAGCCGATGACCGCGATCGTCCAGTCCTCCTCGAATGCCCGGGGCACGCCAGCCGCGAAGACCTGCACCCCGGCGATCTGGACCAGGGTCGCGAGGCGGTAGGGCACGTCGTCGCAGTCGTAAGCGGAGGCGAACCAGGTGAAGTTCATCCACGCCCACCCGTGGACCAACGGAGCAACACCGTTCCTGACCTGCGAAAACGCGAGTTCAGGCGGTCCGCTCCCTACAAGACGTCGAAAGCGTCTCTCCGGCCGCGCGGGCTGACTGGAATCCCTTGCACTCTAGGCAGGCCAAGGAGCGGCCACCTTCGGCGATCGGGATCAGATGGAACGCGACGACTTGGCCACCCTGCGGGCGCTGGGCTTCAAAGACGAGGAACTGAAAACCCTTGGGCTTTGGGACGTGCCGACTGGGAAGCCTGCCGACTTGGCAGAGGCATACATCAGGCGGTCGAAGAAGCGGGATGACCTGGCCACGCTGAGGGCGCACGTACGGGACGTGTGCCGCACCGCTGCTGCGCAGGGCAAGACCATCCGCCACGTTTGGTTTGAGCAACGGAGCGCGAGTAAGGCGCACGTCCGGCGCGAGCAATTCGATAGCGCCATAGCTGCACTCCTCGAAGGGCTGTCGAAGACCTTCTACGTCTGGAAGACCGACCGGCTTTCGCGGCGCGGAATGGGTCAGGTTGGCCTATTGCTCGATGACTTCGATAAGCGGGGGGCTCGTCTCGTCAGTGTCACGGAGGGGCTCGACTCCGCCCAGGGCGGCCGCATGATGTTCGCCTGGCTCTCCGAGCGAGCCCGTGAAGAGGCAAAGGACATTGCCCTTCGCACAAAGACGGGCGGTGACGCACACAAGGCGGAGGGGCGTTGGCCGGGCGGTGTAGCGCCGTACGGGCTTCACAGTCCGAAGGGGTTGGGAAAACTCACCCAGAACCCCAAGGAGTACACACACGCACGGAAGCTGATTGCCGAACGCCTCTTGAACGGAATCACGCCTGCCGAGATCGCAAACGATCTGAATCAGCGCAAGATCTCAACACGAAAGGGGAAGCAATGGCGGGCGCAGACCGTGATTCATCTCGCGCATTCTCCTAGCTGGGCCGGTCTGATTCCAGACCGAGAGAGGGCAACTGATGAGTTCGGCACCCCGCTGGAAAAGTGGTATCGGGGCGGCCCGCTCATGGGTAGCGATGGGCACCCCATTGCATGCGGTGAAGGCGTAGTCACCTTTGCAGAATGGCAGAAGATCCAAGCAATCATCACTGGTCGTTCTCGCCCGGGAAGCGCCATTGGAGATCGCACGCGCGGGGTGCGTAAGGCGGCAACCATCATGACGGGGATACTGCGATGCCCGTACTGCAAGGGGCCAATGGGGAACGGGGGCGCAAATTATCGTTGCCTTGCGCGCATCAATCAAGGTGTCTCGGTCTGTGTTGGGGTAGCCACCAAGCGGGGCCGCGTCGATGACGCTATGGAGGTGATTTGGACGAACCACATTCTGAGCCTCCCGGTGGACTCGCCCACCATCCATGCAATTGCCCGCCGCTGGCTGTCATATGAGGACCCAGCGAAGGAAGCAAGGAGGCAGGCAGTCTTGGCCGCACTCGACCGGGCGGCATCACGAGAACTCAAGCTCAATAAGGAATTCTTCCTGGGCGCGACAGGTGGCATGGATGAAGCCACCTACGATCTCTTGCGCGCTGATCTGGCAGCGCAGATAGCCGGACTCAAGGCAGAAGTAGCCGATCTTGCAAAGGTGGGTGACCTTACCCCGCTGATGAGTTCGGAAGCGTTGGCGGTTCTCTGGAATGGGGGTGGTGTGGAAAAGCGTCGCGCCCTAATTCAGGCAGCTGTTAAACGGGTTACAGTATTGCCTCCGAAGGGGAAGGGGGATCGCACTCCGATTGAAAAGCGTCTAGTCATCGAGTGGCGAGACAAGCAAGACGCGCGAAACATCGACGCAGCCATGGGGTTCATAGAGCGGCGTCGCCTTGAGCAGGAGGCCTTGCAAACCGCTTAGTGGCCCACCTAAGCCCCGAACTGGCCCCGCTGGTGACATCCGACCGGCGGGGCTTTTCGCTGCACCCTACAATCCCTTTCACTCCAGCATCCCTAGAAAGGCGGCGAAATTCGACGGATCTGACTGATCACGCGCCCTACTTATGTCGAATATCTCTGGAGACCCACGCATGAATACGACGAGATTCACCGAACTGCTCAGCGCACTACGGGAAGCCGAAGGCGCAGCATGGGACGGCGTAGCCAGAGGGGGTGACCGGACGCTGAGACTGCATCAGGTCGTAGCGCGGGCCTTGCGGGCAGCCGAGGTGATCCTGAGGGGCGAGCCGTGCGCGGGGCCGGAATGCGGCCTGACGGTCGAATACAGCGGCGCAGGACGGCCCGCCCGGTACTGCTCTCGGCGTTGCCGAGACCGCGCTGCGTACCGGGCGAAGCGGCAGCGAGAGAGCGCGGGCCCTCTCGCTTCCTCGGACCTTGGTGGTGACGAGTGACGAAATGATGAGTAGTTCTGTTCCGTCTATAGAAACATAACCAAAGCTTTTATAGCTGCAATCCGAAAGTGACGTCATCACGTCACTCGTCACTCTTGCCCTTCGCCCCTTGCGCTGTGATCTCCGCGCCCGATTGGCGTGAGGCACTGCCCCAAGGGTCACCTACTGATCAAGTACGTGCCCCGGCTTCAACGAACCGGGGCCTTTTTCATGCACTGAGACTGGAGACGCATCGTGTACTACAACCCAACTGACGTGACTGAGAACGAGATTGATGCACTCGTTGACACCCCTGACGAACTCACTAAGCGCGTGAACCCCGAGCTTGTCCGGGCGTTCATGAAGTGGGACACCGCCCGCGTCATGTCCGGGGAGAGTGGCCCCGTGGACGTACGTGCTGGGTTTGCCCGTGGCGGCTACCGGCTGATAGCCGATCCGTTCCGGCCCTTGTGGGAGTTCCGGCCCGCACTTCGTACGGACGTGCTCCGATCCCGGCTTATCATTCGCCGCCGTGAAGCACGGCCCATGTCGTGGAAGACGAAGGGCGGCTCTATCCGTGTGGTGGATGGTGTGAAGGTGTTCACGGGCGAATGTGAAGTGTGCGGTAAAACCTATGAACAGAAGCGTCCGGAGGGGCAGAAGCGCCGTTGGCCGCTGATGTGCTCGGACGAATGCCGAGCAGAACGTAACCGGGAGCGCAAGCGCGAGTGGGCAGCGAAGAACCGCGCTGAACGCAAGGCCGCGTAGACACTTACTAATCCCTTTGGAGGGGCTTTCCGAGATTCGATCTCAGCCCCCAGCCGGCCTGGACCCCCAATTTTCGAAGGTCCGGGCCTTTCTGTTGCCTTCAAGAGGATTAGTGAGGTGCCTTCGTTGAGTCATGCCGAGATAGCCCGCGTTGCCATAGAGAAGCGGGAGACCGCTGCCAACAAGCTGCGAGAACTGGCGGAACGAGTGGGTAAGCGTTCCTTCACGCCAAGCGAGACGAAGGAGGAGGGAAAGCTACTCAGCGAAATCAAGGAGCACGACGATACGGCCAAGCGTCACATTGCTGCGTCTGCCGCTGAGGAAATGGCAATGCGTGTGAACTCTCCGCTTCAGCAGATGGGCACCACGCGGGGCCTTTTCCCCGGTCAGCCCACCGGTCCGGGTGTTAGCGCCGGTGAGCTTCTGAGCCGGTCCCTTTCGGAGTCGCGCGGTATCACCACGACCGGCACGGGTAAGGCTTTCAGCCCGGAGCAGACGGCCGCTCAGTTCGTCGACCTTCTGGCCCCTCAGTCGGTCGTTATGGCGTCCGGTGTGAGCCGTGTACAGACGAACGCCGAGACGTATTCATTCCCGGTGATCCGGTCCGACTTCACGGCGGGTTTCGTGGGTGAGCTTGACGATCTGCCGACCGGTGGTTTTGGTGCTGAGCCGCTGAAGGTCACGCCGAAGAAGCTTGCCGCCGCTGACATGCTGGCGAACGAGCTTGTGGAAGACGGGGGGCCGAACTTCCTGAATCCCGTTGCCAAGTCGCTCATGCGGTCGGTCGCACTGGGCTTCGACCGTGAGGCGCTGATTGGCACCGGTACCGGTAAGGGATTCGTCGGAATCTTGAACAATGTGGGAATCCAGATGCACGCGGTGGCGGGCGGGCTCAAGGACCTTGACCCGTTCGTCACGGCATTCGGCAAGCTGGAAGCGGCGAATGCGAAGGCCACGGCCATTGTGATGAGCCCCACCGCGTGGGCTGGACTGATGGCGCTTCGTGAGGCGTCCGGGTCGCTGAAGCCTCTTCTGAGCGAGTCGGCCGGTTCGCCTACCGCTGGTGTTCAGCGCTCGATTCTGGGTGTGCCGGTATGGCTTTCCTCGTTCATGCCGGATGCCGACATTCTCACCTACGAGGCAGACCAGGTGTTTGCCATCTGGCGTAAGGATGCTGGATTCCAAATCTCTGATCAGTTCGGATTCCTCAAGGACGGTACTGCCGTGCGTGCTATCGCTCGCGCCGCTATCGCTGTCCCGAACGCCGCTGCCGTTTGCAAGATCACCGTTACCTCCTAAGAGGAGTTCTCAATCATGTCTTTCTTCAACACCACTGAGCCGACCGTGACCATCCGCATGACCGGCTACATGAGTTACGGACCCACCACTGACGGCATTCCGTCTCACCTCCTGGAGAACGGCCAGGCGTACGACGTTCCGAAGAGCGAGGCTGAGTGGCTTCTCTCCGCTGAGCTTGCCGAGCGAGTCTGACTCGTGTTCGTGGAAATACTCTCAGGGGTGCGCATTGACCGCGTACCCCTGGGGGTCGGTATGTGTGTGCAGTGCCCCAGTGACGTAGGGGGCTATCTCATCGAAATGGAATGGGCGCGCAAGCGGGGGGCTGCCCACAAACTCAATGACGGCCGCTCGCTGATCGCATTCAAGGTGCGAGAGATTCCGGGCACAGCAGAGGAGTTGAGCGAGTGGTCATCGTGGATGCGTCCGGCGTGGATGCGACCCGATGGCCGCGCGGTACTCAGCGGAGATAACAGGCAACGTATTGCGGTTCGCTGCCGATTGTGTCAGCGATTCGGATACAGACTCAAGGACCGGTTGCCTGAGAAAGCGCGACGTGATGAGCGCTCGGATTGCTGGGTCATCGAATGTAACCGTTGCCGCTCCGTTGACGGGAAGTCATCACGCGAATGAGCGCGCGTGCCCCACACTGACAACCGCTGAGGGGGCGTACGCAGTGCGAAAGTTCAGACCGATTTCCGCTCAGCGATCCCGTCCTCAGAACGGGAAATCTCTACGTAACGAACAGACCCTTCGGCGTTGTTCGTTTTCCCCGACACCCCAGAAAGGAGGGGACCTCTTGAAGGTCACCACCTGCCAACACAAGCCGTGCGGAAAGCCGTTCGGCAAGAACGCCGACGCGAGACAGCGCTACTGCGACAGCCGTTGCCGGGTTGCCGCGTCACGCGCTCGCAAGGCGATGGCATCGAACGGCAGGCTTGCCACCGTGACGGCGCTGAGCGCCCCTGAGAGCGCCCCGGAACGGTTCGATGACGTACGGGCGCTCTGGGGCTCTCTGATCCGCCAAGTAGCCGCTGACGGCTTCATGGTCATCGGCGCAAGCGGGCTCCCCGTCGCCCATCCCGCGCTGAGGTACTTCACCGCGCTGCACTCCGCCATGCGCGACCTTGAGGCCGGTACCGATTCCGGCAGCACGGAAAGCCCGCTCGAACAGATGCAGCGCCTTGCCCAACAGGCGCTTGACGAGCTTGATCCGGAGGACTTCTGATGCTTAATCAGCAACCCGTGAGTCCCCAACTCTCCGCGCTGGCGTGCCGATTGGGGGATGCGGCCGATCCGCCCACGCATCCGCTGTGGGTGCCGTTCGCGGGTCTCTTCGCTGCGGAGCTGGGCCGTGCCCCACTGCCCATGGACCTGTTCGCCTGCATGGTCTGCCCGTGCCACTTCTGACCCCTGCCCCCGTGGTTGGCCTCCGCTCGCGGGGGTCGCTGCGGGGGCTTTCGTCGTGGCCGGACAGGCCCTCTTGACGGGTCCGCTCGGGAGAGTGAAGGTCCTAGAACGATGTAGAACCCAAAGCTAGCCGGAGGCGGTCATGGCACTACGGTTCATCGCGAAAGACCCCAACACCGACGGGGCGAACTGCCCGACGGTGTGGGTGGATGAAGAGCGTCAGGAACTCTTGTTCCAGGGCTGGGATGCGGACGGCGAAACGCTCGCTGACTGTCTCAAGGCTGGGCCGATTCCTGACGGTGAAGGCGTCGTTCGGCTGCCCATGCGAATGGTGGCCGCTATTCGGGAGGCATGTGATGTGGCGGAGCGCTCCACCGTTCGGTGAGCTGCTGACGGGGTGTCGGAAGTCGGCATTGCACCTTGAGATGCGCGACCACTACGACGACCCGGACGAAGCTCCACGTGTCGAGGCATGGAAGGCAGGGAAGAGGCCGGACCCGAATTATCGGGATTCCTGGTGGCGCCCATGGCTGGACATGGTTTCGGAAACGGTAGGGCGCGGCGTAGAAATCCGGAGAGCACGGATCGTGTCGGAACCCGTCAGCGAGTACACCCGCTATCTCTATGACGGAACCTTCACCAACATCGCCGCTGGCGAACAGATTCGTTGGTTGCCCCGGAAGAAGGCTTCGGGAATCGCCCTGCCGGGAAACGACTTCTGGCTGTTCGACGGCCGGTTGGTGAGGTTCGGCTATTTCTCCGGGGAGGGGGCTTACCTGGGAGATGAGGTAACCGACGAATCTTCGATTGCCAAGCTCTGCGCCGAAGCCTTCGAAAGCGTCTGGAGTAAGGCAACACCGCACGAGGAATACAAGGTCTGACGGATTCAACGACTCATGTCCGCGTCGCCTTCATCGAGTGTCCAAGCTGCCCGCAAGGCGGTTGCTGACCGGTTGCGGGAGATCCGCCGGGACGCCAACCTCACGGCCAAGGACGTTGCCGACCGAACCGGCTGGTACAAGTCCAAGGTGTCTCGCCTTGAGAACGCCGTTACACCTCCGTCAGATGACGATATCCGGGCATGGTGTCGCGCTTGCGAAGCCGACGGGATGGCCGCTGATTTGATAGCGGCGTCCCGGTCGGCCGACAGTGCATACGTCGAGTGGCGCAGATTGCAACGCACGGGATTGCGACGGCTTCAAGAATCCTATGTTCCGCTCTTCGAGCGAACAGAGACGTTCAGGATCTATTGCTCAAATGTGATTCCTGGGCTGCTCCAAACGGAGGGGTATGCCACAGCGCTGCTCGGCTCCATCGCTGCTTTTCGTGGAACGCCGGATGACGTAACGGATGCGGTCGCTGCACGGATAGAGCGCTCCCGGGTGATCCGTGAAGGCAATCACCGGTTCGCATTGCTTGTCGAAGAGGCGGTTCTGCGACATAGGGTCGGCGGAGCGGAAGTGATGGCGGGTCAACTCGGCTACCTCCTTTCCGTAATGGCTTTTCCTTCGGTTTCGCTAGGCGTGATTCCCTTCTCCGCTGATCGGCGAATGTGGATGATCGAGACGTTCAGCGTCTACGACAAGAAGCGCGCACAGGTGGAGACGCTGACCGCGCAAGTGAACGTGACCGCTCCGTCAGAGGTGGACCAGTACCTCAAAGCCTTCGCGAAGTTCTCAAAGCTGGCCGTTTTTGGATCGGATGCCCGTTCCTTGATCACCTCCGCCATTGACGCGTTGGAGTGATGCCCGTGGAACTCCGTGGAACTGATTGGGAGTTGGACCCTCTCCGTTCCTAGCGTGGTGTCCAGACGGACGACGTGAAGGGGTCGGCATGAGCGAGCTGAGAACGTACCCGAGTGCCCCGGTAGACCTGCCGCTAAGGCTGGACCCGGAACCTGTACCCGCGCCCGGGTGCGCCGGTTGCCGGGAACTGGTCAACGTCCGGGACCGTGCCCGCACAGGGGGCGACATGACCGCTGTCTCTGACTGCAACGTCCTCATGCGCAAGCACCCCGAGGGGCATCAATGAGCCGCACGGTCATGCGGTACGTGAAGCACGTCATCACTCGCGTGCCGGAGGGCGGGGTCACGGCCGAACTATTCTGCACGGCGCACGGGTGCGGCCAGTCATCGGGCCCTCAGGGCGACCCGGACGGCGCGCAAGACTGGGCCCTACGGCATACCGGTCGGACCGGTCACGACGTGTTCCGGCGCGAGTACACCGACCATGCCCGCGTGACCCGTGTCGAGTAGAGCCCCGGCCCGCTGAGCGACGGCGAGCAAGGCAGCTCAGCGGTTCGGCCCGACCCCGTTCGTACGCTGCCTCCGTAGCGCGCGGGCGGGGTTCTCGTGCTCGGGCTAGGCGCTGACCAGGCCGGACGCTAGGCTCAGGTCAACCTGTTGCACCGTTAGGCCACGCCCACCACACGCCGAAGAAGACGAAGAGGTAGCCCACCACCCCGTCCGCCGTGTGGTGCTCGGTGATCGAGTGGACCAGTTGCGCGCCCGCCTGGGCGACGGCGACGACGAAGCAGAGGTCGAAGAAGAGTTCCAGTGGGGTCGCTGTGCGGTGCCCCTCGGTGCGGTTGCGGGCGGTCATCGGTACGTACGCCATGGCGACAGGAGAGCACGAAGGACCGGAACCGGCTGGTCGGACGCGCGGCCGGCTCCTGCTCAGCCCCCCGGGCGGGTCTCTTCGGAGAGGCCCCGCCAGGCGTGCGATCACAGTGGGGACCCGCCCGCTTGGGCTGCGCCGGGCTCCTTGGCGGTGTGCGGCGCGTCCAGGGCCCTCCGGTAGGCCCCGGGGGCCCGGCCGGGGGCTCAGGAGCGGCTGGGGTCCGAGCCGGCCCGCGGCCGTACCCTGGAGGCATGAGCACCGCCGCCACTCCCGGTCCGCGCAGGACACGAAGCGCGTCCGAGAGCAATGCCCCCAAGGCCAAGCCGAAGATCGATTTCGATGATCCGCTGGACCGGCCGTCCGCGGATGACTCCGATCGTGGCTGGGGTGACCGGCCGCTCGCCGATTCCGGGAGCGCCGCGGATCTCGCGCGCTTCCTCGACGAGAAGCCGCCGCACCACCTCTGAGCCCGTCCACGGCCTGGTCCGGTGAGTGGGGTCAGTACTGGGGACCGCGCCCCTGCCCGTTGTTGCGCTGGGCCATCAGCTCGTCGCGGATCTCCTTGAGCACTTCGAGCTCGGTGACCTCCAGGGTCTCCTTGACGCCCTCCTTGGCCTTCCGCCGGTCTGCCATCCGGGCCAGGTACTTCGCCATGGGCAACACCATCAGGAAGTAGACCACGGCAGCCGTGATCAGGAAGCTGAGCGTCGCGCTGAGCACGGTGCCCCACATGATCGGGATGCCGGTCATCACTTCGCCGGTGGCAGGGTCCACCTCGCAGGGAGACTTCAGGCAGGAGCTGTACTGGTCGAGGTCCTGGGTGCCGATCGCGCCGACCAGGGGGTTGATGACGCCCTTGACCACGGAGTTCACGATGTTGGTGAACGCGGCGCCGATGACCACCGCAACGGCCAGATCGACCACGTTTCCACGGGTCAGGAATTCCTTGAAACCTGCCCAGACGCCCTTGTTGCTCACAGGTGAGCCTCTCTTCGTATCTACGGAACACGGAGTCAACGGTTCCGAAAAATACGGCAGTCCGGGCCCACCCTGTCCAATCGAGCCGCACGTGCGGCTTACTCCACCGCTCAAGTGCACGGGTCAGCACAGCGATACCGCCAATCGGGAGACGGTGGCGGCCCCGACGAGCCGCTGGGCGGTGCCACGGGGTACGGAGAGGACCACCAACGCGCCCTCGGCGAGGCCCTCTTCAGGCCCTGGCACCTCGGTGACCTGGGCTGCCGTAGCCAACACCCGTGGGCGAGATGGTTGCTGTGCGGGGCTGCTGTCCACCGCCACTACGTCGACCCGGTCTCCCGGGCGCAGCAGGCGCACCGTCGCGGCGTCCGCGATCCGGACCGGAGCCGATACCAGGCGAGTGGCCTCGGCCCTGGGCGGGGGTGCTGCGGCCGGTGGCGCGCCCGGCCGGCCCGCCATGGTGACTGCGGGCGCGGGGCCGGTCGGGTGGGGAGGCTTGGAGGGCTCCTCGGCGCCGAAGGCCGCGCAGGCCAGTCCGATGGCCGCCGCGCCGAGCGCGGCGGCCACGGCCTGGCGCCGGTGACGGCCGGAGCCCGGCGGCCATCCGAATCGTCTGCCGACCCGCAGTGGTTTGAACTCCGGGATCTCCCGGGGCGCCGGATAGGCGCAGCCGGAGAGAGGGGCGACGGATGGGGTCGAGGGGGAGGGCATGGGGCCACCGCCGATCAGCGTCCGCTGTGAGCCGGACCCCCGGGTCCGGCGCCCGGACCCGCCGCCCGGACATTCCCCAGGGTCCGCCCACGGTCCGCGGGCCGCCGGTGACTGTGGACAGCCTGAGCTCTGTGGATAAGCCGCTCACCCGTGTGGGGGAGTATTCAGAGGATCAGGGCAGTTCGATCCCCAGCTCCCAGCCGTCGTGCGCGCGGGAGCACAGGCAGTCCCGCGCCTCGTTTCTGGGAAGCTCTGCCACGGCGTCGAAGAGCACTTTGCGTAGCCTGCCCACGTTCTGCCCGAACACCTGGAGCACTTCGGTGTGGGAGACGCCCTCGCCGGTCTCGGCGCCCGCATCGAGGTCGGTGACCAGGGCCACGGCGGTGTAGCAGAGCCCCAGCTCTCGGGCGAGCACCGCTTCGGGGTGGCCGGTCATGCCGACGACCGATCCTCCCATGGCCGCGTACCACCGCGACTCGGCGCGGGTGGAGAAGCGCGGCCCCTCGATGACGACCAGCGTGCCGCCGTCCACCGGTTCCCATTCCCGGCCGCGGGCGGCGGCCAATGCCACGGCCCGGCCGGTCTGGCAGTACGGGTCGGCGAAGGTCGTGTGGACCACGTTGGGGACCTGACCGTCCGGGCGCGGTACCCCGTCGAAGTAGGTCTGGACGCGGGCGCTCGTACGGTCGATCAGTTGGTCCGCGACGAGGAGCGTGCCCGGACCGTATTCGGGTCGCAGGCCACCCACGGCGCAGGGCGCGAGTATCTGGCGGACGCCCAGCGAGCGCAGGGCCCAGAGGTTGGCCCGGTAGTTGATCTTGTGGGGTGGGAGGTGATGGCCACGGCCGTGACGGGGGAGGAAGGCCACTTGCCGACCGGCCACCGTGCCGAGGAACAGGGAGTCGCTGGGCTTTCCGTACGGTGTGTCCACCTCGTACTCGGAGACGTCCTCCAGGAAGGAGTACAGGCCCGAGCCGCCGATGACACCGATCTCTGCGTTCGCCATGGAGCACACCCTAAGGGCGGGTGGGCTGAGCTCCGCGGGACGTGCAGCGGCCGAGGCCCCCACCGCCGGCGCGGCGGAGCCGCCGGGCAGTCGGCCCGTGCGAGGTGGGGGGCCGCGAGGTGCTGGTGCCGGTCAGGCAGCCGTGGTGCTGCTGGCGGAGCCGCTGCTGCTGCTCGTGGCGGGGGCGCTGGGCGACGAGGAAGCCGCCGCAGGCGCCGGGCTGGCCGGCTTGGACGCAGGGGTGCTCGACGACGACGAACCCCGGCTGTCATTGCGGTAGAAGCCGGAACCCTTGAAGACGATGCCGACCGCGGAGAACACCTTCTTCAGGCGTCCCTGGCAGTTCGGGCACTCGGTCAAGGCGTCGTCGGTGAACTTCTGGACCGCCTCAAGGCCCTCGCCGCACTCGGTGCACTGGTACTGGTAGGTCGGCACTTGTCTTCCTCCTGGCACTCTCACTCGATGAGTGCTAACGACGGTCCATAGTGACGTATTCCGCTGGATCAGTCCACCGTCACCGGCACTCGGTGACCGATGCCACGCTCCGCGCGGGTGTCCGCACGGGGCTGCCGGGCGGTTTCCCCGTGCGCTTGCGCGGACGCGCTGACCACCCGACCGGGCGCGTTCGGTGCCAGTCGGGCGCGCAGCACCACAAGCGTGAGCAGGGCCACCGCAGTGGCGGCCAGCGGCACCAGGAAGCCGGAGCTGGCGCCGAAGGAGTCGGCGAGTCGACCTGCCACGGTCACGGCCAGCGCCTGCCCGAAGGCGACGGCGCCGGTCAGCCAGGTGAAGGCCTCGGTCCGCGCGGTGGCCGGCACCAACTTCTCCACCAGCGTGTAGCCGGTGATCAGCGCCGGTGCGATGCACAGGCCGACCAGCAGGCCGAGTCCGCCCAGGAGCGGCGCCGAGTGCACGGCCCACAGCCCCGAGGCGGCCAACGTGAGCCCGGTGTACCCGAGGAGGAGACGCCGGCGGGGGCCGACCTTCCACGCGATGGCGCCACAGGCGATGCCGGCGAGCATGTTGCCGGCCGCGAAGACGCCGTAGAGCAGGCCGTTGACGCCGGGGTTGCCGATCTCCTCGGAGAAGGCGGTCAGCGAGACCTGCATGCCGCCGAAGACGGCGCCGATGCCGAGGAAGGCGACGATCAGGACGCGCACGCCGGGTACGGAGAGCGCGGAGGACCGCTTCTCGGCGGTGCTTCCGCGGCCGTGCGGCTTGGGCTGGGTGGTGCGCTGCGCGGCGAAGAGCAGGCCGCCCGCCAGGGTCAGGGCAGCTTCGGCGACGAGGCCGGCGGCCGGGTGCACCGAGGTGCAGAGGAAGGTCGCGAGCACCGGGCCGACGACGAAGGTGAACTCGTCGGTGACCGACTCGAAGGCCGCTGCCGTCTGCATCAGCGGGGAGCCTTCGAGGCGGGCTGCCCAGCGGGCCCGCACCATGGGGCCCACCTGCGGGACGGAGGCGCCGGCGGGGATCGCAGCGGCTGCCAGCGCCCACAGCGGGGCGTCGAGGAGGGCGAGCGCGGTCAGGGCGCTCACGGCCGCGGAGTGGGTCAGGACCACCGGGACCAGCACGGCGCTCTGGCCGAAGCGGTCGGCGAGCTTGCCCATCTGCGGGGCGAAGACCGCCATGGAGATGCCGGTGACGGCGGCGACCAGACCGGCGCTACCGAAGGAACCGGTGGTGTGCTGGACGAGCAGCACGATGCCGATGGTCAGCATCGCGAAGGGCTGGCGTGCGGCGAAGCCGGGGATCAGGAAGCTGAGTGCGCCAGGTGTGCGCAGCAGTTGTCCGTAGCCGGGGCGGGACTGCTTCTCGGTCGTGACCGCGGATGTCACGGCCTTGCCTTTCCGCTGCCTGGTAGTGCTCCCCGGCGGACGGGCGCCGGCTTCGTGGGCCGGGCCCGTTGGTGGGAGCCCCGAGAGCTGTCCTCATGCGCAGAACCGGGGTAGATACCTGGGCCATCCACTGCGGAAGGGGGCCACGGCCGCCGGGCGGTCGCGCCAGCTCTGCGTCAGACAGAGTTGGTCATCGATATGTGTGCCTTCATGGTACAGGCAATCCTCGAAGCCGGTCCTGTGATTCCACCTACAGGTCTCGTCTTCACCTGTGATTGGCGGGCGGTCGGCCTGATCAACCCCGACTTCTGGTGCTGCCGCCGTGGTTGCCGGTGCCGAGCCATCCGGCCAGCTTTCCGCCGTGCGCCACCGCACGCAGCCGGGCCTCGGCGGCGTCCCGCACCGGGTCGGTGCTGACCACCAGCAGTTCGTCCCGGCGCCGTAGCACCGTGGAGGGCAGGGGCACGAAGCTCCTCCCGTCCCGCACCACCAGGGTCACCGCCGCTCCGGCCGGCAGCCGGAGTTCGCTGACCTCGACTCCGTGCATGCGGGAGGACTCCGGGACGGAGAAGGACAGCAGGTGCCCGCGCAGCCGTTCCAGTGGGGCCGATTCGATGCCGAGGTCGGTGGTTCCCGCGTCGGGGCCGCCGAGCTTCAGCTTCCGCGCCACCCAGGGCAGGGTGGGGCCCTGGATGAGCGTGTAGACCACCACGAGCACGAAGACGATGTTGAAGACCCGGTCGCTGCCCTCGATCCCGTACACCATGGGGATGGTCGCCAGGATGATGGGGACGGCGCCGCGCAGGCCGGCCCAGGACATCAAGGCCTTCTCCCGCCAGGGCACCCGGAAGGGCAACAGGCTGAGGAAGACCTCCAGGGGGCGGGCCACCATGGTCAGCACCAGGCCGATGATCACGGCCGGCCAGAAGTCGTTGACCAGGTCAGACGGGGTCACCAGCAGTCCGAGGATGACGAACATGCCGATCTGCGCGATCCAGCCGAGGCCGTCTGCGAATCCGCGGGTGGCGGGCCAGTGCGGCAGTTTGGCGTTGCCGAGCACCATGGCGGCCAGGTACACCGCCAGGAAGCCGCTGCCGTGCACCAGGGCGCCGGCGGCGTAGGCGCTGACCGCGATGGCCATGACGGCGATCGGGTAGAGGCCGGAGGCAGGGAGCGCCACGTGGCGCAGGCCGAAGGCGCCGAGCCAGCCGACAGCCAGGCCGACGGCGGCACCGATCGCGAGCTCCAGCATGATCTTGCCGACGAGTACGTACCACTCGTCTACCGGGCCGACGGTGGAGAAGGCGACCACGAGGATCACCACGGGGGCGTCGTTGAAGCCCGACTCGGCTTCCAGGACGCCCGTCACGCGGGCCGGCAGCGGCACCTTGCGCAGCACAGAGAACACCGCTGCGGCGTCCGTTGAGGAGACCACCGCGCCGATGATCAGGGCCTGCCGCCACTCCAGTCCCACGAGGTAGTGGGCGCCGGCGGCGGTCACTCCCACGCTGATCGCCACACCCACCAAAGAGAGCACGACGGCAGCCGGCAGGGCGGGTCTGATCTCTTTCCACTTGGTGCCCAGCCCACCCTCGGCGAGGATCACGACCAGTGCTGCATAGCCGATGACCTGCGTGAGTTCGGCGTTGTCGAAGCCGACGTTGCCGATGCCGTCCTGACCGATCGCGACCCCGATGCCCAGGTAGATGAGCAGGCTGGGGAGGCCGCTGCGCGAGGAGATGCGCACCGCCGCGACGGCGATGAGCAGCACGACCGAGCAGATCAGTAGGAGCTCGTTGAGTTGGTGGACAGTCAGTGGGCGGCCCTTCCCTCGGATTGCCCGTCGGATCGTTACTCCGACGGACGGTACTTCGTTACCTTACCTAATCTTTGATGGGTTCTTAACGCTGCCCTTCTCAACCTAGACGCGTGTTCGAGGCAGTCCCTGACACCGCGTCCGAGCGCGGTGGACGCTGCGCCTATGGTTGCTCCCAGCACTCCAGGACCACCCTGCCCCTCGAAGGACAGCGATGCCCGCGAACGAATCCGTCCCTTCCCCCAAGAAGAAGGGGCGACGTGCCCGTCTGATCGTGCTCCTCCTGGTCCTGGCGCTCGTAGCGGGCCTCGGCTACGGCGTGTACTGGAGCGTCGACAGCGTGCGGGCCTCCGCTCCCCAGACGACGGGTGAGATCCAGCTCGCCGGGCTCAGCGGCCCCGTCGAGGTCAAAAGGGACGCCAAGGGCATCCCGCAGTTGTACGCGGACAGTGACGTAGATCTCTTTCGCGCACAGGGTTTCGTGCACGCGCAGGACCGCTTCTGGGAGATGGACGTCCGTCGCCACCTGACCTCCGGCCGCTTGTCGGAGATGTTCGGCAGCGGCCAGGTGGAGACCGACGCCTTCCTGCGTACCCTCGGCTGGCACCGGGTCGCGCAGGCCGAGTACGACTCCAAGCTCTCCCCGGAGACCAAGAAGTACCTCCAGGCCTACGCCGACGGGGTCAACGCCTACCTGAAGGACCGCTCGGGCAAGCAGCTGTCCGTGGAGCACGCGGCGCTGGACCTGGACAGCAACTACCGGCCCGAGAAGTGGACCCCGATCGATTCGGTGGCCTGGCTCAAGGCGATGGCCTGGGATCTGCGCGGCAACATCCAGGACGAGATCGACCGCTCCTTGATGTCCGAACGGCTCTCCTCGAAGCAGATCGACGAGCTCTACCCGCCCTACCCCTTCAACCGGAACCGGCCGATCGTGGTCGGCGGCTCGGTGGACTCCGCCACCGAGGAGTTCCAGCCGGACGGGGCGGAGTCTTCGGGTTCCTCCGGTGGTGGTTTCGACGGCGCCGCCGGGTCCGGCACGGCCGGCACGACCGTCCAGGGCGCCGCGCAGGGGGTCAGCGCCCAGCTCGGCGCCCTGGCCAAGACCCTCGACCAGATCCCGGCGCTGCTCGGCCCCAACGGCAGTGGCATCGGCTCGAACTCGTGGGTGGTCTCCGGCAAACACACCACCACCGGCAAGCCGCTGCTCGCCAATGATCCGCACCTGGCTCCGATGCTGCCCTCGCTCTGGTACCAGATGGGCCTGCACTGCCGCACGGCCTCTGCGCAGTGTCGCTACGACGTATCCGGTTTCACCTTCTCCGGCATGCCCGGCGTGATCATCGGCCACAACCAGGACATCGCCTGGGGCTTCACCAACAACGGGGCCGACGTCACCGACCTCTACCTGGAGCAGGTGTCGCCGGAGGGCTACCGCCTCGATGGCAAGACCGTGCCCTTCACCACCCGCGAAGAGGTCATCAAGGTGGCCGGCGGAGCCAGCAAGAAGATCACCGTCCGGTCCACCGGCAACGGTCCCCTGGTCTCCGACCGCAGCGACTCCCTGACTGCCGTCGGAGCCCGCGCGCCCGTCTCCAGTTCCGCTCCCGACCGCGGCGCCGGTTACGCCGTGGCGCTGCGCTGGACCGCACTGGACCCGGGCAACTCCATGGACGCCGTCTTCAAGATCAATCGCGCCACGGACTTCGAGTCCTTCCGCAAGGCCGCCCGGGACTTCGAGGTGCCCTCGCAGAACTTGGTCTATGCCGACGCCAAGGGCGCACAGGGCCACATCGGGTACCAGATGCCGGGCAAGGTGCCGGTCCGCGGCGCCGGTGACGGCCGGATGCCGGTGCCCGGCTGGGACCCCAAGTACAAGTGGAAGGGCTACATCCCCTTCGCTGAACTGCCGTACGCCCAAGACCCCGAGCGCGGTTTCATCGTCACCGCCAATCAGGCGGCGATCGAGGCCGGAGACGGCAAGTACCCGCACGTGCTGACCACCGACTGGGGCTATGGCGTGCGCAGCCAGCGCATCAACGACCTCCTGGAAGCGAAGATCGCGGACGGTGGCAAGGTCTCCACCGACGACATGCGCACCATGCAGATGGACAACAGCAGCGAGATCGCGACGCTGCTCGCCCCCATCCTCGCCAAACTCGACGTCGCGGATCCCGAGGTCCGCGAGGCCCAGCGGCTGCTCGACGGCTGGAACTACACCCAGGAGCCGGACTCCGCTGCCGCCGCGTACTTCAATGCGGTCTGGCGCAACATCCTCAAACTCGCCTTCGGGGACAAACTGCCCAAGGAGCTCAGGGTCGAGGACAGCTGTCTGAACGTACGGGCCTCCGGAACCGGCCCCGCCGACGACCTCGCCGAGGTGGTCCGCGAGTGCGGCGAGCGGTCCGCGGACAGTGCCCAGCCCGACGGCGGGGACCGCTGGTTCGAGGTGGTGCGCAAGCTGATCAAGAACGAGGACTCCGCCTGGTGGCAGTCTCCGCGCACCCGCCTGGATCCGGCTACCAAGACCCGCGACGAGCTCTTCGCCCGTGCCATGAAGGACGCCCGGTGGGAGCTGACGGCCAAGCTCGGCAAGGACATCAACACCTGGAGCTGGGGCCGACTGCACCGGCTGATGCTGAACAACCAGACCCTGGGCACCGAGGGCCCCGGCTTCCTCCAGTGGCTCCTCAACCGCGGCCCCTGGAACCTGGGCGGTGGTGAGGCGGCAGTCAACGCCACGGGCTGGAACGCGGCGTCCGGCTACGAGGTCAGCTGGGTCCCGTCGATGCGGATGGTCGTCAGCCTGGGCGCCCTGGACAAGTCCCGCTGGATCAACCTCAGTGGCGCCTCCGGGCACGCCTATGACGACCACTACACCGACCAGACACAGATGTGGGTCAAGGGTGAGCTACTGGACTGGGCGTTCACCAAGGAGGCCGTCGACAAGACGACCGTGGACACCTTGACGCTCAAGCCCTGAGGCCCTACGGCGCGAAGCGCCGGACTCCTGAGGGGGTCACCACCGCGTGCACGGGGTGGTCGTGCGGTTCCTGCGGGACCCGGGCGACCACCTCGTGGTCGTAGAGGAGCACCACCAGTGCCGGATGTGCGCCCGCCCGCTCCAGCCGCGCCAGTACCCGGTCGTAGGAACCACCGCCGCGCCCCAACCTCATCCCGCGGCCGTCCACGGCCAAGCCCGGCAACAACACGGCGTCGGCCTCCACCACCGCCTGCGGGCCCAGTGGCGTGGCGGACGGCTCCAGCAGGCGCATCTTGCCCGGGTGCCCGACGTTCATCAGTCGGCCCGCCCCTTCGTACACGGCCCAGTCGAGGTCGTTGTCCGGGAGCAGGAGGGGGAGCAGTACCCGGGTGCCACGCTCACGCAAGGCGTCGAGCAGCGACCGCGTCCCCGGTTCGGTCCCCACCGAGACGTAGGCGGCGACGGTACCCGCCCCGGCCAGCTCGGGAAGTTCCAGCGCGCGCCTGGCCAGCGAGTGGCCGGTGGCTGAGGCCTGGTCCGGGGTGAGTTGTCGCCGGGCGGCGAGCAGCTCGCGCCGGATGCCCGCCTTGTCGGTTCCGCCGGGGCCAACTGCTGTGCTCACGTGCTCCCCAAACCCTTCAAATCATCAGATTTTTATCTGAAAGCCAAATTTCATTGCAGGTGGTGCGGATATGGTGCCGCCATGACTGAGTCTGGAGCAGTGATCAGCAAGGCTGTCATTCCCGCGGCGGGCCTCGGCACGCGCTTCCTGCCGGCTACCAAGGCCACGCCCAAGGAGATGCTCCCCGTCGTGGACAAGCCGGCCATCCAGTATGTGGTGGAGGAAGCGGTCGCCGCGGGGCTTTCCGACGTACTCATGGTCACGGGGCGCAACAAGCGGCCCCTGGAGGACCACTTCGACCGCAACTACGAGCTGGAATCGGCCCTGGAGACCAAGGGCGACGAAGCGCGCCTGCAGCGAGTCCAGGAGTCCAGCGACCTCGCCACCATGCACTACGTCCGTCAGGGCGACCCGCGGGGGCTCGGCCACGCGGTGCTGTGCGCGGCGCCGCACGTGGGTGACCAGCCCTTCGCCGTACTGCTGGGCGACGACCTCATCGACCCGCGCGACCCGCTGCTCGCCCGCATGGTGCAGACCCGGGCCGAGCGCGGCGGCAGCGTGATCGCACTGATGGAGGTCGCGCCCGAGCAGATCCACCTGTACGGCTGCGCTGCGGTCAAGCCGGTCGAAGGCGGCGACGGTGACCTCGTGCGGGTCACCGACCTGGTGGAGAAGCCGGATCCAGCCGAGGCACCCAGCAACTACGCGATCATCGGCCGGTACGTCCTGGACCCCGCGGTCTTCGGCATACTGCGGGAGACCGAGCCGGGCCGCGGTGGGGAGATCCAGCTCACCGACGCCCTGCAGAAGCTGGCTGCCGACGAGAAGGTCGGTGGCCCGGTGTTCGGGGTGATCTTCAGGGGTCGCCGCTACGACACCGGCGACCGCGGGGACTATCTGCGGGCCATCGTCAGACTCGCGTGCGAACGTGAAGACCTGGGCCCGGAGTTCCGGGACTGGCTTCGCAGTTACGTCGACGAGGAGATGTAGCACGTTGAGCAGCACCGCAGTACCGGACACCGGCGAGGACGCCCAGCGACTGTGGTCGGTGGACGAGCACCTCGCCGACGTCCTCGAAGCCGTCCGCCCGCTGGAACCCATCGAACTCCAGCTGCTCGATGCCCAGGGCTGCGTCCTGGTCGAGGACGTGACCGTCCCCGTCGCCCTGCCTCCCTTCGACAACAGTTCGATGGACGGCTACGCAGTGCGCACGGCCGACGTGACGGGTGCGACCGAGGAGTTCCCCGCGGTGCTGAACGTCATCGGCGACATCGCCGCTGGAAGCGGTCCCCTGCCCACCGTGGGTCCCGGCGAATGCGCCCGGATCATGACCGGCGCGCCGCTGCCGCCGGGAGCGGAAGCCGTCGTGCCGGTCGAGTGGACCGACGGCGGCACCGGGGCGGGCACCGCCACTGGCATGACCGCCGCCAGCGCCGCCCCCGAGGGCGCCGGCGGCGAGGTTCGGGTCTACCGGTCCGCCCAGGCCCGAGCCCACGTACGGGCTCGCGGCAGCGATGTCGAGGCGGGCGACCTCGCACTCGCCGCCGGCACGGTTCTCGGCCCCCCTCAGATCGCGCTCCTCGCCGCGATCGGGCGGGGCACCGTGCGGGTGCGGCCACGCCCCAGGGTGGTGGTGCTCTCCACCGGTAGCGAACTCGTCCAACCCGGCGAACCGTTGACCGAAGGCCGGATCTACGATTCCAACAGCTTCGCGCTGGCCGCCGCGGCCCGGGACGCGGGAGCACTCGCCTACCGGGTCGGGGCGGTCGCGGACGAGGCCGACATCCTGCGCGCGACCATCGAGGACCAGCTGATCAGGGCCGATCTCGTGGTGACCACCGGAGGGGTGAGCGTGGGCGCCTACGACGTGGTCAAGGAGGCGCTGTCCTCAGTGGGTGACGCGGACGAGGAGGGTTCCGGGATCGACTTCCGCAAGTTGGCCATGCAGCCCGGAAAACCACAGGGGTTCGGTTCCATCGGTCCCGACCACACCCCGCTGATGGCCCTGCCGGGCAATCCGGTCTCCTGCTACGTGTCCTTCGAACTCTTTGTGCGGCCCGCTATCCGGGCGCTGATGGGACTCGCCGATCTGCATCGCCCTTCGGTGAGGGCCGTCGTGCGAGTCGATCAGGCGCTGAAGTCCCCGGCCGGGCGGCGCCAGTTCCTGCGCGGCAGCTATGAGCAGACGAGCGGCACCGTCACCCCGGTGGGTGGCTCCGGCTCGCACCTGATCGCCGCACTGGCTCACGCCGACTCGCTGATCGTCGTGCCCGAGGAGCTCACCTCGGTGGAGTCCGGCACCGAGCTGGAGGTGGTCCTGCTCGGCTGATCCACGTTCCGGCCGGGTACCGTGTGCCCCTACGCAGGCCCCGTGCAGATCCCCTGCGGGGCCCGGACCGGGAGCGGTACGTGAGCACGAACGACAAGCTGACCCACATCGACGAGGCCGGCGCTGCCCGGATGGTCGATGTGTCGGGGAAGGACGTCACCACCCGCACGGCCCGCGCCAGCGGCCGGGTGCGGGTGGCGCCGCGGGTGATCGAGCTGCTGCGCGGCGAGGGAGTGCCGAAGGGCGACGCACTCGCCACCGCGCGGATCGCCGGCATCATGGGCGCGAAGAAGACCCCTGAGCTGATCCCGCTGTGCCACCCGCTGGCCGTCTCCGGCGTCAAGGTCGACCTGACGGTGGTCGACGACGCCGTCGAGATCCGTGCCACCGTGAAGACCTCCGACCGCACCGGAGTGGAGATGGAGGCTCTCACGGCCGTCGCGGTCGCCGGGCTGACCGTGATCGACATGGTCAAGGCCGTGGACAAGGGCGCGGTGATCACGGACGTACGGGTGGAGGAGAAGACGGGCGGCAAGTCGGGCGACTGGAGCCGCTCATGAGCCCCTCTCCACGCGGCGGCGAGGCCCACAGCCACAGTCGGCCCGTCGAACCGGCCGAGGCGACCTCTCCGGTCGCATCCGGCGGCGAAGCCCCCCGCGCCTTGGTGGTGACCGCCTCCAACCGGGCCTCCGCCGGCGTGTACGCCGATCGCGGTGGACCGCTGCTCGCCGAGGCCCTCACCGGCCTGGGGTTCCTCGTGGACGGCCCCCGGGTGGTTCCGGATGGTGACCCGGTGGAGCAGGCGCTGCGCGAGGGCGTCGGCGCCGGCTACGCGGTCATCCTGACCACGGGCGGTACGGGCATCTCACCGACGGACCGCACTCCCGAGGCCACGGCCCGGGTGCTGGACTACCCGGTTCCGGGCATCCCGGAGGCGATCCGGGCCGAGGGGCTGGCCAAGGTCCCCACGGCAGCGCTCTCGCGCGGCCTCGCGGGAGTCGCCGGCCGCACCCTGATCGTCAACTTGCCCGGCTCCACGGGCGGGGTGCGCGACGGGATCGTGGTCCTCCGCCGCCTCCTCCTGCACGCCGTGGACCAGATCCGGGGTGGCGACCACCCCAGCCCCACGGGGGGCCCGAGCTGAACACCCGTTCCTGGCCCGTGGTCCTGGCGGACGGTCCGGTGCTCCTCCGCCCGATAAGGCTGCGCGACCAGAGCACGTGGCGTGAGGTGAACCGGCGCAACAGGGAATGGCTGCGGCCTTGGGAGGCGACCGTTCCGCCCCCAGGGCCGGGCGGACCGGCGACCCGGCGCCCGACCTACCGTCAAATGGTGCGCCATCTCAGGGCGGAGGCCGTCGCGGGCCGCATGCTCCCGTTCGTCATCGAGTACGAGGGTCGGCTGGTTGGCCAGCTCACGGTGGCGGGCATCACCTGGGGCTCGATGTGCGCGGGGCACATCGGCTACTGGGTGGACAGCCAGGTGGCCGGTCGTGGCGTGATGCCGACGGCGGTGGCCCTGGCCGTGGACCACTGCTTCCGGACGGTGGGGCTGCACCGAATCGAGGTGTGTATCCGCCCCGAGAACGGCCCGAGCCGACGGGTGGTGGAGAAGCTCGGATTCCGTGAGGAGGGGCTTCGGCCCCGATATCTGCACATCGACGGTGCTTGGCGTGACCATCTGGTGTTCGCGCTCACGGAGGAGGAGGTGCCTGAAGGAATGCTCCAGCGATGGCACCAGGTCAGACACTGAGCGCTCGCTTATCAAAGAAATAAAATAAGTGTTCGAATAAAGTGCTCATTTGGTCGTCTGCTGAGCCAATCAATCACAAAAAAACTCCGTGATATGAGCCAGATCGTGCGACACACCGGGCCAATTGGCGTATGCCCTCGCGCTGACCCCTCTACGGTGTGTTGTGTGAGCAGCAGCGGCCTCATCTATGCAGTCATCGTCGGGGCCTGGGCCGCCTACCTGGTGCCCATGTGGCTCCGGAGGCAGGACGAGCTGAACGAAGCCCGTCCGACGGAACGCTTCTCCACCGCCATCCGGCTGCTGTCCGGGCGGGCGGCCATGGAGCGCCGTTATGCCAAGGAGTTGCGAGAGCGCGGCAACGAGGAGGCCGGACCCCGAGCCGACCCGGACGCGAAGACGGAAGCGATCAGCCCCGTCGACGTCCGGGCCTCCAGCGCGCCCCGAGTCAAGAGTGAACAGCGGCCGGTAGACCCCTTGGCGAGAGCCGCAGAGGAGCGAGCCCGGCGCGCCAAACGTTCCAAGGTCCTGGCGCGGCGCCGGCGTACCACCGTCGTCCTCTTCCTCGCCTTCACCCTCGGCGCCGTCGTCGCCGCGGTCGGCGGCCTGCACTTCCTGTGGGCTCCTTCGATCCCGGCGGTGATGCTGAGCGCCTACATCGTGCACCTGAGGGTCCAAGAGCGTCGGCGCTTCGTGTTCACCATGGACCGCCGCCGGGCCGAAGTGGCCGCGCAGCAGTTGCGCGAGAGCCGACCGCGTCAGCGCCGCGAAGCGCCCCCGGTCGCCGAGACGAACTCGGAGCCCGAACCGGCTCCGCCGCTCTCTCCGCAGGAGGCGGGGCGCCGGGCCCTCGTCGAACAGACCGATCACGCCGAGTGGGTGGACCAGCAGCGAGACCGGGGCCCGACCCGCGGTGAGAGTTGGGAGCCGGTGCCCGTGCCGTTGCCGACCTATGTGACCGCGCCGGTCGCGCCCCGGGCCACCGGAGCCACCTCGGACGGCTGGAGCGCGTCGCGATCGAGCACCGCGGACACCAACCCCAAGCTCCGTACCACCCCCGCGGCTG
The DNA here is from genome assembly GCF_042869595.1 of Streptomyces sp. NPDC006879. Lineage (NCBI taxonomy): Bacteria > Bacillati > Actinomycetota > Actinomycetes > Kitasatosporales > Streptomycetaceae > Streptomyces > Streptomyces sp. NPDC006879. The sequence goes on from NZ_JBIAGC010000014.1 coordinate 66,676, forward strand.
CCGAGGGCGCCTCCCGGGCCGAGCCGACCGCGGACGGCGCTCGCCGCCAGCGCCCCGGTCAGCAGCGCCGTCCGCGGGAGCGGGGGCGTACACCGCTCTTCGACCAGTACGAGGGCGAGGACCGGCCGCGCGCGGCGAACGAGTGAGGCGTGACCTGCGGGGAGCGGATTTTTAGATCCTCCGACGGGGATGCTAATGTTTCACACGTCGCAGGGGCCTGTGGCGCAGTCTGGTAGCGCACCTCGTTCGCATCGAGGGGGTCTGGGGTTCAAATCCCCACAGGTCCACAGACGACTGTTCTTGAGTAGCTCTCAGGAACGTTGACGAGATCCCGTCCGATCGCACGATCGGGCGGGATCTTCGTCGTGTAGGGGGTCGATCGATGCCCGTCCGGGGTGGTGGAACGGCTGGTCAAGCCGGGGACGGCCATCTCCACGCAGGCGGTCACACCCCGTGCCGTCGTCGACGGGATCAAGTAGCTGCCCGCCCGGGCCCGGTGACCTCGTAGCCGCCCCGGGCCGGCCCGTCACGGGGCGGCTCCGGGCGGCTTGGTGAGGGCGGCTGGTTATCGCTCCTGGTTCGAGGGGGCCGGAGAATTTTCCGGTCCCCGCCCTGTACTTCCCACGCCCAAGGTGCTGGCATGTGCGCGTCAAGGAGAGTTACCCTCCGGTACTTGCTCCCGTTCCAACGGCCCACCCGTGAACGGATGTCCGCGGGTCCGGGAGTCGCACACCGGCCGGGTGCCTCCGATAGTCAGCGCGCACCGGTCGGTTGCCCGTGAACACCCGGGCCGGCCCGTGCATCCCCAGCGGTGTCCAAGGAGGAACGTCATGCGAGTGAAAGCTCTCGGCTCACGCGTCCCGACGGTGGTGGTGGCGAGCCTGGCCCTGGTCGGCCTCGCCCTGGGGCCGGCGTCGGCTGCCGAAACCCCGGTGGACTTCGACTGTCAGGCCAAACCGCCGATCGGCTCCGCCCAGACCCTGACGCTCGGTGCCGGGGTGGACGCGTCGGCGCCCGAAACGGTCGCGGCCGGCGGTTCCTTCGATGTCACCCTGTCCGCGGCGCCCATGACGGTGCCGGGATCCGTGGGCGGCTACACCGTGAAAACGATCAAGAACATCAAGCTCAGCGCCCCCGTCCCCGCCCATGCCACGTTGACGGGGCAGAGCCTGTCCGGCGGTTCCGGCATCGGATCGGGGACACCCAGCGTCAACGTGGTCGGTGACTCGATTGTGATGACGGTGCCCGGCCCGATCAGTGGAGGGCGCACCTTCACCCTGCCCACGCTCCGACTGGGCCTGCGGGCCGGTGCGGCCGGCGACACCGTACAGACCCGGCTGGCGGGATCCAGCTACGGCGACCCGGGTCTCACCTTCACCGCCACCGTGCCGATCGTCTTCGTCACCGTCAACGTGCCGACCTCCTGCTACCCGGATCCCAGCCCCGTTCTCAGCTCCACCAGCATCACCTGAGCGACGAGTCGTCCCACGCCCTTTGAGAGGGCGTCGCTTCCCGTTTCCCGGTGTGGGAGGCGACGGGTGATGTGCTTGCCCCATGCGACGTCTCCACCCACTTGCCCGGCTGCGCCGTCGGGCAGCCGCTCTGATCGCGGCCATCGCCGAGGCGCTGCGGGTTGCGAGCGGTGCGTCCCGAGCCGGTGGGGGCCCTTTGGGGGTCGGGGCGCCCGTCGGAGGGCGGGCGCCCCGACCGGGCGGCCTTCGCAGCGTCCCGCGGCGGCTACCCGAGAGGGTTCCTCAGCCTCGCTCGGCGCCGAGCGTCTTGGCGTAGCAGCGGCTGGAGTCGTAGTCCCGGTAGTGCCCGAACTTGGCGCAGGGGGTGTAGCCCGCAGAGCGGTACAGGGCGATCGCCTCGGGCTGCTTATCGCCCGTTTCCAAGGCCATGCGGATGCGGCCCGCATCCCTCGCGCTCGCTTCCAGTTCCGTCAGGAGCAGACGCGCCAGGCCCAGGCCCCGGGCCTCGGGCACCACGTACATGCGCTTGAGCTCCGCGTCGCCGTCCGTGTGCCCCAGCGGATTGTGGTCCATGGCCCGCCAGCCACCGCTGGCGACGGGTACGCCGGCGGCGTCGTAGACGAGCAGGTAGGTGCCGTTCGGTGGGGCGAACATGGCGGGATCCAGTGGAGTCGCGTCGCCGTCGCCTTCGTAGCGCTGGACGTATTCCAACTGCACCTGGTCGTTGAGTTTGACCGCGTCCGGGTGGTCGTACGGTGTTGTGCGGATCTCGAACCCGTTCAGCATTCGAACAGCCTACAAGCGCCCCGGTGGGCGCGTCGGCGGTGGCGGGGTGCGGGCGGGTATGGTGCCGGGATGCTCACCGTGACCTCCGTGAACGTGAACGGCCTGCGTGCCGCGGCCAAGAAGGGGTTCGTGCCCTGGCTGGCGGCCACCGAAGCCGATGTGATCTGCCTCCAGGAAGTGCGCGCCGAGCCCGGCCAGCTGCCCGAGGAGGTCCGCGAGCCCGACGGCTGGCACGTCGTGCACGCACCGGCCGCCACCAAGGGGCGGGCGGGTGTCTCGCTGTATGCGCGCCGCGCTCCCGAGCGGGTGCAGATCGGCTTCGGGAGTGCCGAGTTCGACGGCAGCGGTCGCTACCTGGAAGTCGACCTGCCCGGGGTGACGGTCGCCAGCCTGTACCTGCCCTCGGGTGAGGCGGGGACCGCCAAGCAGGACGAGAAGATGCGTTTCATGGGGGAGTTCCTGCCGTACCTGGCGCGGCTCAGGGAGCGGGCCGCGGCCGATGGTCGAGAGGTGCTGGTCTGCGGGGACTGGAACATCTGCCACCAGGAGGCGGACCTCAAGAACTGGAAGACCAACCGCAAGAGCGCCGGTTTCCTGCCCGAGGAGCGTGCCTGGCTCTCCCAGGTCTACGAGGAGGCGGGCTATGTGGACGTCGTCCGGGCGCAGCATCCGGAGCAGGCCGGGCCGTACTCGTGGTGGTCCTACCGGGGGCGGGCCTTCGACAACGACGCGGGGTGGCGCATCGATCTGCACGTGGCCACGCCGGGCTTGGCGCAGCGGGCCGTGAAGGCGTACGTGGAGCGGGCCGTGACCCATCCCGAGCGGTGGTCCGACCACGCTCCGGTGACGGTCCAGTACCTGTGAGGGGAGCGCGGCAGAAGGCGCCGTGCCGGGTCGTCCCCGTCGCTCAGGGCCCGCGCAGTTCGCGGTCCAGGGCCATCGACAGCTCGGCTTCCACCACGCTCTTCGCCAGCGGGCGTAGCCGGTCCACGGCGGCCGGGAGCCCGATGGCGTCCGGGTCGGTGTGGGTGCGGATGAGCTCGGTGAACAGGGCGGCCATGGCTTGTGCGTGCTCGCGGACCTGGCGGCCGGCCTGGAGGACCGCGGCCAGCGGGACGCCTTCGCGGACCAGTGCCGATGACGCCTCCAACAGGCGGCTGCTGACGTGGACGATCTCTTCGCCGTCAGTGGCGACGTAGCCCAGGGCCAGCGAGGCGGCGAGGTTCTCCGGGGTCACCTCGCCCTCGAAGTAGTCGGCGAGGGCCTGCGGGGTGAGGCGGACCGGCACTTCCTCCGACCAGCCGCGCCGCGGGGCACTGCCGTCCGGGGCCGTGGTGTTCTCGTCGAGGCCCAGCAGGGCGGCCACGTCCCGGCCGTTCTCCCGGCCGTCCTCGAAGGCGGCGGTGAGGTCGGCGATGCCGCCGAGGGTGTGGCCGCGTTCCAGGAGCGCCGCGATGGTGCGCAGCCGGGCGAGGTGGCGGTCGTCGTACCAGGCGATCCTGCCCTCGCGCCGCGGTGGTGGCAGGAGTCCGCGTTCGCGGTAGTAGCGCAGGGTGCGCAGCGGGATGCCGGCCTCCCCGGCCAGCTCCGCCATCCGGTACTCGCGTACGGTGCCCTTCCCGGGCCGTTCTTCCGCCGTTGGCTGCGATGGTTCCGACACAGGGCGCAGCCTATGCGCATCGGCGCGGGCCGGGGTGCGGGGAGTCGGGTCGGGATACCGCCGGTAACTTTCCGCGCGTGACCCCTACCCATGAGTACGGCACTGCTCTACTCTCCGAACCGTGCCAGTGATTGCTGGCAGAGTCGTGGGACTGTGGGAGGCGGCGGCATGGCCGAGCGCAAGCACGGACAGGGGCGCGGGCAAGGACGCAAGGAGCGGCCCGGGAACGGCGAACACGTGCGGGTCGCCGTGATCGGTTCCGGCTTCGGCGGGCTCGGAGCGGCCGTCCGGCTGCGGCGTGAGGGGATCACCGACTTCGTCGTGCTCGAACGGGCCGACTCCGTGGGCGGCACCTGGCGCGACAACAGTTACCCCGGGTGCGCCTGCGACGTGCCTTCACATCTGTACTCGTTCTCCTTCCACCCGCACCCCGACTGGCCGAGGACCTTCTCCGGCCAGGAACACATCCGTGCCTACCTGGAGCACGTGGCCGACACCTTCGGGCTGCGTCCCCACATCCGTCTGAACGCCGAAGTGCAAATGACGCGTTGGAACGCGGAGGAACTGCACTGGGAACTGGAGACGGCCGCCGGCAGGTTCACCGCCGACGTGGTGGTATCGGCCACCGGGCCGCTGTCCGACCCGAAGATGCCGCAGATCCCGGGGCTGGAGCAGTTTCCCGGCAAGGTCTTCCACTCGGCCCGCTGGGAGCACGATTGCGACGTGCGGGGCAAACGCGTCGCCGTGATCGGGACCGGGGCCTCGGCCATCCAGATCGTGCCCGCGATCGCCCCCGAGGTCGGTCGGCTCACCCTCTTCCAGCGGACCCCGCCGTGGGTGATGCCCCGCACGGACCGGGCCATCAGCCGGTTGGAGCGTTGGCTGCACCGCCAGCTCCCCGTCACCCAGGTCGCTCGACGGGGGCTGCTCTGGGGCATCCGGGAACTCCAGGTGGGTGCCTTCACCAAACACCCGAACCGACTGGGCCTGATCGAGTCCCTGGCCAAGGCCAACATGGCCCGCTCCATCAAGGACCCCGCGCTGCGCGCCAAGCTGACCCCCTCCTACCGCATCGGCTGCAAGCGCATCCTGCTGTCCAGTGAGTACTACCCGGCGTTGGCCCGGCCCGACGTCGACCTGGTCGCCTCCGGTCTCGCCGAGGTCCGCGGGTCGACGCTGGTGGCGGCGGACGGCACCGAGACCGAAGCCGACGTGATCATCTTCGGTACGGGCTTCCATGTGACCGACATGCCGATCGCCGACCGGGTGGTGGGCGCGGCCGGCACCACCCTCGCCGAGGAGTGGAAGGACGGCATGCAGGCGCTGCGCGGTGCCAGCGCGGCCGGGTTCCCCAACTGGATGACGATCATCGGCCCGAACACCGGTCTCGGAAACAGCTCGATGATCCTGATGATCGAGTCCCAGTTGAACTACATGGCCGACTATCTGCGCCAACTGGACCTGCTGGGCGGCCGGGTGGCGCTGGCCGCACGCCCCTCGGCCGTGGGTGCCTGGAACCGGCGGGTGCAGGACCGGATGAAGCGGACCGTGTGGAACACCGGCGGCTGCACCAGTTGGTACCTCGACGCCAGTGGCCGCAACACGACCGTCTGGCCGGGCACGACAGGGGAGTTCCGGCGAGAGACGCGGCAGGTCGACCTCACCGAGTACGAGGTGATCCGCCTGCGCGAACGGCCGACGGGGTCCGTGGTGGCCCAGCCCACCGCCGAGCGGGCCGAGGAGGCCCGCGCATGAGCCGCCCCGGGCGCCCCGCAGGGCGCCACGTCCCGCCCACGGCCCGCCATGAGTTGACCGCCGTATCCTCCGACGGCACCCGGATCCACGTCGAGGTGCACGGGCGCGAGGGAGCCCCGGTCGTGGTCCTCGCCCACGGATGGACCTGCTCGACGGCCTTCTGGGCCGAGCAGATCCGAGCCCTTGCCCCGACGCACCGCGTCATCGCCTACGACCAGCGCGGCCACGGCCGCAGCACGGCTCCGACCGGCCCGGACGGCTACAGCACCGGCGCCCTGTGCGAGGACCTCCTCGCAGTGCTGGCCCTCACCATGGAGCCCGGTGAGCGGGCCGTGTTCGGGGGCCATTCCATGGGCGGGATGACGTTGATGGCGGCTGCCGGGCGTAGTGAGTTCGCCGCCAGGGCGGCAGCCGTCCTGCTGTGCAGTACCGGCAGCTCGCGCCTGGTCGACGAAGCCCGGGTGGTGCCGCTGCGCGCCGGGCGCGCGCGTGCCCGCCTGACGCGGGCCCTGCTCGGCTCTCGTCTTCCGCTGGGGCCCATCACGCCGCCCGCCCGCCAGGTACTGAAGTACGCGACGATGGGCCCGGCTACCGACCCCTGCCTCGTGGAGGCCTGCGCCCGGATCGTGCACGCCTGTCCGCCCCGGGTGCGGCACGGCTGGTCCCGGGTGCTGGAGGGCCTCGACCTCGGCGCCGGGGTGCGGGCGTTGGACGTGCCGACCAGGGTGATCGGTGGAACCGTGGACCGTCTGACCCCGATCGTGCAGGCTCGCCACCTCGCGGCGACGCTTCCGCGGTGCGTGGGGCTCATCGAGCTGCCGGGAATGGGCCACATGACGCCGATGGAAGCCCCGGAGGCGATCAGTTCCGCCCTCGCCGACCTCGTCGAGGAGTACCTGAGTCCGTCCCCGCCCGCGGAGCCGTCCACCGGGGCGCAGCCCGCATCCGTACCCGCCGAGGAAGGTAGGACGCCGTGAACACGCACCGCAGCAACCTGGAGGGCCGGGTGGCCGTCGTGACCGGAGCCGCCCGTGGGGTGGGCGAGTTGCTGGCGCGCAAGCTCTCCGCCAGGGGGGCGCGTATCGCGCTGGTCGGTCTGGAACCGGATGCGATGAAGGCGGTTTCCGGGCGACTGCACACCGATAGCGAGGTCTGGCACGCGGATGTGAGCGATCACGCCGCGATGGGCTCCGTCGCCGAGGAGGTCGGGCAGCGGTTCGGGCAGGTGGACGTCGTGGTCGCCAACGCCGGGGTCGCCGCGGGCGGTCCCTTCGTCGACTCCGACCCGGACGCCTGGCGTCGGGTCATCGAGGTCAACCTCATCGGCGGTGCGGTCACCGCCCGAGCATTCCTCCCCCAACTCCTCTCCTCCCGTGGCTACTTCCTCCAGATCGCCTCGCTCGCCGCGATGACCCCGGCGCCGATGATGAGTGCCTACTGCGCCTCAAAGTCCGGAGTGGAGGCCTTCGCGCACAGCCTGCGTGCCGAGGTGGCGCACCGAGGGGTTGGAGTCGGTGTCGGCTATCTGTCTTGGACCGATACCGACATGGTGCGCGGAGCCGACCAGGACGAGGTCATGCGGGAGCTACGTCAGCGGCTGCCGTGGCCGGCGAACCGCACCTACCCGCTGGGCCCGGCCGTGGACCGGATCGTGGCGGGCGTGGAGCGACGTTCGCCACATGTCTACGCGCAGTGGTGGTTGCGCGGGATGCAGTCGGTGCGCGGATACCTGCCGGGGGCGATCGCAACCGTCGGACAGCGGGAGATGAAGCGGTTCGCCCCGCGGTTGGGCCGGGTTCCGACGGGGCTGGTGGGGGCCGGTGGGGCCGCGGACGAGAAGCAGCGTTCCCCAGGTGGGCACTCAGAGTAGTTGACCGAAATGCGCAGAGTGTCCTCCCGTGCCAATCTGGTCGAGGCCCGACCAACCACACCCCACGAGGAGTGAACAGCATGGGCATCAAGGACCAGTTCCAGAACAAGGCCGACGAGCTCAAGGAGCGCACGCAGGCCGCCATGGGCAGCGCGAAGGAGCAGGCTTCGGAGCGTGCCCCGCAGTCGAGCCGGCAGGCCAAGCAGCGCCCGCAGACCCCGCGGAGCAACGACCGCTCCCGGGAGGAGTTCGACCAGGACCTCGACGTCTGACGTCAGGTCCGCACGTCCGGCCTGACTGGACGGGGCGCGCGGTGCGCCCAAGGGGTGGGTCCGTTCCGGAACGGACCCACCCCTTTCACCTGTCCCGGCCCGGCGTCCGATCGCTGGCCGGGGAGAGGCCTCAGGATTCGCGTGGGGGGAGCTTCGGGCGGCGCCGGTCGGGCGCGTCCTCGTAGCCGGGCGGCCCCGAAGCGGGGCGCTGCCCGAGGAGGTCCAGGGCCAGCTCCACCGCGTCGACGAGCTGGGCGTGCCGTCCCTCGGCCCAGTCCAGCGGGGTGCGTTGGACGGCGAGGTCCGGTTCCACGCCGTGGTTCTCCACCGACCATCCGTACTCGTCGAACCAAGCCGCGTTCATCGGCACGGTGATGACCGTGCCGTCGCCCAGAGTGTGGCGCCCGGTCATGCCGACCACGCCGCCCCACGTGCGCTGCCCCACCACCGGTCCCAGCCCCAGCAGTTTGAAGGCCGCCGTGATCATGTCCCCGTCTGAAGAGGTGGCTTCGTCCGCCAGCGCGACGACCGGCCCGCGGGGTGCGCTGGAGGCATAGCTGACCGGCTGGGCGTCGCGCGTGAGGTCCCACCCCAGGATCCTCCGGGTCAGTTTCTCCACCACCAGCTCGCTGATGTGCCCGCCCGCATTGCCCCGCACGTCGACGATCAGAGCCGGTCGGGAGACCTCAAGGCGCAGGTCGCGGTTGAACTGCGCCCAGCCGGAGCCGCCCATGTCGGGGATGTGGAGGTAGCCGCACCGACCGCCGCTGGCCTCGCGCACCACCTCACGGCGTTTGGCCACCCAGTCCTGGTAGCGCAGGGGGCGTTCGTCGACGAGCGGCACCACGGCGACCCGGCGGGCGCGGCCCTCGCCGTCGGCCGGTTGGAAGGTGAGTTCCACCGTGGTTCCACCGGCGGCGGCGAGTAGCGGGTAGGGGCCGGTGACGGGATCGACGGGCCGGCCGTCCACATGGCTGAGTACAGCGCCCTCTCGGATGCCGGCCCCGGCCAGTGGGGAGCGGGCCTTGGAGTCTGAGGACTCGCCGGGCAGGATCCGCTTCACCACCCAACGCCCTTCCCGTAGGGCCAAGTTGGTGCCGAGTAGCCCCATGGGGCGCTGGTAGTGGGCCGGCCCTTCGTTGCGTCGTGCCGGGGCGACGTAGGCGTGGGAGGTGCCGAGTTCACCCAGCACTTCCCGCATCAGGTCGGCGAACTCGTCGGGTGAGGCGACCCGTTCGACCAGGGGGCGGTACTGGTCGAGCACGCCGTCCCAGTCGATGCCGCACATCCGGGGTTCCCAGAAGTACGCGCGGATCAGCCGGCCGGCCTCCTCGTACGCCTGGCGCCATTCGGCGGCGGGGTCCACTTCGTGCAGGATCCGTCGGAGGTCCAGGTAGACGGTCGAGTCTGTGTCCCCGGACTCGGTGGCGGGCACGGCGCGCAGTTCCCCGTCGTCGACCACCACCAGCCGGCTGCCGTCGCCGCTGACGGCGAAGGAGTCCAGGTCCGAGGCGAGCACGCTCTTGCGGGCCTTGGAGATGTCGAAGTACTCCAGGGTCGGTTTTCCTGAGGTGTCGGCGGGGTTGACGAAGGTCTCCCCGAGGGCGCCGGAGATCGGCCAGCGCAGCCAGACCAGCCCACCACCGCTGACCGGGTGCAGGGCCGAGTACTTCGAGGCGGTCACCGGAAAGGGGGTGACCCGACTCTCCAGGCCCTCCAGCTCGACCATGACCGCCGAGTCCCCCGAGCCGCCCTGGGTCGGGTCGAGACCCCCGGCGGCGGGGCGCCCGTCCGGGGAGAAGGCGAAGGGGGAGGGCGTGGCGGACGACAGCGGCACCAGGTAGGGCCGGCACCCGAGGGGGAACGACAGGTCGCCGGTGTGCACGTCGTACACCGGGTCGAAGCCGCGCCAGGAGAGGAACGCCAGGTAGCGGCCGTCTCGGGTGAACACCGGATTCTCGTCCTCGAAGCGCCCGTTGGTGACGTCGAAGATGATGCGCGGCCCGGAGATCCGGGCCATTTTGATCTTTCGCAGGGAGCGGCCGATGCCGGGGTGGGACCAGGTGAGCCAGTCGCCGTCGGGGGAGAAAGCGAGGTCGCGCACCGGGCCGTTGATCGACTGGATGAGTTCGGTGACCTCCCCGCTATCGGACCCGTCGCCCTCCTCGGCCGGCTCGGTGACGTCGACCAACAGGAGCCGGCCGTCGTGGGAGGCGATGGCCAGCCGCTCGCCCTCGGGGTCGCTCACCAGCTCCAGTACCCGGCCGAGTCGGCCCGCGGCGAGGCGGCGTGGGGGACGGTCACCGCTGGCGCGGGGCAGGTAGGCGATCTCGATGGCGTCCTCGCCCTCCGCGTCCGTGACGTAGGCGACCTGACCGCCGGTGCCGAGCATCTCCGGCAGGCGCACCCGCACCCCCGGGGTGTCGGCGATGGTGCGGGCCGGGCCGTCCCGGTGGGTGAGCCAGTACAGGCTGCCGCGGACCGTGAGGGCGCTGGCGCGCCCGGTGACGTCCACCGACAGACCGTCGAGGTGGTGGGCGGCGGGCACCTGGTAGCTGCGGCGGCCGGCGCGCGGGCCGCCCAGCCGCACGTCCAGTCGTCTCGGTGTCGCCTCCGGGGCCAGTGAGTCGACCAGCCACAGCTCGCCCGCGCACTGGTAGACGATGCGGCGGCCGTCGCTGGAGGCATGGCGGGCGTAGAAGTCCTCGTGGTCGGTGTGGCGCCGCAGGTCGGTGCCGTCGGTTCGGCAGGAGTAGATGTTGCCGATGCCCTCGTGGTCGGAGAGGAACGCGATGCGGGTGCCGTCCGTGTCCGAGGCGGTGCCGTCGAAGAGGAACATCGGGCAGTCCAGATGTCCGTCGAGGTCGGCCAGCAGCTGCCGGCCGTGCAGCCACAGTCGGCCGGTGGCACCCCCTCGGTAACGCTTCCAGGAGGCCGGCTCATGGGGTGGTTTCCCGGTCAGGAGCAGGGTGCGGCGTTCACCTTCGAGGTCGGCGACGGAGATGTCGGAGACCGGCCCCCAGGGCAGGCGCCCGCCCGGCCCCCCCTCGGTGGGCAGGCTGTAGGCCCAGGAGTAGTAGGAGAAGGGTTGGCCGTGCGAGGACACGGCCAGGATGTCGCTGTGCCCGTCTTCTGCGGGCGGGGTCCAGCCGCACACCCGGGTGTCGGGCGAGCCCCAGTAGCTGAGGCGGCGTGCCGGGCCCCCGTCGACGGGGGCGAGGTGGATCTCGGGGTCGAGGCTGCGCCAGGTGGTGAAGGCGATGTGGCGGCCGTCGGGCGAGAAGCGGGGGTGGCCCACTCGGGTGCGGTCCACCGTCAGCCGCCAGGCTCGCCCGACCGACCCTCCAGCGGGAATCAAGGGCGCTACCCACAGATCGTCCTCGGCGGCGAAGCACAGGAGGTCGTCGTGCAGGTGCGGGAACCGGAGATACGCGACGTCGTCACTCACCCCCCAATGCTTTCCGCGCCGGGTGGCGGTGGCAACTCGTGTATGTGAGCCAGAACACAAGGCGATGGGAACGAAACCGTTTCGTTTCGCTATCTGGAGGGGTAGGGTCGACGCGTACGAAACAGTTTCGTTCGAGTGAGACGAGAGCGGGAGCGCCGCCATGACAGTCACGGGAACGGCCCGTCGTAGTCGGATCAGCCCCGAACGGGAGGCCGAACTGCACGAGGCGGTACTCGAACTGTTGCGTGAGGTCGGATACGAGGCGCTCACCATGGACGCCGTGGCCGCTCGCACCAAGTCCAGCAAGGCCACCCTCTACCGCCAATGGGGGAGCAAGCCCGAACTGGTCGCCCGAGCCCTGCGCTGCGCCCAGCCGGTGAGTCTCCGCGACATCGACACCGGGTCGCTGCGCGGGGACCTGCGCCGCATGGTCGAGCTCTCCGACGACGGCCAGATGGCCAAGGACACCGCGCTCATGCGGGGTCTGGCCCAGGCGGTGCACTCCAGCCCCGAACTGCACCTGGCCTTGCGTCAGCTGCTGATGGAACCGGAGATCACCGGGCTCGGGGTGATGCTCCAAAGGGCCGTGGACCGGGGCGAGGTCGCCTCGGACAACCCCGCGGTCCGGTTCGTGCCGCACATGCTGATCGGCGCGTTCATCGCGCTGCCGCTGATGGAGGACCGCTCGGTCGACCGGGCGTTCCTCGGTGACTTCATCGACTCCGTGGTCTTCCCCGCCCTCGGCGTCTAGTCAACAGCCCGTCCCCGCCCGTTCCAGCACACCGCCGTTTCGCTCCCCCTTAACGGCACACACCAGGACCACCCGACACGCCGCTCTCGTCGTCTGGCCGGCTTCTGCACGCCCTGTCCGCACCCGACTGAACGGGAGTACGCCTCCGTGGCCACCTTCCTCTACAAACTCGGCCGCCTCGCCTTCCGGCGCCGTGGCATCGCCGCCCTGATATGGGTGGCGCTGCTGGTGCTAGCCGGCTTCGGGGCCGCGTCCGCAGCCACTCCGACGTCCAGCTCCTTCTCCATCCCCGGCACCGAGGCGCAGCGCGCCTTCGACCTCATGGAGCAGCGCTTCCCCGGTGACCGCGCCGACGGCGGCACCGCCCGGGTGGTCTTCAAGGCCCCCGAGGGGCAGAAGATCACCGACCCGGCCCACAAGGCCGAAGTCAAGAAGGTGGTCGCCGAACTCAAGGCCGGTTCCGACGAGGTCGCCTCCGTGGTCGACCCCTATGAGGGCCACGCCGTCAGCAAGGACGAGACGACCGCCTACGCCTCGGTCTCCTACAAGGTCAGCGGCATGGAATTGCGCGAGGAGACCCGCGAGGCGCTGACCGACTCCGGGAAGGAGGCCCAGCAGGCCGGCCTGACCGTGGAGATCGGCGGTGACGCGCTGATGGCCGCGCCCGAGACGGGCTCCGGTGAGATCGTCGGCATCGCCATCGCGGCGATCGTCCTGGTCATCACCTTCGGCTCGCTCGTCGCCGCCGGGTTGCCGCTGCTCACCGCCCTCATCGGCGTTGGCATCGGCGTCTCCTCCATCACGGCCCTCGCCAACGTGCTCGACCTGGGAACCACCACCTCGACACTGGCGATGATGATCGGCCTGGCGGTCGGCATCGACTACGCACTGTTCATCGTCTCGCGTTATCGGGCCGAGCTGGCCGAGGGCCGGGAGCGCGAGGAAGCGGCAGGTCGGGCCACCGGAACCGCCGGCTCGGCTGTGGTGTTCGCCGGGCTGACCGTGGTCATCGCCCTGGTGGGCCTGGCCGTGGTGAACATCCCGATGCTCAGCAAGATGGGCTTCGCAGCTGCCGCGACCGTGGTCATCGCGGTACTGGTGGCGCTCACCCTGGTGCCTGCGATGCTCGGCTTCGCCGGCAAGCGGGTGCTGCCGGCGGGCCGCAAGAGCCGGCTGTTCGGGGGCGGCAAGGAGAAGACCGCGCCGGATGAGGGCGCTTCCGCGGAGCAGAAGCCGAACGCCGGCACCCGCTGGGCGCGGTTCGTGCTGCGCCGTCCGATCGCCGTGCTGCTGATGGGCGTCGTCGGCCTGGGGCTGATCGCGGTGCCCGCGGGCTCCTTGGAGATGGGTCTGCCCGACGACGGGGCCCAGCCCACCTCCACCACTCAGCGCAGGGCCTACGACCTGCTCTCCGACGGCTTCGGTCCGGGCTTCAACGGCCCGTTGCTGATGGTCGTCGACGGCGAGGACAGCAAGGACCTCGACCAGGCGCTCAAGACGATCTCCAAGAAGGTCGAGACGATGGAGGGCGTCGCCGCGGTCATCTCCGGCAAGCCCAACGAGGCGGGCGACACGGCCACCATCACCGTGATTCCCAAGGACCGGCCGTCCTCGGTCGCCACGGAGGAACTGGTCCACGACATCAGGGGTGCGGCTCCGGGCCTGGCGAAGGACACCGGCGCCAAGGTGCTCGTCACCGGGGCCACCGCGATGAACATCGACTTCTCGCAGAAGATGAACGACGCGCTGCTGCCCTATCTGGCGCTCGTCGTGGGCCTGGCCTTCCTGCTGTTGATGCTGGTCTTCCGTTCCATCCTGGTTCCGCTCAAGGCCGCCCTGGGCTTCCTGCTCTCGGTGGTCGCCGCCCTCGGCGCCGTCGTCGCGGTCTTCCAGTGGGGCTGGCTCGGTTCGCTCTTCGGCGTGGAGCAGACCGGCCCGATCATGAGCATGATGCCGATCTTCATGGTGGGCGTCGTCTTCGGACTGGCGATGGACTACGAGGTCTTCCTGGTCACCCGGATGCGCGAGGCGTACGTGCACGGCGAGCGTCCCGGCCAGGCCATCGTGACGGGCTTCAAGTACGGGGCCCGGGTGGTCACCGCTGCCGCGGTGATCATGATCGCGGTCTTCTCGGGATTCATCGGCTCCAGTGAGCAGATGGTCAAGATGATCGGCTTCGGTCTCGCGGTCGCCGTCTTCTTCGACGCCTTCGTGGTCCGCATGGCGATCGTCCCGGCCGTGCTGGCCCTGCTGGGGCACCGCGCCTGGTGGCTGCCGGGCTGGCTGCAGCGGCTGCTGCCGAACGTCGACGTGGAGGGCGAGGGTCTGCGCAAGTACCTGGCCGGGGAGGACGGTACCGGCGATGACGACGCCAGCGGCCGGAAGCAGTTGATCAACGTCTGAGGTTCAGCGGGTCGCCTCCTCGGGCACCGCGAGCCCGGTCGCGCCGTTCTCGGCGGGGCCGGGCTCCTCGGTCATCCGGGGCCTGGCCGCATACGTGCGGCGGAGGAAGCGGCGTAGCCCGGAACAGTCGAACTGGACCACCGCCACACCGTCCAGGGCGTGCAGTTCCACGATCGCCTGCACCCGGCCACAGGGCCAGATGCGTACGTCGCCGCTGGTCGCAGGGGCCTGGAGGCCTGCCTCCAACAGCGTTCGGCTGAAGACCCACTCGTTTTCCGTGCCTTCCGGTGAGAGGCCCGGAGGGAAGACGATCCGAACCGCCGAGGGTTCCTCGGGGCGGAAGCGGAGGGCTACGGGGACGGAGCGGTAGAGGGGCTCGTCGGTCACGACCCGGGCGCGGACTCGCTCTTCGAGATAGGGGGACGACACGGCCTGCACTCCCTCACCCTCGCCTTATTTGCTATCCAATGTCGCATATTTTACGGATTTGCGACGAACGTATTTGTGATCTGAGCGCTCTTGCGACCTCTTTGCAGGTGACTCCACTATGGATTAGTTAAAGATTCCTTTAACCGCAGGAAGCGGAGCCACCCCATGCATGTCCCCGACGGATTCATCAACGCGCCGGTCTCCATCGCCGCCGGCGCCGTGGCGGCGGGCGCCATAGCCGTCTCCCTGCGTGGGGCGCGGCGCGAACTCGCCGGTGGCTCCCCCACGGCAGGCTTCGAGGACAACCGGACCGCCCCGCTCGGCGGGCTCGTCGCGGCCTTCATCTTCGCCGTGCAGATGCTGAACTTCCCCGTCGCGGCCGGGACCAGTGGCCACCTGCTCGGCGGCGCCCTCGCCGCGATCCTGGTGGGCCCCTACACCGGGGTCCTGTGCGTCTCGGTGGTGCTGCTGATGCAGGGCGTGCTCTTCGCCGACGGCGGTCTGACCGCACTCGGCGTCAACATCACCGTGATGGGCGTCGTCACGGTGGCCGTCGCCTACGGTCTCTTCCGCGGTCTGCTCGCGGTGCTCCCGCGCAGCCGCCGTTCGGTGACCGTGTCCGCCTTCCTCGCGGCGCTCGTCTCCGTCCCTGCAGCCGCCGCCGCGTTCACCCTGCTCTACGCGCTCGGCGGCACCACCGACGTGCCGGTGGGCAAGGTGCTCACCGCCATGGTCGGAGTGCACGTCCTGATCGGCCTCGGGGAGGCGGCGATCACGGCACTCACGGTCGGCGCGGTCATCGCCGTACGTCCCGACCTCGTCCACGGCGCCCGCGGCATCATCACCCCCCTCAAGCTCCGAGTGAACGGCGAACTGGTGGACGCCGAGGCCCCCGCCCCGGATCCCGTCCGGTCCGGGTCCCGCCGGGCCGTCTGGGCCACCGGACTCGCCACCACACTCGTGCTCGCCGGCGTCGTCTCCTACTACGCCTCCGCCAACCCCGACGGATTGGAGAAGGTCGCTGCCGACCAGGGCATCGACGCCAAGGCCGACCAGTACGAACACGCCACCGCCGACTCCCCGCTCGCCGACTACGGGGTCAAGGACGTCGAGGACGAACGCCTGGCCGGCGGCCTCGCCGGCGCTATCGGTGTCGGGGCGACCGTCGCCGCCGGGACGGGGGTGCTGTGGGTGGTGCGCCGTCGCCGCGAGGACCCCGCCGCCCCGACGCACCGGTCCGCGGGCACGGCCGTCTGACATGGGTTCGGGCCACAGCCACGCGCTCTACCGGCACGGTGACTCCCCCGTTCACCGGCTGCCGCCGCACTGCAAGATCGCCGCGGTCTTCGCCTTCGTCCTGGTGGTCGTCTGCACTCCGCGCGAGGCCGTCTGGGCCTTCGCGCTCTACGCCGTGCTCCTCGCCGCGGTGGCGGCCACCGCCAAGGTCTCGGCCGGCTACCTCTTGAAGCGGCTGCTGATCGAGATCCCCTTCGTCGCCTTCGCCGTGCTGCTGCCCTTCGTCGCCGGTGGCGAGCGCACCGAGTTCCTCGGGATCTCCCTGAGCGTGGCAGGCCTCTGGGGTGCCTGGAACATCCTGGCCAAGGGCACCCTCGGCGTCGCGGCCTCGGTGATCCTCGCCTCCACCACCGAACTACGTGCGCTGCTGCTCGGCCTGCAACGGCTGCGGCTGCCCTCCCTGCTGGTCCAGATCGCCTCCTTCATGATCCGCTACGGTGACGTGATCACCGACGAACTACGCCGCATGTCCATCGCCCGCCGCTCACGCGGCTTCGAGGCCCGCGGAGTAAGGCACTGGGGTGTGCTCGCCAAGACCGCGGGCGCCCTGTTCATCCGCTCCTACGAACGTGGCGAACGCGTCCACCTCGCGATGCTCAGCCGCGGCTACACCGGTTCGATGCCGGTCACCGAAGAGGCGACGGCCTCTCGTGCGCAGTGGGCGCACGCAGCCGCGCTGCCCACCGCGGCGCTCGCCGTCTGCCTGATGGGATGGCTCCTTTGACCCCGATGACCCCGATGACCCCGACCGCCCCGGCCCCCTCCCTGCGGGTCGCCGGCCTCGCCTACGCCTACCCTGACGGCCACCAGGCCCTGTTCGGTGTCGACCTCACCATCGGCCGTGGTGAGCGCGTGGCACTCCTCGGCCCCAACGGCGCCGGCAAGACCACGCTCGTGCTGCACCTCAACGGCATCCTGAGCGCCGGAGCGGGCACCGTCGAAGTCTCCGGCCTCCCCGTCGGGAAGCGGCACATGGCGGAGGTTCGGCGCAAGGTCGGCATCGTCTTCCAGGACCCCGACGACCAGCTGTTCATGCCCACTGTTCGAGAGGACGTGGCCTTCGGCCCCGCCGCCGCCGGACTGCGCGGCCCCGAGCTCGCGGCCCGGGTGCACGCCGCGCTGGACCGCGTCGGCATGGCCGAGTTCGCCGACCGGCCGCCCCACCACCTCTCCTTCGGCCAACGCCGGCGGGTCGCGGTGGCAACCGTCCTGGCCATGGAGCCGGAGATCCTGGTCCTCGACGAGCCCTCCTCCAACCTCGACCCGGCCTCCCGCCGCGAACTCGCCGACATCCTCCGCGGCCTCGACGTCACCGTGCTGATGGTCACCCACGACCTGCCCTACGCCATGGAACTGTGCCCCCGCTCCGTGGTGCTCAGCGACGGAGTCATCGCGGCCGACGGCCGCACCCGGGACCTGCTGTGTGACGGGGAGCTGATGCGCGCCCACCGCCTGGAACTGCCCTTCGGATTCGACCCGCGGGCCGTCCCGGCGCTCTGAGCGGGCCCGGAAGCCGGACGCCCCGACCGGCGTTGCACCATGGTGCGGGGCGTCATGCCGGCGCCGGAACAGAACTACAGGGAGAGCGGACGTGGACGTCCAGGGCACGGTGACAGCCGGCTTCGAGCCGGTCAAGGACGCCTTCGTACGGAACTTCGAGCAATTCGGCGAACGTGGCGCCGCCGTCGCCGTGTACCGGGACGGGCGCCAGGTCGTCCACCTGTGGGCCGGTGAAGCGGACGCCGACCGGGACGCAAGCGCCTGGACCGCGGACACCGCCCAGGTCATCCGCTCGGCCACCAAGGGGGTCGCCACCGCCGTACCCCTGCTCCTGCACCAGCGGGGCCTGCTGGATCTGGACGCACCAGTCGCCACCTACTGGCCCGAGTTCAAGGCGGGTGGCAAGGAGCGGGCGTTGGTCCGCCACCTCCTCGCGCACCGAGCCGGTGTCCCCGTGCTCGACGTACC
Organism: Streptomyces sp. NPDC006879; assembly: GCF_042869595.1. NCBI lineage: Bacteria > Bacillati > Actinomycetota > Actinomycetes > Kitasatosporales > Streptomycetaceae > Streptomyces > Streptomyces sp. NPDC006879. The sequence goes on from NZ_JBIAGC010000014.1 coordinate 84,786, forward strand.
GCTGACCCCGGCCGAGGCGGCCGACCAGATATCCGGGCCCCGCGCCCTCGCAGCCCAGTCGGCCCTCTGGGAACCGGGCACCTCACACGGCTACCACGCCCACACCTTCGGCCCGCTCCTGGCCGAACTCGTGCAACGCGTCACCGGCCGCAGCCTCGGCCAGTGGCTGGCCGCCGAAGTCGCCGGGCCGCTCGGCCTCGACCTGTGGATCGGCCTGCCCGCCACCGAGGCCCACCGGGTCGGGCGGATCGCCCCCGTCGAAACACCCGAAACGGGTCCCGGAGCGCTCAGACTGCGTCCCAAGCCGGCCGTCACCGCCGCCTACGCCGACCCCGACTCCCTCACTCGACGCGCCTTCGCCGCCATCAGTCCGCTGCCGGACGAGAACGCCCCGGCCTACCGGGCGGCCGAACTCCCCGCCTCGGGGGGTGTGGCCACCGCCGCCGCGCTGGCCCGCTTCTACGCGGCGACGATCGGAGAGGTGGAAGGCCGACCCGGCACCCGGCTCTTCGCCCCCGCAACCACGGCCCTGGCGCGTACCGAGGAGTCCGCCGGACCGGACCGGGTGCTGGTGGTCAACACCCGCTTCGGTCCCGGCTACATGCTCCACGGCCCGGCCTGCCCGCTGCTCTCCCCTGCCTCCTTCGGGCACCCGGGCCGCGGCGGTTCGCTCGGCTTCGCCGACCCCGACGCGGGTGTCTCCTTCGGCTACGTCACCAACGGGATGCAGCGGGGCGTCACCGCCGACCCGCGCGCCCAGGCCCTGGTCCGGGCACTGAAGCAGGCGCTCCAAGGCGCCTGAGAGGGGGCCTTGGGCGATCCCGGCTCGCGGGCGCCCTCAGCCCGCCCGGAGCACCTGGGCGACGAGGGGCCCAGCGGCGTCCCCGCCGTGCCCGCCGCCCTGGACCACGGCCGCCACGGCGAGGTCGTCACGGAAGCCGGTGAACCAGCTGTCCGGTCGATCACCGCTCCCGGTCTCCGCCGATCCGGTCTTGGCGCCCGTGTCGCCACGCACCGAGGCCATCGCCCGCGCACCCGTCCCCGAGGAGGCCGTCAGCCGCATCATCTTGCGCAACTGGCGTGCCACTGTGGGGCGGAGCCGGCGCTCGGCGTGGGCCCGCTCCCCATCGATCAGCGAGGGGGAGACGATGACCGGCTGACGGAACACGCCGGTCTTGGCGGTGGCCGTCACCGAGGCGATCGTCAGCGGGTTCATCTGGACCCGCCCCTGCCCGATGTACGCGGCGGCTGCCTCCGCGCCGGTGGCCGGGGGCACTCTGCCGTCGAATGTCGGTACCCCTGTCCGCCACTGCAGCCCGATCCCGAAGGCCTCCCGTGCTTCCGTGCTCAGTGCCGCCTCGTCCCCGGTGTCGTCGATCAGCTTGATGAACGCCGTGTTGCAGGAACGGGCGAAGCTACGGGCGAAGGTGGAGCCCTCCAGCGAGAAGCCGTTCAGGTTGTGGAAGGTGTAGCCGCCCCAGGACGCTTCCTTGGGGCACTCGGCGACCTTGTCGGCGGCCACCAAGCCCTTGTCCAGCAGCATCGCCGCTGTGACGATCTTCATCGTGGAGCCGGGCGCCAAGCGGCCCGAGAGTGCCGCGTCGAAACCGTCCTGCCGGTTGTTGGCCACGGCCAGGATGTCGCCGGTGCGCGGTTTGATCGCCACCACCGAGGACTCCGGGTAGCGGGAGACGGCACGCTCGGCCGCCGCCTGCACGTCGGCGTCCAGCCTGGTCCTGATCCGACCCGCCCGGCCCTCAGCCACGGTCAACAGAGTCCGAGGGGGAGCTTCGGCGAGGGCCGGCTGGATCCACAGCTCGACCCCGGGGCGCCCGCCGGCCTGCGCACCGTACTTCTCCCGCAAGGTGTCCAGCACCGGCCGCAGCGACGGGTACTGCTCGGGGCTCAGCTCGCGTCCGTTGCGATCCACCGCCATCACCGGCGGTTGCGTCGGTTGCCCCGCCCGCAGTGATTCGCCTTCCTTCAACTGTGGGTGCAGCACGTCCGGCTGCCAGTCCACCAGTGGTCGGCCGGTGGTCTTCCCGCGCACCACGACCAGTGATGACTCGTATGACCAGGGTTTGGTCTTTCCCTCGAAGGACACCTCGGCGCGCACCGTGAAGGGCACCTTGGTCCCGGTTGGTTCCCCCGGTGTGATCGCTGCCTTCGTCACATGGGCGCGGTCCCGGAAACCGGTCACCGCGCTCTGCGCCGCGACCGGGTTGTTGGTCAGGCTGGCCGCGGCGTGGCCGTCCAGCCTGGACCAGGCGGCCAGGAACTCCGAAGCCGCCTCGCTGACTTCGGACTTGCTCGGCGCCCCGGATCGTTCCCGCGCGACCCCGCCGGCGCGGTTGCCCACTTCCTCGTCCAAGAGCGTGGACACCCCGTAGCCCGCCCCCGCGACCATCGTTGCGAACACCCCGCCGACGATGAGTCCTTTTACTGCTCCCCGCACTACCCCGCCCCTTTGATCCCCCATGACTGACACGTGCAGCCTAAGGGCTGTCCCGTAATCCCCGGCGGGCGCACGGCGACAGCTACGGCACCTCGCTGCGTTGTCGGAACGCCCGAATACGCCCAGTATGGGGACGCCCCTCCGCCTTGCGATGCACCGCATCTGACGCCGTGCGCTGATCCACCGGGGATTACGGGACAGCCCTTAGGCAGATCTCATTGGCGACTGGATTAGTCGTTATCGGACCGAAACGATCGCGCATGCAAAGCATCTTGTTCCACACGAGCACCCCGCGACACCCGACGACGACCCCTAACGACCAGAAAGCCCCCGACGCCAATCGGCGTTGGGGGCTCCGTCCGGGCAGCTAGATCCAGGTGTCCAGCCACATGCGGCTGCGCCAGGAGTCCATGGGCAGAGTCTGGCCCGTGTAGATCGGATAGAAGTAGATGAAGTTCCGAAAGCCAGAGGCGCTGGGCCCCTGACCAGGGATTTCTGCGGAAGCGGGGGCCGCCTCATGCCGCCTGGGCCGTGTCGGGGCCGTGATCATGGTTCCCGGGGCCCTGGTAGAGGCGGTTCACGGCCTTCCGGGTCCGGCCCTCACTGCTCGGCATGAGGTGCGTATACGTCCGCAGTGTGAAGCCCGGATCGCTGTGCCCGAGATACTCCTTCAAGGCCCTGATGCTCTCGCCTGCGTCGAGTAGGACGGACGCGTAGAAGTGCCGCAGCGCGTGCATGCCGTGCTGCCGGGCGCACGCGTGCCGCTTCCCCTCCTCGGGCGGCGGGATGATCCCGGCCGCGACGAGAGCGGGCTTCCACATGAAGTCATCGAAGTAGCTCACGCGCACGTGCTCGCCCCGGGAGCCGCTGAAGATGAGCCGCTTGGTCACCGGCGGGCCGTCCGGGGTGCGCCACGGCAGCGTCACGTCGATCGACGGGTAGGCGTCGATGTGGGCCCGGAGTGCATCGGCCACCGCGCTGGGCAGGGGCACGTCCCGGACCTTGTCGCCCTTCGGCGGCGCGAAGACGAACTTGCCCCGGATGCGCTTGAGCTGGTGCTCCACAGCGATCCAACCGTTCTCAGTGTCGAGCTGCTCCGCCGTCAGTCCGAAGATCTCCCCCTGCCGCAGGCCGCAGCCGGCGCCCGCGTCCACCGTGGCTTGGAAGCGCTCCGGCAGGGCCGCCCGCACGGCGAAGACCTGCGCTTGAGTCCACGGAGTGACGCGGCCGTTGCTCGGCTTGGGGCGCTGGACGGACCGGGCCCGACAGGGGTTCTTCGACAGCAAGCCGTCGTCCACGGCCGCGCTGAAGGCGGCGGACACGGTGCCGAAGATGATCCGGCGGTGCGAGGACGCGGGAACGTTGCTTTCCAGCTCGCCCAGCCACGTACGGATGTGGCCGGGCTGGAAGGAGGACAACGGGCGGGTGCCGATGTACGGGTACACGTGCAGCCTGAGGCGGCGCTCCGTCGCGTCACGGCTGTTGATCTCGGTGGTGTGGGTCTTCGCCCAGCGCTCGGCGAACTGCTGGAACGTCAGACGGGCGACACGCGGGTCAACGTACTCCCCGCGTGACATGTCGGCCGCGGTCCGGGTGAGCCACTGCTCGGCGAGGCGCTTCTGCTTGTCGGGGAAGGACTTGGACTTCTCGGTGCCGTCGGGGCCGACGTACCGGGCGCGGTAACGCATCCCGATTCCGTACCGGTCGCTCTTCACCCGGCGGGGCTTTCCGTCGGGGCCTTCCTCGGTCTTGTACCAGCGGTCTTGGATGTGGCCTGCCAAGGTGGTGCCTTTCTGGGGTAGCGGTGAGGGCGGGCCCTTGTGGGCCCGCCCTCAGTGGTGGTGTCGGTGTTAGGCGGCTTGGCTGATGTCGGTGCGCTTGCGTTCGGTCATCCAGTCGTGCACGTCGGCGGGGTCGTAGCGGGTGTACTTGCCGACGCGGAAGCCGGGTGGTCCGGTGCGCTTCTTGCGCCACTGGTGGACGGTCTCCACGGGCACCTTGAAGAACACGGCCAGTTCTTCGGGGGTGAGCAGTTCGTCGGGGAGTTTGCGCCGCGGGACGGCGCTGGGGTCGCTGTGCGCGGGCATGTTCCTCCGGCTGAGGGGCTGGATTGGCTGACAGAACTGACAGAACCTCCCCGGGAGGCCGTTGACCTGCGGAAACGATGTGTTCGTGATCTCTGACAGAATCGAATTAAATCTCGACAGAACCTCCCGGCCGGGGGTTCTGTCGAGTTAAAACTCAGTTCTGTCAGAGCGGGGAAGGCCCCTGTATTCGCAGGTCAGGCGGCTGGGTGGGGGATTGTGTCAGTTCTGTCAGTGGGTTGGGGGTTCTGTCAGGCGCTGCGGCTGATGCGGGGGTGGGTTTCGTAGCGGGGGGAGGGGGGCCGGCCGCCGCGGCCCGTGCGCGGGGGCGGGGGTGTCTGCCGGATCCAGCCGTGTTCTTCGAGGAGGGTCAGGGCGGGGTCGAGGTCGGTGATGGTGGGGAAGTCGGCGCGGGGCAGGGAGCGGAACAGGTCCCGCTTGGAGAACGTGCCGCAGGGCCCGGTCTGAAGGTGGGTCAGGACGGTGTAGGCCGCGTCGTGGGCGGGGTCGGCGCTCATGGCGTCGAACACGTCGAGTGCGTGGGCGGTGAAGTAGTCGCCCAGCTCCGTGGCCGCGGCCATCGTCGGGGCGTCGATAGACCGGTGCCAGCCGTCCTCCGGGGGCGCGGCCAGGTGCAGGAGTCCCGCGATCCTGGCTACGGCTCCGTCGCGCTTGGAGGCCCATTTGACGATGGTGGCGAAGCTGGCGTTCTTTCCGAGTCGGGATTCGGTGACCTTCTGGTAGGCCAGCATCACCGCGTCCGCCTCGGGGGTCAGGGTGAGGATGGCGGGGTCCGTCCACCCGGCCAGGGCCAGCGTCAGGCCGGCGAGTTGCCGGGTGTAGGTGTCGGCGGTGTCCTGGTCGAGGAGGGCAGGGGCCAGGTTGCGGCTGCCGACCAGGGACAGGGGCTTGGAGTACAGGAACCTTGCCAAGAGTCCGCGTCCGTCGGCGCCGTCGATCCGGGATAGGGAGTCGAGGACTTCGGGCTGAATGGCGAGTCCGACGGTGACGGCGGGCGCGTCGATGTGCTGGGCCTCGCGGCCTTGCCGGTTGACGCGGAGCATGTCACCGGCGTGGCCCTTGAGGAACATGCCCATGTTCGGCTTGCCGGTGTAGCGGCCGGCGATGATGTCGAACAACTCGCCCTCGGCGGAGAGGCAGGAGATCCGGCCGCCCTGCTGGTCGAGGAGGGTGCCGACGTTCTCCGGGGTCACGTCGTCCGCCACCAGCTGCGGGATGGCCGGCACGGTCATGGCATCGGCGGCCTGCGTCAGCGCGACCGCCTCGGCGGTGAGTGCGTCTCGGGTGTCGGGTTCGGCCGCGGCGGCCTTGTGCGCGGCCTTGTCAGCCGCGGCCTTGGCCAGCCGGATCGTCGTCTCCGCTTCGGCCCGCACCGGGCCCGAGAGCTCGATCAGGGTCTTCTCCGCCGCGAGGAGGGGGCGAACCATGAGGTCGAAGACGGCGGACTTGCGGTTGCCGGGGTCCAGGGCGATGGCGGTGTAGATGTTGACCGGCTCCCGCCAGTGGCCCCGCACGCAGACCTTCGCCCGGCCGCCGGCGGCGGTGGCCAGGACGGCGAGCGCGAGGCACCCGGCGAGGTCCACCGGGGTCTGCGTCTCCTCCGCCACGCCGCTGACCATGTTCCCGAGCCAGGCGGGCAGGGTGTGGACGGGGAAGGTCGGTAGGGCGGGTCGGGCCTTGATGGGGACGGGTTCGTCCCAGGTGGGTCCGGTGATGTCTTGGGGGTCGAGGGCGTCGAAGCCTTCCCACAGATCGGCGCTGGCGGTCATGCGGCCTTCCTCCCTTCCTTGAGCGTGGCGGTGAGCGGGCAGACGGTGCGGTGGTGGTTGTAGGCGGCGATGAACTGCATGACCCCGGGGCGGCCCTTGGCGGTCCGCTCGATGCCGTCGCAGGCACACCAGGCACGCGCTTCCACCGGTGCGGCGAAGGACGGCGGAGCGACGATGCGGATCCACCGCACCGGCCGGCGCCCGTCGCTCGGGTGCGGGTCAGGACCAACAGCAGAAGGGACGCCTTCGGCGACGACCTTCAGCGCCCTTGTGCCGTCCGTGGCCGGGGCGGGTTCGGCGGGGCTGGGACCGGCACGGTGGGGGGTGGGGCCTTCCAAGGGGGGATGGGGTGGGGTGCTCATGCTGCGTCCCGGGTGCGGGCGGAGCTGTCGAGGGCGCTGCGAATAGTGGCGCGGCACTCGGCAGCGGTCAGTCCCCGCTCCTCTCCTGCCGCTTGGAAGGCCCCTTCGACCACGTCCCGGGGGAGGTCGCCCCACACGACGAAGCGCCCCACCTTGAACGCGGACCGGTTCAGCGTGTTGTTCGCCTGTCCGGCCGGGGCAGCCAGGACCGCCGCGCACTCCGCTCCCAGGGCGGCCCGGGCCGCACGCGTGCCGCTAACCGTCGTAGGTGCGATCCGGCGTCCCGGGACGGGGGCGGGCGGCTGGAGCAGCGGCAGGAGCCAACCGGGCAGGTCCGACACGGGGGACGGGTCCGTTACCTCGTACGGCCCGGCCGCGGTGAGGCTGCCGGGGGCGACGACGTACCCGCCCCACGCCCGGGTGTCGACCAGCGGCGCGAGCCTGCTCGCGGTGTTGCCGAGCTGGGTGCCGGGCGGGGCGGTGAAGTACAGGTGCTCACCGCCGCTGGCGGTCCGCACCCGGTAGGTGGTCGGGACGCTCTGCCCGGCACGCTCACACAGAGCCTCGAAGGCGGCCCGGCCTGACGGCGCCTCCTTGCCGCGCTTGGGCAGGTCTAGGTCGATGACGAGCAGGCCGGCCGGGCCGGTGGCAATGCCGATGTTGAACGGCGACCGGGCCCACGCGGCACAGATGCGCTCGGGGTCGGTGGTGGCGCGCTGCTCCCACTTGCGATGCCCGGCCGCGCAGTCCCCGAGACCGGGGCAGTGCTGGTCACCATGGAGGGCGGGGCGCTTGTCACCGGGCCGCAGCGGGAACACCGGCCAGCCGAGAGCAGCAAGGTTGAGCGCTGTGGACAGCAGCGTGGATGGGGGGTGATGAGTCATGCTGGAGACCTCCACAGGTCTGTTGAGGGCTTGGGATACGAGGGCGGCCCCGGACTTTGCCGAGACGGGGGCCGCCCTTGCTGCGTCTAGATCTTGGGGATGGCGTTGACGATGGCGGTGGTCATCTCGTTGATGGGGGCGGCGGCGCCGGTGGAGGCGAGGAAGAAGCCGAAGCCGATGGCGATGAAGGCGCTGCCGGCGCTGAGGCTGTTGGAGCGGAGCAGGAAGAAGAGGACGAGTCCGAAGAGGGCGACGAGCGAGACCGTGATGGCCATGGGGTGGGTCTCCGTTCGGGTCGGTTAGCGGGTGCCGGCGTGGTGTATCGCGCGGCTGTGGTTGAGGAGTCGGCGGCCGATGCGCAGGCGTTTGCCGTGGCCGCGGCAGCGGCAGCGGCGGCAGGGCTTGGCCTTTTTGAGGCGGCCGGCGCGGTTGGTCTTGAGGTGGGCGCCGATGCCGTCGCACTTGCGGCAGGTCCCGAAGGGGGACGCGGCGCACAGCACGGCGTAGGCGCCGGTGGCGAGGAGGGTGAGGGCACTAGCGATGAGCACGGGGGCTCCGAGGGGCTTCTAGGGCCGTTTCCGGGGGGTCTGTGCCTGGTGGTGCTAGGCGCTAAAGGCCAGGTCGCGGCGGTGTTGGGGTGCTAGCGGGGGTGCTAGACCTAGCGGCGCGGAGTGCTAGGTCTAGCGGGGGTGCTGGGGGTGTTCAGGCGGCCCGGTCGGCGTCTCGGCGGGCGATCGCGGCGACCAGATCGGCGCGCATGATGCCGCGGCGGTTCTTGCCCTCGCCGTCGTCGGTCTGGCCCCAGACCTGTTCGGACTTGATGCCCCAGGGCTTGAGTGCGGCGGTGACGTTCTCGGCCTTCCAGCCGGTGTAGGTCTCCGGTCGCAGCTCGGCCAGGCGGGTGGCGATCCGCTCGCACCACACGCCCTTCTCGCCGGCCGCCACGACCTTGAGGACGTCCGCGAGGATGTCTGTCCCGGCCGCGCTCTCGGGCCCGTGGCCGAGGGCGTGGCCGGTGACGTTGCCGTACTCCTCGCGTGCCTTCCGGGCCCGGACCACGACCTGTTCGGCGGCGACCGCGTCCACGAACGCTGAGGCGACGATGCGGGGGTCGTTGCCCTCGCCGGCCATCCAGCAGATGCCCCGGTCCTCGCGGGAGAACATGGTGGCCCGGTACCCCGAGCGGTACATCGAGGTGCCCAGGATCATGTCGTTGGCCGGCTGGCCCATCACCTTGAGGGCGAACCGCAGGACGGCGTTTGCGCTGATGCCGGTGGGCAGGGACTTGGCGTCGGGGCGCTGGGTGCCGAACATGCCGACCATCCCGAGGGCGGGGCCGCGCTTGGTGATGTCGGTGCAGATCGCTTCGATCTCGGCGCCGTGCTTCTCGTGCTCGAAGGGCACCTGGCACTCGTCGAACCCGAAGACGATCGGGTGCAGCCCGAGCGACTTGTCGGAGGCGAGTTCCGGGGTGACCTTCGACTCGGGGCAGCGCGAGCGCGGCAGGGACTTGATGACCTTCGCCCGCCGGCGCAGCTCCTCCTTGGCTTCACGCAGGGCTTGGACGACGTATTCGATGTCCTCGTCTTCCTCGCCGGCCCGGTAGCGGTGGCACACCGACTCCAGTGCGCCGAAGTCGCCGGTCCCCTTGAAGTCGTACGCGTGGATCTCCGCCCGCGGGTCGAGAGCTGCGATCAGGAGCAGCAGCCGCATCAGGAACGTCTTGCCCATGCGCGGGATGGAGCCGACCACGACGGAGGCGAACATGAGGGTGACGGTCATGTCCCGCATGCGCTGGTCGTTGCCGAACACCACCGGCTTGAACAGGTCCACGGTGCCCGACTTGGCCAGCGGCCATGGCGGCTTGGTCGTCTCGTTCATCGGCTTGTCCCCGACCCACAGGGTTAGGCGGCCCTCGTGCTCGGTCGGGTCCGGGGACGGCCACACGCACCCGACCTTCCGCCGCAGACCCGACGCAAGCGGCTTGCGGGACTCCATGATGTCCTCCGGAGTCACGCCGTAGGGCAGGTCGAGGTCGGCGCGGTAGCCGGGCCCGTCCCGCACGATCTCGGACGTGAAGCGGAGACCGTTCATATCCCCGCCCTTCTTCAGCGCGGCGGAGATCTTCGCGTTGCCGATGCTGTCCAGCCCGCGGAGCACGATGGAGCCGGTGAGCTTCTGGACCTCGGTCTTGAGGACGGCGGGGCCGATGACCTTCTCGTCCGGCTGCTGCCCGTAGGCGCCCAGCAGCAGCACCCCGCCGGCGGCGAACGCGTACAGGTAGCCGGGGGCCAGGACGTACAGCCACAGGGCGAACCCGAGACCGAACACGGCCGCCACCAGGGCAACCAGGCCGCGCAGCGTGACGCGGCCGGAGCGCAGCTTGGCCAGGCGCATGTACTCCTCGGCGTCCTCGTTGCGGACCGCAGCCGCCCGCAACGGGGCCGCTTCTCGGTCCCACACCCACCGGTTCGTCTCCACGACGAACCGGCAGGCGCCCATCGGGGCGCGGGCGGCCAGGCGGGCGGAGTAGACCGGCAGGCGCACCCCGTGGAAGAGGGCGGCGTAGCGGAAGTTGTCGGCGGTGTGGCGGGCGGTGGTGGCGAAGTCGCGCCGGTTGGTCAGCCACCCGGCCAGCACCGGCCGGCGCTTCTCCACGGTGACCTTCGGGTCGGGCAGGTTCGGGTTGTCGACCATCGTCGGCACCAGCGGTTCGGCGTCGGGGTCGGGGACGGCCCGCAGGTGCGGGCCCGTGGTCGGGGTTTCGGTCATGCTGGTGGTCCTGTCTCGTGATGAACGGGCAGGGGGACCCCGGAGCGGCCCGATTCCTTGGCCGGGACGGCCGCTCCGGGGGCACAGCTACTTGCGCTTCTTCTCGGCCTTCGCGGCGGCCCTGATGGCCTTGGCCTCGCGGTCGCGGGCGCCGTCCACGATCCGGCTGAACTTCTTCTCCAAGTCGCCCTGGTAGACGTTCTCGCCGGCCAGGCCGCGCTTGGACATGCGGGCGGTCAGCCACGCCATCTTGGTGATCTCACCCGCGGTGAACTTCGGGTCCTTCGCCATCGCTGGACTCCCTTCGGAGACCGGGGCTGTCCCGGCTCCCCTCACCACCCCGACCGCACGGGTCGGGGTGGATCGGGCAACCGTCAGCGCGAGCGGCGGCGCAGATCCCGCCGCCGGGCCTTGCGCAGGTTCTCCACGGCCGCGGCCCCCTCGGCGCTGCCGGTCGACTTCACGACCGTGCGCACCGCCCAGGCGAGGATCAGGGCGAGGAACGCGAGCATGGCCATGTCGGCCGCGATCGCGGTCAGCGCGCCGACGAGCAGGGGGCCGAAGTAGACCCCCGCCGTGACGACTCCACCGCCCATGCCGGCCCCCAGGGCGAGACGCTGCATGGTGCGGTCGGGCGGGGCCTGGTGGATGTGCTGGTGCACGACCTGAGGCCCGGCCGCCGGCATCACGGCGGCGGGGAGCTGGTCGCTATAGGCGTAGGTGCCGTTGGGGAGCTGCACGACTCCGTGGATGGGCTCAGGCAGGGAGTTCACGGATATGTCTCCTCTCAGCGGGCGGTGTCGTGGGCGGGGTGGTCAGCTGCGGTTTCCTGCCAGCGGCGGCGCTCCCCGGCGCTGACGCGCTGGGTGCGGACCGTGAACGCGCAGCCGGGGACCGTGCAGCGGTAGGTGGACGCGCTCCACAGGAACAGGGCGCGGTCGGTGGCCTTGAGCATCACGAACGCGCAGCACAGCGCACACGAGAGCAGCAAGGACACCGGCAGGTGGTAGGAGTGCAGGCGCCAGGCCGTCACCGACCCGAAGGCGATGCTGTTGCCGGCGCTGACCACGGAACCGATTCGAGCGGCGAGCGGGAGCATGAGCAGTCCTCTCAAAGCAGGTCAGGCGCTGGCGGGGCGGGGCAGGGCGCGGCACTTGTCGGCGTGGCGCTGGGCGGACTCGCGTAGGGCCCAGACCGGGCCCTGCGGGTGGTTAGTCGTCCAGTCGCAACCGCCGCAAAGGGCCGTGGCCGGGACGGTTCCGGGCACCTGCAGGACGTCGATGGTGGCGCCGGCCAGGTTCAGGTACCGGTACACCGCATCGGTGGGCCACGCGGTCGTGATCGGGGTGCTCACAGCAGCTCTCCTTGATGGGCTTGGGGTGTTCAGGCGGCGACGGGCGTGTTCGCGTCGCGCAGTTCCTGGTAGCGGGCGTTCGCCCAGCCGACGGACCAGCCGGTCAGCTCAGCAGCCACCCGCACGGCGAGGCCGGCCGTGAACGCTGCGCGCACGGTGGCCCGGGCCTGCTCCTCGGGGAGCTTCTCGGCCGGCGGACCGGCGGCCAGCAGCGCGGCGCGTTCACGCTCGATGCGCTGCTGTTCACGCTCACGCTCAAGGCGTTCACGCTCGGCCTGTTCGGCCCGGGCCCGCTGTTCACGCTCCGCCTGCTGCCGGGCAGCAAGCTCCCGCTGCTGCGCGGCCAGACGTTCAGCGTGTTCACGCTCGGCCTGCTGCTGTTCGCGCTCAAGGCGTTCACGAGCTTCACGCTCGGCTGCTGCGGCAGCGTCGGCTCGGGCCTGCTCCTCGCGCCGGATCCGCTCCTGTCGCTCGGCTTCCTCGCGGATCAGCCGGGCCTCGTGTTCACGCTGTTCACGGGCGAGCGCCGCCTCATGCTCACGCCGTTCACGGACCCGCTGCTGCCGGGCTTCCTCCCGCTCCTCAGCAGCCCGCGCGCGGGCCTGCCGGGCCGCTTCCTCGCGGGCTTCCATGGCGAGGACGGCGGCGGTCAGGGCCCGCCGGTAGGCGAGTCCGGCCTCAGCCGTGACGATCAGGAGCAGGGGCGCCACCGAGTGGATCGCGACCCCGACCAGGTCCCCGACCAGCGCTGATGCGCCGACGTTCAAGGCCAGCGTCATGGCGCCGGTCATCCAGCGCAGGGCCACCGGCCAACCGCCGGCCCGCCCGTCCAGGCGGGCCAGCGTGGCATCGAGCCGGACCACGATCACCACCGCCGCATCGACCACCAGCGGCAGGATCGGCGCCGTCCACACCCACGCCCGCGGCGTGTGGGCCGCCATCAAAGGTGTGACGGTCAGCACCGAGAACAGCACGGCCCCGCCCACGATCAGCCATGTACCGACCGACAGGGCACGCTCGGTTGAACGCAGTTGAACATCGTTCATGCCGCACCCCCGACGGCCGGGGCGACGTGGGCCACGGCGATCAGGACCACGGGCGAGGCCGGGTTGCCGTACTGCTCGGCGTCCTCCATCCAGTCCCACTCAGGCGGCCCCGTGAGCACGTAGCCCAGCGCCTCAAGCGCTTGTGCGCGCTCGGCCAGCGTCGGCACCGCGGCCCCCGTGAAGCGGTGCGTGGGCCATTTGGGGACGCCGAACTTGATCACGTACAGGTGCCACCGGCCGGACCGGCAGGCCATCTGCGCCCGCGCCATCACGCCACCGCCCCACCGGCCGCCGGCGCCAGGTTCGCCGCCTCCACCCGGGCCGCCAGCACCCGCCGGTAGGCGTGCCGGACCCGGCGGGCCTCGAACTGCGACGCCGGCCGGTCCAGCAGGACGATCAGCGCGTCCAGCAACTCGACCTCCGCCAGGACCAGCGGCATCTCCGCCTCGACCGCCTCCAGCTCCGCGGCCGTCGGCTCCAGATCGGCCGGCAGGCGGGTAACACCCACGTGACGTGCAACGATGGACTTCATTGGGTCTTGCTCCTCTCAGACAGGAACGGGCCCGAACCGCGCCCCCGGTGTTCGAGCACCGGGGGCGCACCTCGTTGTGAAGCGGGAAGGGCTCCGGCTCCCCTCAACCCCGCCCGGGGGGCGGCGGCGGGGGGGGGGGGGGGGGGGGGGGGCCCCCCCCCCCCCGGGGGGGGGGGGGGGGGGGGCGGGGGGGACCCCCACCCCCCCCGCGCCGCCCCCCCCCCCCCCCCCCCCCCCCCCCCCCCCCCCCCCCCCCCCCGCCGCCCCCCCCCCCCCCGGGGCGGGGGAGGCAACCGGCCGCAGCGCTGCTGCGGAGTGCAGGCTTCGCCGCACGCCGTTGCCGCGGCGGGCGGTCCCGAGCCTGTGAATCGGTGCGTCATGGTCTCTGCTCTGACGCCAGCAGGGCGGCCGTGCCAGGTGGCGCCCCAGGATCAGGGCGTTCTCCAGAGCTGACACGCGGATGAAGGTGTCGCCGCCGGCGAGTAACCCATCGCCCGGGGCCGGGACCCGCCCGACACGGATCGGGATCACGCCCGACTCGTCGTACTTCGCATCACTGTTCAGTTCTCAAGGTGCGGACGCTTCCTTCAGACCCCTTTCGAGGGCCCTCCGGGCGCCACCAAGCAGACCTTCAGGAGCCCCTTTCAGGGCCCATTTGGTGCGCACCAGAAGAATGGCATCTGGTGCGCACCAGATGCAACCCCTTCGCTCGATCGGGGCGCCTCGGTGCTGCCTGGCGTGATTCAAGGAAACGGCGGAAGCGGGGGTCGTCGGTAGCCAACTGGGGTTAACCTCAAGGGTGTTAACCCGCTCCCACCTGCGGCGATTCGGGTGACCGCCCGGGTGGACGGACTCGCTCGGAGGCGATGCAAGTGGGCAGGGGCTTACGGTCGATTCGGAAAGCGCGCGGTTGGTCGCAAGACCGCTTGATCTTCGAGATGGAGCGGTACTCGCGCGAACGGCTCGTGGACATCGCTGCCACGGCAAGCCTGAAGACGTACGTGTCGGAGTGGGAGAACGGCAAGCGTGCCATCAGCGCGCGGTATGCCGAGATCCTGCGCCCCCTGCTCGGCGTCACCGACGCCGAACTACGCGGCGAACCTGAGAAGCCAGCGGAGCAGCAGGCGGACGGGTACGAAGACCTGCTGAGCCGGATCGACTCCGCGCGGAGCATCAGCGATTCGATGGTGAAGACGTTCTTCGACCAGACGGAGCTGTTGCGCACGATGGACCGGGAGATGGGCGCGGCCAGCCTTGTTGACCAGATGGCCGGCCACCTGGGCCGGATGGAAGACGCGCTGACCTTCGCTGTGCTCCCCGGTACGCGTCGGCCGATCGCCACCGCGCTTGCCGGCGCGGCCACGCTCGCCGCGTGGCAGGCGCTGGATGCGGGGTCCGTCGAGCGGGCGTGGCGGCACTACGAACTTGCGAAGCGGGCCGCTCAGGACGCTGATTCCCCGCTCTACCTCGCGCACGCGATGGGTGAGCAGGCGTACGTGCTGCGGGACGCCGGGCGCCCCGGTATGGCCGTAGAGCTGATCCGGGACGCCCAGCGCACGCACACGGGCCGCCAGTCTCCCCGCCTCAAGGCGTGGCTCAGCGCGGCCGAAGCAGAGTTGTGTGCCGCAGCCGGCATGGGCGATGAGGCCCGGCGCGCTTTGGAGGATGCCGCGGCCACCCTTCCGGACGAACCGGAAGCGCGGGATGCCGACATGGCGAGCATCTTCCTCAACAGCGGCCATCTCGCACGGTGGCGGGGCAACGTGCTGGCCCTGCTCGGGGACGGCGCAGCGATGGAAGAGCTGTACGCCGCTCTGAACGCGGCCGATGGGTCCTTCGTCCGCGCGCGGTCCGGCCTACACAGCGACCTCGTTCAGGCGCATCTCGCCCGCGGTGAACTGGACGAAGCGCGCTCCCACCTTCAGCAGGCCCGATTGCTGGCGAACCGCACCGGGTCTGTGCGGTTCCGCCGGCGGGTGGAGATGCTTACCGGGAGGCTGTAGGCCGCGACGCGAGAAGGTGCAGCAGGGCGACGAGGGTCCCCGAGCCCATCAGCTTGCCCTCGGCCATCAGCCCCGGGATCTCGTCCAACGGGATCCAGGCGACTTGGCCGGCTTCCTCGGCGTCGGTGGGCTCGCCCACCTTCGTGGCCCCGTGAGCTACGAAGATCTCGTGTGGCGAGTCCACCATGCCGATCATCGGCTGGTAGGTGACCACGTGCTCAACGTTGGCAGGGCGCCAGCCGGTCTCTTCCTCGGTTTCCCGGGCCGCCGTGGTCGCGGCATCCTCGCCGGCGTCCACGATGCCGCCAGGCAGTTCCCAGCCTGACTGGTCCGGTACGAAGCGGTAGCGCCACAGCATGAGTACGCGGTCCTGGTCATCGACCACGGCGGTGATCGCCACACGGAAGAGCCGGACCACGTGGTGCTCGAAGCGCTCGACACCCGGCGGCTCCACGTCCACGAGGTCGAGGTTGACCCATCGGTTCTCGTAGATGTGCCGGGACCCGTGGATCGTCCACGGCTCCACCTCGTCGGGGGCGGGCACCCCCGACGGGCCGACGACACGGTACGAGCTGCGGTCGTACGCCTTGATGAAGCGTTCGCTCACGAGTCGCGCGAGCACCTGCCGCAGCGCGGTACGGCCGATCTC
This sequence comes from Streptomyces sp. NPDC006879, assembly GCF_042869595.1. Classification (NCBI taxonomy): domain Bacteria; kingdom Bacillati; phylum Actinomycetota; class Actinomycetes; order Kitasatosporales; family Streptomycetaceae; genus Streptomyces; species Streptomyces sp. NPDC006879. The sequence goes on from NZ_JBIAGC010000014.1 coordinate 100,717, forward strand.
AAGCTCAGCGGTCAAGGTGCGCTCGGACGGCAGCTTGTCGCCGGGCGCGAACCGACCCTCCTCGATCCAGGTCCTGATCGTCTCGTAGACCCTCTGTGTCTTGGGTCCCATCCTCGGCGCACACTCCCGGATCGTCGGCTGGTGCTCGCCAGCGTAACGGGGGAGCGGAGCGGTTGACTCTGTCACTCAGATCTCTCTCTCCAGGCGGGGACAGGTGAGTACCAGCGGGGCCGTCTGTGGGCCGTCGGGGGACACCCCGCGACACCCGACGACGACCCCTAACGACCAGAAAGCCCCCGACGCCAATCGGCGTTGGGGGCTCCGTCCGGGCAGCTAGATCCAGGTGTCCAGCCACATGCGGCTGCGCCAGGAGTCCATGGGCAGAGTCTGGCCCGTGTAGATCGGATAGAAGTAGATGAAGTTCCACACGATGAGCAGGACGAGGACACCCGCGCCGATCGCTCCGGCCGCGCGGCGGCGCTCGGTGGATCCGGCCGGTCCGAGGAGGGCGCCGATCATCATCGCCAGGGCCAGGCAGAGGTAGGGAACGAAGACGACGGCGTAGAAGAGGAAGATCGTCCGCTCTTGGTAGTGGAACCAGGGTAGGTAGCCGGCGGCCACACCGCAGGCGATCGCTCCGGCTCGCCAGTCGCGGCGGAAGGCCCACCGCCACAGGACGTAGAGCAGGGCGAGGCTGGCGGCCCACCACAGGAGGGGGGTACCCAGTGCCAGCACCTCGCGGGCGCACTTGCCGGTCTCGGTGGCCGGGCAGCCGGCCTGGCCGGGGGCGGGGGATTCGTAGAAGTACGAGACGGGACGGCCCAGGACCAGCCAGCTCCACGGGTTCGAGTCGTAGGTGTGGCCCGAGGTGAGCCCCACGTGGAAGGAGTACACCTCGGTCTCGTAATGCCACAGACTGCGTAGCCATTCGGGGATCCAGGCCCAGTCGGTCGAGCCCTGTTTGGCGGCCCAGTCGCGGAAGTAGCCGCCCTTTCCGTTGTCGGGGCTGAGGATCCAACCCGTCCAGGACAGCAGGTACGTGCCGATCGCCACGGGCACGGTGGAGAGGAACGCGGGTAGTGCGTCCCGTCTGAGCACCGCCGGGTACGGGCTGCGGGCGCCGGCCACTCGGCGTGCGCCGACGTCCCACAGGACCGTCATGATCCCGAAGAAGGCGAGGACCACCAGGCCGTTCCACTTGGTGCCGAAGGCCAGTCCAAGGCACACGCCGGCGAGCAGGCGCCAGGGGCGCCAGCCCAGGCGGAGCGTGCGCGCCACGTCCGGATCGGGTCGGGACAGGCCCTCGGCGTCTACGGGCAGCGCGTTCGCCAGTCGTGCGCGGGTTCTGTCGCGGTCCACGACCAGCGCCCCGAAGGCAGCCAGCACGAAGAACATCAGCACCTGGTCAAGGAGAGCCGTGCGGCTCATGACGAAGTGCAGGCCGTCGACGGCGAGCAGCAGGCCAGCGAGACAGCCCAGGAAGGTGGAGCGCAGCAGCCGTCGTCCGATCCGGCAGAGCAGGAACACGGACAGGGTGCCGAGGAGTGCGGTCATGAACCGCCAGCCGTAGGGATCGAGGCCGAACAGCCATTCACCGGCGCCGATGATCCACTTTCCGACCGGCGGGTGCACCACGTAGCCGGGGTCGAGGGGCAGGGTGACCGAGGAGGGGTCCTTGATGATCGACTTGTCGATGTCCTTGGGCCAGTTGGCTTCGTAGCCCTGCTGGATAACCGCCCAGGAGTCCTTGGCGTAGTACGTCTCGTCGAATATCACGGCCTTGGGACTGCCGAGGTTCACGAAGCGCAGCAGCCCGGCGACCAGCGTCACCAGCAGCGGCCCCACCCATGCCGCCCAGCGCCAGACGACCGCTGCCGAGGCCGGATCCAGACCGAGGGCCGCCCACAGTCGGTCCGCGGGCCTGGCGTACGGCGGTACCAGTCGCTCCCGCACTCCGCTGTGCCCGGGGGCCACATAGCCGAAGCCGCGCAGCCTGCGCAGCCAGGCGGGCTGCTCCTCGCCGCGGGCCGGGCCGGGTGGCGAGGCTGCGGGGCCGTTCGGTGATGTCGCGGTACTGGTCACCGGGTCATCGTAGGGAAAGGATCTATGGATGTGGGGCCCGGCGCCCGTGCGGGCGGTGGACGTGCGGGGGCTGCGAGGATGGTGCAGTGACCACTGAACTGCCCTCCGGACCGTTTTCCTCCCACGACACCGACGCTCCCTCGGCGGGTGTGCTGGTGCTCGCCGGCACACCCATCGGCGATGTCGCCGATGCGCCGCCACGGCTCGCCGCGGAGTTGGCGAGGGCGGACGTGGTGGCCGCGGAGGACACCCGACGGCTGCGCGGGCTCACCCGCGCCCTGGGGGTGCACACCTCGGGCCGGGTGCTCTCGTACTTCGAGGGCAACGAATCGGCGCGCACCCCGGAGCTGGTCACGGCGCTGGAGGGCGGCGCCCGGGTGCTGCTGGTGACCGATGCCGGCATGCCCTCGGTGTCCGATCCGGGCTACCGCCTGGTCGCGGCGGCGGTGGAGAAGGACATCAAGGTGACCGCGGTGCCTGGTCCGTCCGCGGTGTTGACCGCGCTGGCGTTGTCCGGGTTGCCCGTCGACCGGTTCTGCTTCGAAGGCTTCCTGCCGCGCAAGGCGGGGGAGCGGTTGGGGCGGCTGCGCGAGGTGGCCGCGGAGCGCCGGACCCTCGTCTACTTCGAGGCTCCGCACCGTCTCGACGACACGCTCGCCGCGATGAGCGAGGTCTTCGGCGGGACCCGGCGCGCAGCGGTGTGCCGAGAGTTGACCAAGACCTATGAGGAGGTCAAGCGGGGGTCCCTGGCGGAGCTCGCGCAGTGGGCCGCCGAAGGGGTGCGGGGGGAGATCACGGTGGTGGTGGAGGGAGCCGCGGAGCCCGGCCCGGCGGAGCTCGACGCGGAGGAACTGGTGCGCAGGGTGCAGGTGCGCGAGGAGGCGGGGGAGCGACGCAAGGAAGCCATCGCGGCGGTTGCGGCGGGTGCCGGGCTACCCAAGCGAGAGGTGTTCGATGCGGTCGTGGCGGCAAAGAATGCGGCTCGAAATGTGCCCTAAGTCGCCAAAGAGCTAACCTGAAAGGCAAAGCTCAGACCGCGCACCGGGCAGTTGGGGCATGAATGAGCCAAGGCCCGTCCAATACTCGACAGGGCCTGATGCGCTCCCGCCGGAACAGGCGTCCACTGGCATGGACACCAGCGGACCAGAGGAGCTGGCATGAGTGAAATCGCAGACACCCCCGTCCCGGCTACCTCCGCCTCACCTGCCGCCAGTGGTGTGCGCACGGTGCACGAGGCGTACTCCTTTGCCTGTATGAAATGCGGCTACGGCTGGGAGCAGTCGTACGCCATCGAGCACCACGTCGACGGGCGCGGTGAGCCCTTCATCATCTACCTGGCAGACGGTGAGCGGGTGCCGTCTCCCCTGTCCAACCCGACGTGCATGAACTGCGGCGGTCACGTGGTGCGCATCATGCGCGAAGGGCAGGTGTCCTCCGTCCTCGGCATGATCGACCAGCTGTACCACCACCAGATCGCCCCCGGCATCGCGGGCCCCGTCCCGGCGGGGGCGAACACGCCCAAGGGGACCGGGGCGCCCAGGGGAGCCCGGCGCCGGAGCGCGCACGACGCACCCGGCCCAGTGGCCGTCCCGGCCGCCGAACGGACCGGACTGTTCGGCCGGATCTCCGCCCTGTTCCGCAAGGGGTGAGGCAGGGGGGCCGGGCCGGCCCCTCGTACCATCGGGCCCATGAGCCCCAAGGAAGCACCCGTACCGCTGCCCGCGCCGCTCCGGGTGGCGGTGGCCGACTCCCACACCCACCTCGACATGCAGGACGCCGAGGTCGAGGAGGCACTCGCCAAGGCCGCCTCGGTGGGCGTCACCACGGTGGTGCAGGTGGGCTGTGACCTGAAGGGATCCCGATGGGCGGCCGAGGTGGCCGCCGCCCACGAAAGCGTGCACGCGGCGGTCGCCCTGCATCCCAACGAGGCGCCCCGGATCGTCCACGGTGATCAGCCGGGCGGCGGTCCCCGCGCCAGCGCCCGCCAGCCCGGCGGGCAGGCGGCGCTGGACGAGGCCCTCCAGGAGATCGACCGCCTCGCGGGCCTGCCACACGTCAAGGCGGTGGGCGAGACCGGACTGGACTACTTCCGCACAGGCCCGCACGGCACGGCCGCCCAGGAACGGTCCTTCCGGGACCACATCGAAATCGCCAAGCGGCACGACAAGGCACTGGTCATCCACGACCGCGAGGCGCACGCCGACGTGCTGCGCATCCTGCGCGAGGAGGGCGCGCCCGAACGGACCGTCTTCCACTGCTACTCGGGCGACGCGGCGATGGCCCAAGAGTGCGCCGCCGCCGGCTACTTCCTTTCCTTCGCGGGAAACGTCACGTTCAAGAACGCCCAGCCGCTGCGGGACGCGCTCGCCGTGGCGCCGCTGGAACTCGTCCTGGTGGAGACCGACGCGCCCTTCCTGACTCCCGCGCCTTACCGCGGACGGCCCAACGCGCCGTACCTGATCCCCGTCACCGTGCGTGCGATGGCAGCCGTGCGGGGGATCGAGGAGGACGCCATGGCGGCGGCGCTCGGGGCGAACACAGCCCGGGCCTTCGGTTACTGACGGGCCCCAGTGCCCCTTCCGGCAACACCCCTCGACACGCTGGGTGACCGTCCGGCTTTGGTGGGTGACGGTCCGGCGCGCTAGTGTCCCGGCCCGCACCGGCCGCAGCCGGAGGGACCGGACCACGGGAGCGAGCGTCGTGAGCGAAACGCAGGGCAGCCACCGGGCAGGACACGGCGGCGGTCGCCGCAGGGGCCGCACGGCCCAGGCCGCGGCCCCTGTACCGTCCCCCGCCCGGCCGCCCGAGCTGCTGCCGGCCTCGGACGGCGCGCCCCACGTGCCCGCGCCCCGCGGTGGCGCGCGGCGCCGCAAGGCGGTCGGCGCAGGCGGCCCGGAGGGCTGGCGGCGCCTCATTCCGCAGGCCCTGGTGGTGGCCTTCCTGGCGGGCGGCACCTCCGCGTTCGTGGCCAGCGACAAGGCCGTCCGACTGACCGTCGACGGCCGGCCGCGCACCCTGCACACCTTCGCCGACGACGTCGGCGAGTTGCTCGCCGCCGAGGACGTCCCGGTCGGGGAACACGACCAGATCGTGCCCGCGCCCGGCGTCGCCTTGGACAGTGGCGACGAAGTCATCGTCCGCTACGGCCGCCCCCTGGCGCTCACCCTCGACGGTCGGCGGCGCACCCTGTGGACCACGGCCCGCACGGTCGAGGGCGCGCTGCGCCAACTCGGTGTACGCGCCGAAGGCGCCTATCTGTCCGTGTCGCGGTCCGCGGCGATCCCCCGCCGTGGACTGACCTTGAGCGTGCGCACCGAGCGCACCGTCACCTTCCTCGCAGACGGACGGGAACGGACCCTGCGCACCAATGCCGCGACCGTGGGCGAGGCGCTCGGGCAGGCGGGGATCAGCCTCCAGGGGCAGGACGCCACCTCCGTGGCCACCGCGTCCTTCCCGCGCGACGGCCAGACCATCACGGTCATGCGGATCACCGGCAGTCAACAGATCCGCGAGGAGCAGATCCCGTACGACATCGAGCGCACCAAGGACGACACCCTCTTCGCCGGCACCGAGGTGGTCGACCAGGCCGGCCGCCCCGGCACCCGCCGGGTCACCTTCGCCCTGCGCACCGTCAACGGTGTGGCGCAAAAGCCGCGGCGGGTCTACGAGGAGGTCCTCCGTCGGCCCGTGACCCAACGGGTCCGGGTCGGCACGCGCAAGCTGCCGCAGTCGGTGGCCGGGGCGGACGGACTGAACTGGCGTGCCCTCGCCGCCTGCGAGTCCGGCGGCCGGGCCTCGGTGGTCGACCCTTCGGGCACCTACGGGGGCCTCTACCAGTTCGACGTGCGTACCTGGCAGGGGCTCGGTGGCAGCGGTCGCCCACAGGACGCATCCGCGACGGAACAGACGTACCGGGCCAAGAAGCTCTACGTGCAGCGGGGGGCGAGTCCGTGGCCGCACTGCGGCCGTAGGCTTTACCGGTGAGCACCACTGAGCCCCACGAGACATCCGACGACGAGCAGCGCGGCAGCGGACCCTCCCAGGACGCGCTCCTCGGCCCTGCCGACATCCGCGAACTGGCCGCTGCGCTGGGCGTGCGCCCGACCAAGCAGAAGGGTCAGAACTTCGTCATCGACGCCAACACCGTGCGCCGTATCGTGCGGACCGCCGGGGTTCGGCCGCAGGACGTGGTCGTGGAGGTGGGCCCCGGGCTTGGTTCACTGACCCTCGCACTGCTGGACGCAGCCGCGCACGTCACCGCCGTCGAGATCGACGACGTCCTCGCGGCGGCGCTGCCCGCGACCATCGAGGCCCGGATGCCGCAGAAGGCCGGCAGCTTCGCGCTGGTCCACTCCGACGCCATGCTGGTGGAGGAACTGCCGGGGCCGGCGCCGACCGCGCTGGTCGCGAACCTGCCGTACAACGTGGCCGTACCGGTGCTGCTGCACATGTTGGAGCGTTTCCCCACCATCGAGCGGACCTTGGTGATGGTCCAGTCGGAGGTGGCCGACCGGCTCGCCGCCCGCCCGGGCAACAAGGTGTACGGCGTACCGTCGGTGAAGGCGAACTGGTATGCGGAGGTCAAGCGGGCCGGCGCCATCGGCCGCAATGTCTTCTGGCCGGCGCCCAACGTCGATTCGGGTCTGGTCTCCCTGGTGCGCCGCACCGAGCCGGTCAAGACCACCGCCGCGAGAGCGGACGTGTTCGCCGTGGTCGACGCGGCGTTCGCGCAGCGGCGCAAGACGCTGCGCGCGGCGCTGGCGGGCTGGGCGGGCTCGGCTGCCGCCGCCGAGGTGGCCCTGGTCGCCGCCGGGATCTCACCGCAGGCCCGCGGGGAGGCCCTGACGGTCGAGGAGTTCGCGAGGATTGCCGAGAACAAACCGCAGGGGGCGCGGGCATGAGCGTCACCGTTCGTGTTCCGGCGAAGGTCAACGTCCAGTTGGCGGTCGGTGCGGCCCGCCCGGACGGGTTCCACGACCTCGCCAACGTCTTCCTCGCCGTCTCCCTGTACGACGTGGTGACCGTCACCCCCGCCGATGCCCTGACCGTCACCTGCTCCGGCCCGGACGCCGACCGCGTCCCGTTGGACGGCACCAACCTGGCGGCTCGTGCCGCCGAGCTCCTCGCCTCCAGGCACGGTATCGAGCCCCGCGTCCACATCCACATCGAAAAGGACATTCCGGTCGCCGGTGGGATGGCCGGAGGCAGTGCCGACGGCGCCGGCGCACTGCTCGCCTGCGACCGGCTGTGGGGGACCGGCAGTTCCCCCTCCGACCTGCTGGAGCTCTGCGCCGAACTGGGCAGCGATGTTCCGTTCAGCCTCGCGGGTGGTGCCGCGCTGGGCATCGGACGGGGTGAGCAGCTGAGCTCGTTGGAGGTCGGCGGTGCCTTCCACTGGGTGTTCGCCGTCGCCGACGGCGGTCTGTCCACGCCGGCGGTGTACCGGGAGTTCGACCGGCTGGCAGCGGGCCGCGCCGTCCCCGAGCCGGCCGCCGACCCGGTCCTCATCGACGCCCTGCGCGCCGGTGACGTGAACGCCCTGGCCGCGTCCTTGGCCAACGGCCTCCAGCCGGCGGCCCTCTCGCTGCGCCCCGAGCTCGCCACCACCTTGGACGCCGGTCTGGCCGGCGGGGCGTTGGCGGCACTGGTCTCGGGCTCCGGCCCGACCACCGCCTTCCTCGTCGATTCCCAGGAGAGCGCCGACAAGGTCGCCGCCGGGCTGTTGGCCTCGGGCACCTGCCGCGCCGCCCGGGTGGCGAGCTCCCCGGCGCCCGGGGCCACGGTCCTGGGCGACTGACCGGCCGGCCGTTGCGGCGGGCGGACGGCGAGGGGCGGTCGGGCCGGCGCGGAGGGTTAGGCTGAGGGGCTGATCCATCCCCTTCCCTGGAGCGCGTTGATGGCCGTCAATCTGGTCAATGTCGAGGCCGTCGGCAAGGTGTACGGCACCCGTACCCTGCTCGACGGCATTTCCCTCGGCGTGTCCGAGGGGGACCGGATCGGTGTCGTCGGGCGCAACGGCGACGGCAAGACGACCCTCATCCGGATGCTCGCCCGGCTGGAGGAGCCCGACACCGGTCGGGTCACCCACAACGGTGGCCTGCGGCTGGGCGTGCTCACCCAGCACGACTCGCTGGACCCCACGGCCACCATCCGGCACGAGATCATCGGTGACATGGCCGACCACGAGTGGGCCGGCAGCTCCAAGGTCCGCGATGTGCTGATCGGTCTGTTCGGCGGGCTCGACCTGCCCGGCTTCGGGCAGGGGCTGGACACCGTCATCGGCCCGCTCTCCGGTGGCGAGCGGCGGCGCATCGCGCTCGCCAAGCTGCTCATCGCCGATCAGGACCTGCTGGTCCTCGACGAGCCGACCAACCACCTCGACGTCGAGGGCATCGCCTGGCTGGCCCAGCACCTCCAGCGGCGCCGTTCCGCGCTGGTGTGCGTCACCCACGACCGTTGGTTCCTCGACCAGGTCTGCACCCGCATGTGGGACGTGCAGCGCGGTGACGTCTTCGAGTACGAGGGTGGCTACAGCGACTACGTGTTCGCCCGGGCCGAACGGGAGCGGATCGCCGCCACCGAGGAAGCCAAACGACAGAACCTGGTCCGCAAGGAGCTCGCCTGGCTGCGCCGTGGGGCGCCGGCACGAACCAGTAAGCCCCGCTTCCGGGTGGAGGCCGCGAACGCCCTGATCGCGGACGTTCCGGAGCCGCGGGACAAGGCCGAGCTGATGAAGTTCGCCAACTCGCGCCTGGGAAAGACCGTCTTCGAACTGGAGGGCGTCACCGTCCAGGCCGGCCCCAAGACGCTGCTGAGGCAGCTGACCTGGCAGCTGGGCCCGGGCGACCGGATCGGCCTGGTCGGCGTCAACGGCGCCGGCAAGACATCGCTGTTGCGCGCCCTCGCCGAGGCGGCCCGCACCCAGGGCGAGGTACAGCCCGCCGCGGGCGCCATCACCGTGGGCAAGACGGTGCGTTTGGCCTACCTGTCCCAGGAGGTCGGTGAGCTCGACCCCTCGTTGCGCGTCCTGGAGGCCGTCCAGCGGGTCCGGGACCGGGTGGACCTCGGCAAGGGGCGCGAGATGACGGCCGGTCAACTCTGCGAGCAGTTCGGCTTCTCCAAGGAGAAGCAGTGGACGCCCGTCGGCGACCTCTCTGGTGGTGAGCGCCGCCGGTTGCAGATCCTGCGCCTTTTGATGGACGAGCCGAACGTCCTCTTCCTCGACGAGCCCACCAACGACCTCGACATCGAGACCCTCACCCAGTTGGAGGACCTCCTCGACGGGTGGCCGGGCTCGCTGATCGTCATCAGCCACGACCGCTTCTTCATCGAGCGCACCACGGACACCGTGATGGCGCTGCTCGGCGACGGCGCGCTGCGGATGCTGCCGCGGGGCATCGACGAGTACCTGGACCGGCGGTTGAAGATGGTCGAGGCGGCCGTACCGGCGCCGGCGCCCGCTGCCGCGCCGGCCAAGGAGAAGACGTCCGCGGACGCGCGCGCGTCGAAGAAGGAGCTCCAGAAGATCGAGCGTCAGCTCAACAAGATCTCGGACCGGGAGACCGTTCTGCACGCCGAGATCGCGGGCAACGCGACGGACTTCGAGAAGGTCGGCAAGCTCGACGCCGAACTGCGCCAGCTGATCGCCGAGCGCGACGAGTTGGAGATGCGCTGGTTGGAGCTGGCCGAGGACGTCTGACGGCCCTGGGTGACACGGCTCGTGGCGGACCGTCACGAGCCCTGAGCCATCGGGAACTAGGGCGGACTGCTCCGTTCCGCGGGGGGTGCGGGTGATAGAAATAAGCCCCGCCCGACTGAAACAGAGCTGTGGGTCCGGTGCCCGTGTCACTCCGTCCTGGCCGGCCGAAGCCACCCGGGGCAGCGGGGGAGACCGATCGGGCATCGGGTCCGCGTGAAGAGGTATGAGCCCATTGACTCATCCACCCCACCAGCCCCCCGAGGAACCAGGCAACGCTCCCAACCCGCACCTGCGGCCTCCGCGGCTGGAGGAGAACCCCTATGCGCAGGACCCGCCGGGTCCGGCCGGTGGCTTCGGCCCGCCGCCCCCCGGTTTCGGCCCGCCCGTTTCGCACCCGCCCCACGGCCAAGTGGCCCCGCCGTCCCGACCGGCCGGTCGGGACGGCGCGCGCAGGGGGCGGACCCTGGGCCTGGTGGGGGTGGTCGTGGTCGCGGTGCTCGCCGCCGGCGGCTACCTGCTGGGTGCGGGGCGGATCGAGACCTCCGCGCCGACTGCCGCTCCGCGTACGGGGAAGGACGGGGCCGCCGCTGCCACCGGTGAGGGCAAGGCGGCGGGCCCCCGCCCGGCGGAACGCGCGCTCGATCTCGACGCGGGCCGCCAACCCGGCGAGGACCGCGCACTCTTCCTCAAGGTCAACGAGGTGGACGTGCCCGCCAGCGGCGCCGACACCAGGGGCATATGGTTCGCCGGCGACACCGTCGTCAAGGCCGTGTACAAGTCCCTGAACGGCTACGGGGCGCGGGATGGCAAGCCGCGGTGGTCGGTGCTCTTCAAGGGGGCCGTATGCGCGGTACCGCCGCAGGGCACCGCGGACGGTCGACTCGTCGTCGCCTCCAAGGACGGCACCAGCAGCCGCGCCCGCTGTAACCAACTCACCATGGTCGACCTCAGGACCGGACACACGGGATGGACCAAGGAGGTCCCCAAGGAGGGCCCCTTCGACGTGATGGCCAGCCCCTCGATGGCGATCAGCGGCGATACCGTGACCTTCAGCCGCCTCGGACCGTCCAGCGGTTTTCGGGTCAGCGACGGCGAGAAGGTGTTCGCGCACTGGAAGGCGGATTGCCTGCCCGTCGCCTATGCCGGTGGCAGCAAGCTCGTCGCCCTCCTCGGCTGCCGGGACGGCTCCGAACGGATCCAGGGCACCGACCCCGGCACCGGCAGGGGAACCTGGACCTATCGGGTACCCGGCGGCTGGTCGGTCAGTAGGGTCTACGCCGTCGACCCTGTCGTCATCGACCTGTCCCACAAGCAGCGCAAGCAGCGGGCCGTCGTCGTGCTGACCGCCGGCGGGGCGGTGCGCGCCCGGGTGGCCGGTGCGGACGACCTCCAGCCGGTCTGCGGTTACGGGCTGCTGCACCGGTCCTTGCAGAACTGCACCGGAGTCGTCGTGGACACCGCCAGCTTGTACCTGCCCACCGAGCCACGGCCGGACGTGCGGGGCCACGGCCGCAGCAACGCCGTCGTCGCCTTCGACCTTGCCACCGGCAAGGTCAGGTGGCGTGCCGAAGCGGGCCAAGGACGCCGAATCCTGCCGGTGGCCTCGTACGGCGGCACGCTGTACGCCTATCTCGAAGCCACCCACAGCCAGCCCGGCCAGGTCCTCGCCCTGGGCTCCGACGGCGGCACCGCCACCCCGGTGCTCCGGCACCCGTCGGGTACGACACAGGTCGAGGACTCCTTCGTCAGCCCGCAGTTCGCCTACGTGGACGGACGCTTCTTCCTCTCCACCACCCGTCTGCTGGGCACCGACGGAGTCGAGGAGAAGCTCCTGATGGCCTTCGGCAAGTGAGCGCCGCGCACCGAGAGGTACCCGCCCCATGAGCAACCCCCCGTCGCAGGGTCAGTCTGGCCAGTCTCCCCACGATCCCCCACCCCAGGGCGGCTTCGGCCCGCCCCTTCCCGCTCCCGGGCAGCCTGCGTACGGATACCCGCCGGAGCAGCCCGCCGGGCAGCCCGGCTACGGATACCCGCAGGTGCCGGCTGCTCCTGGCCCCTACGGATACGGCGCCGCCACGAACCCGTACGGGCAGCCACCGCCGCAGCCGTACGGGCCACCGGCCCCGACCGTGCCCGGTGGCGTGCCGGCTCCGCCACCGAGGAACGGGTCGACGCGGGCGCAACTGCTGATCGTCCTCGCTGCGGTCGTGGCCATCGCAGTGATCGTCGCCACCGGCTTCTGGCTGGTGGCCACGGATCGAGGCCAAGAAGGAGAACTCTCCCTCGGTGCGGGTGCGCGCGGCGACAGGACTCCGGCCGCCGGTGCCGAGCGCGCCCCGGTGAGCGCTCGGTCCAGGCCGTTGTTGAGCGTCGCGCATCCGAAGGTCGACGACATCGCGACGGTGAAGGGCTCCTGGCTCACCGACACCGTCTACGCGAAGACGAACCTACGGAAGATCGTCGGGTACGACCTGGACACCGGCGCGACCAAGTGGACCATCCCCCTGCCCGGTCAGGTCTGCGCGGCGACCTCACACATGAGCGGCGACCTCACGGCCATCTTGTTCGAACCCGCGAGGCGGGTCGGGGAGAACGGCTACCAGAGGTGCACCGAAGCCGGTGTCCTGGACCTCGGCGCGGGCCAACTCGTGTGGTCCCGATCGGCGCGGGGTGCCAACAGCGGGGACCAGAAGGTCGAGTTCAAGGAGATCACCGTCAGCGGGCAGACGGTCGCCGCGGGCGGCCTCCAGGGCGGCGCAGCCTGGAACCTCGCCGACGGCGCAAGCCGCTGGGTTCCCAAGAGCGATCCCGACCTCTGCTACGACCTCGGTTACGCGGGTGGCGGGTCGCTCGCCGCGCTGCGCAAGTGCGGGCGCTCCGGTAGCCAGTACCTGCTGGTGCAGAGCCTCGATCCGGTCACCGGCGCCCCCGCGTCCTCCTACAAGATGTCGCCGGGCATCGAATGGGCCAGCATCGTCTCCACCGAGCCGCTGGTCGTCGCCGCCGATCTCAACGCCGGCGGTGGGGTCAGTGACCTCTTCTCCCTCGACGCGCGGACGGGGGCGCTACGTGCCCGGATCGCCCTGACCAAGGGCAGCTACGCGCCGCGCTGCGACGCCACCGCCGTCGAGCAGTGCATGAAGATCGTGGTGGGGAACGGGCGGGTCTACCTGCCCTCCGCCGAGCACCAGGGCGGTGGCGCCTACGGCCGGACCAACGAGATCGTCTCCTTCGACCTGGCCACCGGCAAGCAGACAACCGACCGCGCGGACGCCGGCGGGGGGTTCACCATGTTCCCGTTGCGGATGGACGGACCGAACGTCATCGCCTACAAGCGACCCACCCACGCGGTCGGTGGACAGATCGTCAGCATCGACGCGTCGAGCATGCGCCAGACGGTGCTGATGAAGAATCCGGACGACGAGGCGAACCGCGCGGCGGAGAGCAGTTTCTCCGCCGACCAGGCCGAGATCCGGTACCGCGAGGGGCGCTTGTTCACCTCGGAATCGATGGTCAGCAAGCCCTACGAGGGCGCGGACAGGGAATACCTCATCGTCTCCTTCACGACGCACTGACGTCTCTTTCGGCCTTCCGGGGGCTTCTCGCCGGTAACCCCGGCGCTGCGTCGAACAAGCGTGTAGCTTGCCGGGACAAGACGGTGGGGGGCGGCGTTGGGGGCTGGATGGGTGTACGGGTCGTGGTGGTCGACGAGCACCGGCTGTTGGCCGAGGCGCTCGCGTCGGCGCTGAAACTGCGCGGGCACCGGGTGCTCGCCGCCGCGGCCCCCGCGGCCGGCGCCGCCGAACTGGTCATCAGCCGTGCTCCCGAAGTCTGCCTGCTGGGCACCGCCACCCCCGCCGAACCAGGGGTGTTCGACCCGGTGGTGCGGATCAAACGGGAGCGGGCGCAGATCGCCGTGGTGGTCCTCGGCCCGGTTCCGAACCCGCGCGGCATCGCTGCGGCCTTCGCGGCCGGAGCCTGTGGTTACGTCCGTCACGACGAGCGGATCGAAGGCGTGGAGCGGGCTCTGGTCAAGGCCCGGGCGGGCGAGGCGGCGGTGGCCCCGGGGCTGCTTCAGGGGGCTTTCACCGAGCTCCTCAACCCGGTCGCCCAGCCCGACGACGAGGGCACTCGGCTGCTGCGGTTGCTCACCCCCCGCGAGGTGGAGGTGTTGGTCCGGGTCGCTGAGGGCGAGGACACCCGGCTGATCGCCGAGGGCATGGGGATCGCGCCGAGCACGGCGCGCACCCACGTCCAACGGGTCCTGATGAAACTCGGAGTCGGATCTCGGTTGGAGGCCGCTGCGTTGGCCGCCCGTACCGGACTGCTGGAGCGCGCCGCACCGGAGCAGCAACTCCCGCAGCAGGCCAGCCCGATGGACTGAGTGCTTCCGCTTGTGTCGCCCGGTCCACCCGGCTCCGCACCCCGCTGACGGCCCGTGCGCACGGGGGTGGCACGCCTTCGTGGTCGGTCACCGGTTTCGCGGTTGCCCGCCGGACCGGTAAGAGTGTGCCCATCGACGCGCCGTCGGCACACCGCCGGCGACCGACAGCGAGAGGTGACAAGCGAGTGAGTAAGTACCTGGTCACGGGTGGAGCCGGATACGTCGGTAGCGTGGTGGCCGCCCACCTGCTGGAGGCCGGTCATCGGGTGACCGTGCTCGACGACCTCTCCACCGGCTTCCGCGAGGCCGTGCCCGCGGGCGCCGATTTCGTCGAGGGGCGCATCCAGGACGCCGCCCGCTACCTGGACGACTCCTATGACGCGGTGCTGCACTTCGCCGCCTTCTCCCAGGTCGGCGAGTCCGTAGCCAATCCGGGGAAGTACTGGGAGAACAACGTGGGCGGCACCCTTGCGCTGCTCGACGCGATGCGTGGGGCGGGGGTGCGCACGCTCGTCTTCTCCTCCACCGCAGCCACCTACGGCGAGCCCGAGACCACTCCGATCACCGAGTCCGCCCCGACTTCACCCACCAATCCCTACGGTGCCACCAAACTGGCCGTTGACCACATGATCTCTGGTGAGTGCACCGCTCACGGACTGGCCGCAGTCTCGCTGCGGTACTTCAACGTGGCTGGCGCCTACGGCAGCTACGGCGAGCGCCATCATCCCGAGTCCCATCTGATCCCGCTGGTCCTACAGGTGGCCCAGGGCACCCGCGCGTCGATCTCGGTGTACGGGGAGGACTATCCGACCGCGGACGGGACCTGCGTCCGGGACTACATCCACGTGGCCGACCTCGCTGAGGCTCACCTGCTGGCCCTGACGAAGGCCACTTCCGGTGAGCACCTCATCTGCAATCTGGGCAACGGCAGTGGTTTCTCGGTGCGCGAGGTCATCGAAACCGTCCGGAAGGTCACTGGCCGGGAGATCCCCGAGGTGGCCGCTGCACGTCGCCCCGGTGACCCCGCGGTGCTCGTTGCTTCGGCCAGGGCGGCTCAGGACCGCCTGGGCTGGGCTCCCAAGCGCTCCGACCTCGCGGGCATCATCAAGGATGCCTGGGAGTTCGCGCAGCACCGGGTGGACGGGCAGTAGGGCAGGGGCGTGCGCAGACCAGGGGCGCGCGGGGTGGGTGCAGGGTGCGCGGGCGCTGGGTGCGCATGCGCTGCGCGCTCCGCTGCGCGTGCAACTGTCCGCCGCCCCTGGCCCGCCCACTCCTCGGGGGCTCGGGCCCGCCCCGCTGAGTGGGCGGTGGTTTTCAGCCACCTTGGGTCATTGGTTGTGGACGGTTCGCGGTAACGCGCCGCATGTGCCGACGCGTTCAGCGGCCATCTTGCGCCGACCCACCCCGCAACCGAGGTGAGAACTTCTGGGATTCGGCCAACCCGTGCACCCCCCGGGCCCTACGCTGAGCCTCAACACCGGTGGGGGCCGGTGTTGATTCAGGGGTCGAGTCAGTCGGGTACGACGCCCGGGCCGGGGTAGCAGTGATGTCGCGGCGGCGGCCGTGCCTCAGCTGTTGATCTCTCCTTTCCGTTCCGGGCGCCGTACCCGCGCCGGTCCGTTCCCCGACCCATGGGGGTGTCTGTGGTTCGTATCCGGGTTCTCGTGGTGGACGATCACCGCATTTTCGCCGAGTCGCTCGCCGCGGCCCTGGCAGCCGAGCCGGACGTGGAGGTGTCCGCGGCCGGCAGTGGTCCGGCGGCCCTGCGCTGTCTGGACCGCGCTGCGGCCGAGGGGCGACGCTTCGACGTGCTGCTCGTCGACGCCGATCTGGGCATCGCCGCCACCACGGCGGCGGTGTCGGCGCGCCCACTGGGCGAGCCGGGTGGTTCGCCCCCCTTGGTGGACGGCATCACGCTGGTCGGTGGTGTGCGCACGGCCCATCCCGCCGTCCGTACGGTCGTGCTCGCCGGTCGGGACGATCCGCGGCGGGCCGCGCTGGCCCTACAGGCGGGCGCCTCCGGCTGGGTCGCCAAGGACTGTTCGCTGTCCCGGCTGCTCGCGGTGATCCGCGGAGTGTTGCGGGAGGAGACGCACCTGCCACCGGCCCTGTTGACCGGTGTCCTGCGGGAGCTCACCTCCGCACGCAAGCACCGCACGGACAGTGAGCGCCTGGTGGAGTCCTTGACCCCGCGTGAACGTGAGGTGCTCAGGTGCATGGTGGCGGGGTTGGGGCGCAAGGACGTCGCCGCGCGCTTGTTCCTGTCCCCGCACACGGTGCGCACCCATATGCAGAACGTGCTGGGCAAGCTCGGGGTGCACTCGACCCTGGCTGCCGTCGCTCTGGCCCGTCGTGCCGGGGTCAGGCCCGCTGACCTAGCCGGGGACGTTGTCGAACGGAGCGGTCAGTTGGCGTAGCAGCCCGGCGAGTTCGCCGCGTTCGGCACGGGAGAGCTGGGCCAAGATGGCCCGTTCCTGCGCCAGCAGTCCGGCCAGGGCCTGGTCGGCGCGGTCACGTCCCTCCGGCGTCAGGCGTACCAGCACTCCGCGTCGGTCGCTGGGGTCGGGGAGCCGCTCGACCAGGCCCTTCTTCGCCAGCCTGTCGATGCGGTTGGTCATGGTGCCCGAGGTGACCAGTGTCTGGGTGAGCAGTTGCCCGGGAGAGAGCTGGTAGGGGGCGCCGGCCCGACGCAGCGAAGTCAGGACGTCGAACTCCCAGGGCTCCAGATGGTGCTCGGAGAAAGCCAGCCTGCGGGCGCGGTCGAGGTGACGGGCGAGTCGGCTGACCCGGCTGAGCACTTCGAGTGGTTCCACGTCGAGGTCAGGGCGTTCGCGCCGCCATGCCGCGACCAGTCGGTCGACCTCGTCCTCCATATCGATCAGTGTAAGGGGTCTGTCGATATGAAGTCTCTTGAAGTAGTGCATCTCGATATCAAGCTTCTTGATATCGAGATATAATTGTCGGGACCGTGGGGCATGGACCGGGCCGGAACCGCTTCCTCAATCCCCGCGGCTCCAGCAAGGAGGCTCGAACATGCATTCCGATACGGCGCCCTCCGCGCACACCGGCACGGAATCCGCCGCCCCGGTGTGGGACCCCCGCCAGTATCTGCGCCACTCCGAACTCCGGACGCGGCCCTTCCTGGACCTGCTCGCCCGGATACCTGAACTGCCCGGGGTCAGCCGCCCGCCCCGCATCGCGGACCTCGGATGCGGCCCTGGAAACGTCACCGCCCTGCTCGCCGAGCGCTGGCCCACCTCGCACATCACCGGGTTCGATCTCTCCCCGCACATGCTCCAGCGGGCCCGCGCGGACTACGAGGGGCCGACGGCAGGCGGCGGACACCTCGACTTCCGCGCCGCCGACCTGGGGCGCTGGCAGCCCGAAGAGACTTACGACCTGATCGTTTCCAATGCCGCCCTCCAGTGGGTGCCGGGCCACTCGAAGCGCTTCCCCGCCTGGGTGGAGTCGCTCAATCCCGGCGGCACCCTGGCCTTCCAGATTCCCGGGAACTTCACGGCCCCCAGCCACGGACTCCTCGCCACCCTGTGCGAGTCGCCGCGCTGGCGCGGGCGGCTCTCCGGGCAAGGCACCCGCTTCGTCCACATCCTGGACCCGGCCGAATACCTCCTGCGCCTGACCGCCCTCGGCTGTGCCGTCGATTCGTGGGAAACCACCTACTGT
Organism: Streptomyces sp. NPDC006879; assembly: GCF_042869595.1. Taxonomy (NCBI): domain Bacteria; kingdom Bacillati; phylum Actinomycetota; class Actinomycetes; order Kitasatosporales; family Streptomycetaceae; genus Streptomyces; species Streptomyces sp. NPDC006879. Next base: position 118,566 of record NZ_JBIAGC010000014.1, read on the forward strand.
CAGCTCCTGCACGGCCCCGACCCGGTCCTGGACTGGGTCAAGGGCACGGCCCTGCGCCCCGTACTGACCGCCCTGGAGGACGACCCTGAAGCCGCGGCGGAATTCCTCGGCCAGTACCGGGACGCCCTGCGCGGGGCCTACCCGTCCGGTCCGCACGGCACCGTCTTCCCGTTCCGTCGGATCTTCGCTGTCGCCCGTAAGGAGGCCTGAGCGCGTGCTGACCGGCATCGACCACGTGCAGCTCGCCGCGCCGGCGGGTTCCGAGGGCCTGCTCCGCGCCTTCTACGGCGAGGTCCTCAAGATGGCCGAGGTGCCAAAGCCCCCGGCGCTCGCGGCTCGCGGTGGCTGCTGGTTCCAGGCCGGTCCAGTCCAGTTGCACCTGGGTGTCGAGGCGGCCTTCACGCCGGCAACCGAGGCCCACCCCGGCCTTCGGGTGCGGGGGACAGAGGCCTACGAGGCTCGGCTGGCGGCCTCCGGCGCCCCAGTCCGGTGGGACCGCGAGCTCCCCGGCCACCGGCGCTTGTTCTCGCAGGATCCCGTCGGCAACCGCCTGGAGTTCCTGGAACCGACCCCCTGAGAACCGTCCGCGCCGCAGGCCGCCACGAGGGCGGCGGAGCGAAGGGGCGCTCCCCGTCACCGGCGTCGGTGACGGGGAGCGCCCCTTCGGCACCGCGTTCTCAGAACGGCGACTCAGCTCTTGCGGTGGCCCACCAGCCGGGGCTTGGACTCCAGGCCGTCCAGGCCGTGCCAGGCCAAGTTCACCAGGTGCGCCGCGACCTCCGCCTTCTTCGGTCGCCGCACGTCCAGCCACCACTGGCCGGTCAGCGCGACCATCCCCACCAGCGCCTGCGCGTACAGCGGGGCCAACTTCGCATCGAAGCCCCGAGCCTTGAACTCCAGGCCGAGGATGTCCTCCACCTGCGTCGCGATGTCGCTGATCAGCGAAGCGAAGGTGCCGGTGGACTGGGCCACCGGAGAGTCGCGCACCAGGATGCGGAAACCGTCGGTATAGGACTCGATGTAGTCCAGGAGCGCGAACGCGGCCTGCTCCAGCAGCTCTCGTGGGTGGCCGGCGGTCAGAGCCCCGGTCACCATGTCCAGGAGCGCGCGCATCTCGCGGTCCACCACGACTGCGTACAAGCCTTCCTTGCCGCCGAAGTGCTCGTAGACCACCGGTTTGGAAACCCCGGCCTTCGCCGCGATCTCCTCCACCGACGTGCCCTCGAAACCCTTCTCGGCGAACAGGGTGCGACCGATGTCCAGCAGTTGCTGCCGCCGCTCCGCACCGGTCATCCGGACCCTGCGGCCACGCCGGGGCTTGTCCGCGCTGGAAATACTGCCGTCGATCGCCACGTGGTCCATCATGCCGCGTTCGCGACGTTCTCCTTGCGCCGGGCATCGATGCGCGCCCGGCTGGGCCAGCGCACGTCACTGGCCCAGCCCGCCTTCTCGAACCATCGGATCAGCCGTGCGCTGGAGTCGACCTGCCCGCGCAGGACGCCGTGTCGGGCCGAGGTCGGGTCGGCGTGGTGCAGGTTGTGCCAGGACTCGCCGCACGAGAGGACCGCCAGCCACCAGACGTTGCCGGAGCGGTCGCGGGACTTGAAGGGGCGCTTGCCCACCGCGTGGCAGATCGAGTTGATCGACCAGGTCACGTGGTGCAGCAACGCCACCCGCACCAGGGAGCCCCAGAAGAACGCGGTGAACGCGCCCCACCAGGACATCGTCACCAGTCCGCCGACCAACGGCGGGATCGCCAGCGAAAGCATCGTCCAGAAGACGAAGTGCCGGGAGATCCGGCGGATCGCAGGGTCCTTGATCAGGTCGGGTGCGTACTTCTCCTGTGAGGTCTGCTCCTCGTCGAACAGCCAGCCGATGTGCGCCCACCACAGGCCCTTCAGGAGGGCCGGGAGGGTCTCGCCGAACCGCCAGGGCGAGTGGGGGTCGCCTTCGTGGTCGGAGAACTTGTGGTGCTTGCGGTGGTCGGCCACCCAGCGCACCAGCGGGCCCTCCACGGCCATCGAGCCGGCCACGGCCAAGGCGATCCGCAGGGGCCGCTTGGCCTTGAAGGAGCCGTGGGTGAAGTACCGGTGGAAGCCGATCGTGATGCCGTGGCAGGCCAGGAAGTACATGAAGACCATCAGGCCGAGGTCAAGCCAGCTGATCCCCCACCCCCAGGCCAGCGGAATCGCCGCGAGGAGTGCCACAAAGGGCACGGTGATGAAGAGCAGCAGCGCGATCTGCTCCACAGAACGCTTGTTCTCGCCGCCCAGCGTCGCGGACGGCATCGTGCGCTCCGTCCCCTCCTGGGTCTCTTGTAGGACGTCGGGGCTGAGGGTCATGGGGGTCCCCTGGAGGGTGAGGAAACGGCAGGCGCCGGATGGCGGGTCGCCCTGGATACGGACCCGTAACTTACGGCATCGTAAGTATGGCAGCGGCCCCTCCGGGGGCAAGAGGGCGAGTCGGCTACCGGCCCACCGATATCCTGTGCGCGTCGGACAGCGCGGTCCGCGCGGGTAACCCGGGGCTGCAACAGCAGCCTTCCCAGCCGCACGCTCCCCGGAACCCACTCCCAGTAGCGCTCGAAACACTGCAAGGAGCCGCACCTGTGAGCAGTGCCGACCAGACCTCCACCACGAATTCGGCGACCGCCGGCGCAGAGCTGCGCGCGGACATCCGCCGATTGGGCGACCTCCTGGGCGAGACCCTGGTGCGCCAGGAAGGCCCAGACCTCCTCGACCTCGTCGAACGCGTACGCGCCCTCACCCGAACCGACGGTGAGGCCGCCGCCGCCCTCCTAGGCGACACCGACCTGGAGACCGCCGCCAAGCTGGTGCGCGCCTTCTCCACCTACTTCCACCTCGCCAACGTCACCGAGCAGGTGCACCGCGGCAAGGAGATGCGTGAGCGCCGCGCAGCCGAGGGCGGCCTCCTGGCCCGCACCGCGGACATGCTCAAGGACGCCGACCCCGAGCACCTGCGGGAGACGGTCGCCCACCTGAACGTGCGTCCCGTCTTCACGGCGCACCCCACCGAGGCGGCTCGCCGCAGCGTGCTCACCAAGCTCCGCCGTATCGCCGCCCTGCTGGAGACCCCGGTCGAGGGGGTCGGCGACCGTCGACGCCATGACCTGAGGCTCGCCGAGAACATCGACCTCGTCTGGCAGACCGACGAGCTGCGCGTCGTGCGGCCCGAGCCGGCCGACGAGGCACGCAACGCCATCTACTACCTCGACGAGCTGCACGCCGGTGCTGTCGGGGACGTGCTGGAGGATCTCGCCGCCGAGCTCCAGCGGGTCGGTGTCGAACTGCCGCCCGGGACCCGCCCGCTCACCTTCGGCACCTGGATCGGCGGCGACCGGGACGGCAATCCCAATGTCACTCCCCAGGTCACCAAGGACGTGCTGATCCTCCAGCACGAGCACGGCATCACCGACGCCCTCGACCTCGTCGACCACCTGCGTGGGCTGCTGTCCAACTCCATCCGTTACGCCGGCGCCACCGAGGAACTGCTCGCCAGCCTCCAGAGCGACCTCGAACGGCTCCCCGAGATCAGCCCCCGCTACAAGCGGCTCAACGCTGAGGAGCCCTACCGGCTCAAGGCCACCTGCGTCCGACAGAAGCTGGTCAACACCCGGGAGCGGCTGGCCAAGGGCACCCCCCACGAGGACGGCCGGGACTACCTGGGCACCTCGGAGCTGCTGACCGACCTCACCTTGATCCAGACCTCGCTGCGCGAGCACCGTGGCGGCCTGTTCGCCGACGGCCACATGGACCGCACCATCCGTACCCTGGCGGCCTTCGGCCTCCAGCTGGCCACGATGGACGTCCGGGAGCACGCCGACGCACACCATCACGCCCTGGGTCAGCTCTTCGACCGGCTCGGCGAGGAGTCCTGGCGTTACGCGGACATGCCGCGCGACTACCGGCAGAAGCTCCTCGCCAAGGAACTGCGCTCGCGCCGACCGCTCGCACCCACCCCGGCTCCGCTGGACGCCGCGGGGCACAAGACGCTCGGGGTCTTCCACGCCATCAAGGACGCCTTCGACCGGTTCGGCCCCGAAGTCATCGAGTCGTACATCATTTCGATGTGCCAGGGCGCCGATGACGTGTTCGCCGCCGCGGTCCTCGCCCGCGAGGCCGGTCTCCTCGATCTGCACGCCGGCTGGGCCAAGATCGGCATCGTCCCCTTGCTGGAGACCACGGACGAGCTGCGGGCCGCCGACGTCATCCTCGACGAGATGCTCGCCGACCCCTCCTACCGGCGTCTGGTCTCGCTCCGTGGCGATGTACAGGAGGTCATGCTCGGGTACTCCGACTCTTCGAAGTTCGGCGGAATCACCACGAGCCAGTGGGAGATCCACCGGGCCCAGCGTCGACTGCGTGACGTCGCGCACCGCTACGGCGTGCGGTTGCGTCTCTTCCACGGCCGCGGCGGCACCGTGGGCCGTGGCGGTGGTCCTTCGCACGACGCGATCCTGGCTCAGCCCTGGGGCACCCTGGACGGGGAGATCAAGGTCACCGAACAGGGCGAGGTCATCTCCGACAAGTACCTCGTGCCCTCGCTGGCCCGGGAGAACCTCGAACTGACGGTGGCCGCCACCCTCCAGGCGTCCGCCCTGCACACCGCCCCCCGGCAGTCGGACGAGTCGCTGACCCGCTGGGACGCGGCCATGGACATCGTCTCGGACGCGGCCCACGGCGCCTACCGGCGTCTGGTGGAGGACCCCGACCTGCCCGCGTACTTCTTCGCGGCCACCCCGGTGGACCAGCTCGCCGACCTCCACCTGGGCTCCCGGCCCTCCCGTCGTCCGGACAGCGGCGCCGGGCTGGACGGTCTGCGGGCCATCCCGTGGGTGTTCGGCTGGACCCAGTCCCGGCAGATCGTCCCCGGCTGGTTCGGTGTGGGATCGGGGCTCAAGGCGCTGCGGGAAGCCGGTCAGGACGACGCCCTCGCCGAGATGCAGGAGCGTTGGCACTTCTTCCGCAACTTCCTGTCCAACGTCGAGATGACCCTGGCCAAGACGGACCTGCGGATCGCGCGGCACTACGTGGACACCCTGGTCCCCGACGAGTTGCGGCACGTCTTCGAGACCATCGAGGCCGAGCACGAGCTCACCGTGCGCGAGGTCCTGCGCATCACCGGCGGGGAGCAGCTGCTGGACTCCAACCCGGTCCTCCAGCAGACCTTCGCCGTGCGGGACGCCTACCTGGACCCGATCTCCTACCTCCAGGTCACCCTGCTGGCCCGCCAACGGGCCGCCGCCGAGCGCGGCGAACCGGCTGACCCGCTGCTCGCCCGTGCCCTGCTGCTGACGGTCAACGGAGTCGCAGCCGGACTGCGCAACACCGGCTGAGCCCGAACACACGGCAGCCGAAGGCCCCTTGGACCCGCCGAGCGCGTGGGTCCAAGGGGCCTTCGGCGATCGCGCCGGCGGACCGTGCCCGGCCAGTCAGGAGTTGTACGTGGACTGGGCGCGCTCCAGCCCCTCCAGGACCAGGCACTCCACCGCATCGGCGGCGCGGTCCACGAAGTAGTCCAGTTCCTTGCGTTCGGCCGAGGAGAAGTCCTTGAGGACGAAGTCGGCGACCTGCATCCGACCGGGTGGGCGACCGATCCCGAAGCGCAGCCGGTGGTAGTCGGACCCCATTGCCTTCGTCATGGACTTGAGGCCGTTGTGGCCGTTGTCCCCGCCGCCCAGTTTCAGGCGCAGCACCCCGTGGTCGATGTCCAGTTCGTCGTGCACCGCCACGATCCGCTCCGTCGGGACCTTGTAGAAGTCCCTCAGCGCCGTCACCGGGCCGCCCGACAGGTTCATGTACGACTGCGGCTTGGCCAGCACGATCCGCCGGTTCGCGGGCCCGGGTGGGCCGATGCGACCTTCCACGACCTGCGCCCGCGCCTTGTGCGCCTTGAACCGGCCGCCGACGCGCTGGGCCAGCAGGTCCACGACCATGAAGCCCACGTTGTGCCGGTGTCCGGCGTACTCGGGCCCCGGGTTGCCCAGACCCACGATCAGCCAGGGGCTCGACTCGTCCGACATCGAAAAGCTCCTTCACGAAGGACGACCGCCGTCCCGCTCCAGTGGAGCGGGACGGCGGTCGGTCAGCAACTGGTGGCTGAGGCTCAGGCCTCGGTGCCCTCGGTCTCACCCTCGGCGGCCGGCTCCTCGGCCTGCGGGGCGACGACCTGCAGGACGGCGACGTCGCCGTCGACGGCCAGGGTCGAGCCAGCGGGGAGGACCAGGTCCTTGGCGTGGATGGTGGCGCCGGCCTCCAGGCCCGCGATGGAGACCGTGACGGACTCGGGGATGTGGGTGGCCTCGGCCTCGACCGCCACGGTGGTCAGCAGGGTCTCCAGCATGTTGCCGCCGGGGGCCAGCTCGCCCTCGGTGTGGACCGCGACCTCGACGGTGACCTTCTCGCCCTTCTTCACGAGCAGGAAGTCGACGTGGCTGATGGTGCGCTTGAGCGGGTGACGCTGGATGGCCTTGGGGATGACCAGCTCGGTGCCGGCACCGTCGATGTCCAGCGAGATCAGGACGTTCGGGGTCTTCAGCGCCATGAACAGGCCGTGACCCTCGACGTTGACGTGCTGCGGGTCCTGGCCGTGACCGTAGATGACGGCGGGGATCTGGGAGGCACGACGCGCCTGGCGGGCGGAACCCTTGCCGAAGGTGGTGCGGCGCTCGGCGGAAAGCTTGACCTCGGACATGTTCACTCCTCGTGGGGTGACTGAAACGGACAGGGTCACCCGGCCGGAACGGCCTGCTACGAAGAGCGCGTCGATAACGGAGCGCCCGCACCCACCTCGAAAGGTGAAAGGCGCGGCCTCCCTCGCCGAGCAACTCCAGGAGTCTACCCGGCGGGGAGGCCGCGCCCAAAAGGATCTCTTGAGGGGACGGTCAGCCCTGTTCCTCGAAGAGGTTCGTCACCGATCCGTTCTCGAAGACCTCGCGCACCGCACGGGCGATGGTGGGCGCCATGGACAGCACCGTGATCTTGTCGAGTTCCAGGTCACCCGGGTCGGGCAGGGTGTTGGTGAAGACGAACTCGCTGACCTTGGAGTTCTTCAGGCGGTCCGCGGCCGGGCCGGAGAGGATGCCGTGCGTCGCGGTCACGATCACGTCCTCCGCGCCGTTGGCGAACAGCGCCTCGGCTGCCGCGCAGATGGTGCCACCGGTGTCGATCATGTCGTCCACCAGGACGCAGATGCGGCCCCGTACGTCACCCACGACCTCGTGGACGGTCACCTGGTTGGCGACGTCCTTGTCCCGGCGCTTGTGCACGATCGCCAGCGGGGCGTCCAGTCGGTCGCACCAGCGGTCGGCGACGCGGACGCGGCCGGCGTCGGGGGAGACCACGGTCAATTTGGTGCGGTCGACCTTGGCGCCCACGTAGTCGGCGAGCACCGGCAGGGCGGAGAGGTGGTCCACCGGGCCGTCGAAGAAGCCCTGGATCTGGTCGGTGTGCAGGTCCACCGTCAGGATGCGGTCCGCGCCGGCGGTCTTGAGCATGTCGGCGACCAGGCGGGCCGAGATCGGCTCGCGGCCACGGTGCTTCTTGTCCTGACGGGCGTAACCGTAGGAGGGGATGATCACGGTGATGGAGCGGGCCGACGCGCGCTTCAGCGCGTCGATCATGATCAGCTGCTCCATGATCCACTTGTTGATGGGAGCCGTGTGGCTCTGCATCACGAAGCAGTCGGCGCCACGGGCCGACTCCTGGAACCGTACGTAGATCTCGCCGTTGGCGAAGTCGAAGGCCTTGGTCGGCACGAGACCGACACCCAGCTGGTGTGCGACCTCCTCGGCCAGCTCGGGGTGGGCGCGGCCGGAGAAGAGCATCAGCTTCTTCTCGCCGGTCGTCTTGATCCCGGTCACAGCACTGTCTCCTCAGACGTGTTGAAAAGCTGCTGCACCCCCGTGCGACGTCCGTCCCGCGCACGGTGAGCCAGCCGAATTACGTGCACCTATCACGGTACGCCGAGATCGGCGTACCTGTTTCCGGTCAGACCTCGGCGGCCGACCCCTCAGCCGTCGACAGAGCCGCTTGCGCGGCGGCGCTGCCCGGACGCTTGCGAGCCACCCAACCCTCGATATTCCTTTGCTGGCCACGGGCGACGGCCAGTGCGCCGGGCGGAACATCCTTGGTGATCACGGAGCCGGCAGCGGTGTAGGCGCCGTCTCCGACCGTGACGGGTGCCACAAACATGTTGTCCGAACCCGTCTTGCAGTGTGAGCCGATGGTGGTGTGGTGCTTGTGCTCGCCGTCGTAGTTCACGAACACGCTGGCCGCGCCGATGTTCGTGTGGTCGCCGATGGTGGCGTCACCCACGTACGAAAGGTGCGGCACCTTGGTGCCCTCGCCGATCGTCGCGTTCTTCATCTCGACGTACGTGCCCGCCTTGGCCTTCACGCCCAGACGGGTGCCGGGGCGCAGGTAGGCGTAGGGGCCGACGCTGGCGGACTCGCCGATCTCGGCGTCGTTGGCCACGGTGTTGTCCACCCGGGCGTTCACGCCCACGCGGGTGTCGGTCAGGCGGCTGTTGGGGCCCACCTCGGCGCCTTCGGCCACATGGGTGGCGCCGAGGAGCTGGGTGCCGGGGTGGATGAGTGAGTCCTGGCCGAAAGTCACCGTTACGTCGATCATGGTCGAGGCCGGGTCCACCACTGTCACGCCGGCGAGCATGGCTCGCTCCAGCAGGCGGGCGTTCAGGAGGCCGCGTGCCTGGGCCAGCTGAACCCGGTTGTTGATGCCGAGGATCTCCCGGTGGTCGCCGGCCAGGCAGGCGCCCACCCGGTGCCCGGCCGTGCGCAGGATGCCCAGAACGTCGGTGAGGTACTCCTCACCTTGGCTGTTGTCGGTGCGCACCTGTCCCAGGGCCTCGGTCAACAGCTTCCCGTCGAAGGCGAAGACGCCAGAGTTGATCTCCCGGATGGCGCGCTGTGCGTCGGTGGCGTCCTTGTGTTCGACGATCTCGGTGACGGCGCCGGAGAGCCCGTCGCGCACGATGCGGCCGTAGCCGGTGGAGTCCGGCACCTCGGCGCTCAGCACGGTGACGGCGTTCGCGTCGGCGGTGTGGGTGGCGGTCAGAGTCGAGAGGGTCGCGCCGGTCAGCAGCGGGGTGTCCCCGCACACCACGATCACGGTGCCTTCAACGGTGCCGCCGAGCTCCTCCAGAGCCATCCGGACGGCGTGACCCGTTCCGTTCTGTTCCTCCTGCACCGCGGTGCGGGTGCCCGGGTGCTGGGACTGGAGGTGCCCTTGGACCTTCTCGCGGGCGTGCCCCACAACGACGACGAGATGTTCGGGATCCAGCTCCTGGGCTGCGCAGACCACGTGGCCCACGAGCGTGCGCCCGCAGATCTCGTGCAAAACCTTGGGAGTGGTCGACCTCATGCGGGTGCCCTCACCCGCTGCGAGTACGACGACGGCTGCCGGGCGGTTGGCGCTCACGGATGTGCCCTTCGGCTTCAGGTGTTGGACATCCGAAGGATACCGGGGGGTATCGCGCCCTTCATGGGGGCGGGTCCCGACCGCACCGGTCGGGACCCGCCTGGCGTTGCTCCCCCGTCAGGACTCGAACCCGAACAGATGGCACCAAAAGCCACAGTGCTGCCAATTACACCACGGGGGATCATGCATCCAAACCGGACTACTTCTCCGGTCGGGAGATCTGCCGGCACCTACTATGCCGTACCAGGCAGCCTCAACGCGAGGCACCTCAGCGCGGCTCGGCGGAGGTCCGTGGGTTGAGGTTCCGCCGCGCGACTCGGGCCGGTCGTGGTCCGGTGGGCGGGGCGTCCCGAGATGGCGTGTGGACTCGAACGGCAGGTCGGGACGAGAGGCGTACGCCCTTGCCGTTTGACCACTCGCGCGGAGGAACCGGTGATTCGCCCTCCTCCGCTGGTGGACGGGCGATTTCCCACCCGGCACTCGCTCGTGTGTGCGGTGCGTGGGGTAAATGCCCGGAAGGGGCCGGGAACCCGCCCTTAGGCTGACGGTATGACCAGTTCGGGGGAGCAGCAGGGCGGAGCGGGCCGGGCCGGCCCCTGGTGGTGGGAACGGCGCCGCGGGGCGGCGCTGGACCTCTCGCTGGGGGCCGCCTCGGCCGCGGAGTGCGCGTTCGAGGGAGTGGGTTTCGCCGAGCAAGCCGGCGTACCCGTCGGCTTCGGCGTGCTCCTGGGGCTGGCCGTGGGGGCCGTGCTCGTGGTGCGCCGCCGCTGGCCGGTGACCGTGGTGCTGTTGGCGATCGCCATCACCCCCGCAGAGATGGGCTTCCTGCTGACCGTGGTGGGTCTCTACACCCTCGCCGCGGCCGATGTACCCCGCCGGATCACGGCGGTGCTGGCGTCCATGGCACTGGTCGGGACGCTGGTGGTGACGTACGTGCGGACCAGCCAGGACGTCTCCGGCGGCGGCTCGGAGTTCGACCAGTGGTTCGTGCCGGTCGTCTCGCTCTTCATGTCGGTGGGCATGACCGCCCCGCCGGTGCTGCTTGGCCTGTACGTGGGTGCGCGGCGGCGCCTGATGGAGAGCCTTCAGGAACGGGCCGACTCCCTGGAACGGGAACTCATGCTGCTGGCCGACCGGGCGGAGGAGCGTGCCGAGTGGGCGCGCCGAGAGGAGCGCACGCGGATCGCCCGTGAGATGCACGACGTGGTGGCGCACCGGGTCTCCTTGATGGTGGTGCACGCGGCGGCGCTCCAGGCGGTGGCGGCCAAGGACCCGACGAAGGCGGCCAAGAACGCCGCCCTGGTCGGGGACATGGGGCGGCAGGCACTGACCGAGCTCCGCGAGATGTTGGGCGTGCTGCGGGCCGGCGAGCCCGCACCGACCGGCCGCCCGGAGGTGCCGGAGGTTGCCGTGGTGACGGCCGCGGTGGTGGAGGAAGGACCCTCGCTGGAGGAGTTGGAGGCGCTGGTGGGTCAGTCGCGCACGGCCGGAATGGTCGTCGAGCTGGAGGTTCACGGAGAGGTGCGGCGTTACTCCCGACCGGTGGAGCAGACGGCCTACCGGGTGGTTCAAGAAGCCCTGACCAACGTGCACAAGCACGCGCCTGGGGCGAAGGTGCGGGTGCGCCTGGCCCACCGACCCGAAGAAGTCGCGATGCAGGTGGAGAACGGCCCCTCCGACGCGGCCGTCACCAGCGCCGGGCTTCCCAGCGGTGGCAACGGACTGGTGGGGATGCGGGAGCGGGTGCTGGGCCTGGGTGGCGTGTTCGTCTCAGGGCCCACGGACGCCGGGGGGTTCCGTGTCTCGGCCGTGCTCCCGGGCGCGGTGCGGGCCGCCGAATCCGGCTGAGGCCCGCTCCGGGCTCGCTCTGGCGTACGAAGTGGGGAAGCCCGAGGCCCCTTCGGTACCGGGCCCCGGGCGGGTTCAGTCGGCGGTCCGCAGCCGCGTCGGTTGGAGGCCGGTGAGGAGGGTCGTGAGGGCCTCGTCGATATCGGCTCCGAGGTACCAGTCGCCGGTGTGGTCGATGCTGTAGACCCGGCCCTGTGCGTCGATGGCCAGATGGGCGCTGCCCTCGCCCTCCTGCCCCAAGGGGCTGATCGTGGTGTCCAGCGCACGACCCAGATCGGTGAAGGTGCGTGCGAGGTGGAGGCCGCTGAGCGGGTCGAAGCGCAGCGCGGTGGGTGCTATCTGACGGCCCGGCCCGCGAGAGGTGACGTGCAGCCCGCCGAACTCGGCCCAGGCCTCCACGGCAGCGGGGAAGACGGCGTGCTGGTGCCCGGCGGGCGTGGTGTGGTCGCGCAGGGCGTCGGCCCAGTATTCGGCCTGCTTGATGTCCCAGCGGCCGGGTTGCCAGCCGGCGGCGCGCAGCGAGGCGTCCACGCCGACGGGGAAGCGGGTCGCGGAGGAGTCGTAGGAGGCAGCAGCGGCGGGCATCTGGGCGGGCTCAGCCCTTCTCGGTGGCGGTATCGGGTGCGGAGAGGTCTACGGCGCGGACACCGAAGTGGGCGAGGAGCGCGTCGCAGGAGCGGCAGGGCGGCGCGTAGCTGCCGTGGAGCGGGTCCCCGTCCTCCCGGATGCGGCGGGCGGTCAACTTGGCCTGCTTGAGCGAGCGGCGTGCCTCGCCGTGGGTGAGCGGTTTGCGTTGGGCGCGTTTGCTGCGCGCCGCCTCGACCGTCGTGAGGTGGCGGGAGAGCAGGAGCGCCTCCGGGCAGCGGCCGGTGAACCGTTCGCGCTGTGCGGTGGCGAGGGTGTCGAGGAAGTCCTGGACGAGGGGATGCAGTGCCGGCGGCCGGTCTCCCTTGCCGGCGGTCCCCGTCAGGGTTTCGCCCCGGACGGAGAGTGCTGCCGCGACGGTCGGCAGGATTCCGTCCCGGCGGCACTTCAGGACGGGCGCGGCGGAGCCGGCCGGCCCGCTCCACCCCAGTCGGGGGTCGCCGCCGGGGCGGTCGGTGGCGCCGGTTGGTGAGTTCGCCGTGCGGGTTGCGGTGCGTGATGCCTTACGCGCGTTGTGCATGCGTTGCCGTTCCTCCCGTGCCCGCGGCGGGTGTCCGCTTGGTGTGCACGCCCCCGTGTTGTGGTGACAGCCTGCCAAATATGTCCGGGGCTAAGGAAGCTGGGTCGAATATTCGTATCAATTCGGGCGTTTCCGTCCGCGGTTGTGAGGAGGCGTACACGGCCCGTCAGCCCTGCTCCAGGAGGCCCCGTACGGGGCGGGACCGGCTGGTCCGGCACCGCTTAGGCTGTGCCCAACCAAGCCAGATCCAGCAGGGGGCTACCGCCATGACGACAGGTCGGCTCGGGCAGCAGACCGCGCCACCGAACGGTGCTTATGCCGGGCAGGTCGTGCACTTCCCGGACCCGGTCCGGGCCGCGCGCCACCCGCGGGGCGTGCGGATCGACGGTGACGGGCATCCCGTCTTCACGCCGTACGCGCGTGCCGCGGCTGAGATCGCCGATCCCCCCGAGGGCTTCGGCGTTGACGAGCTTCGGCTGACGGACTACGTCTCAGCGAACGCGCTGATGCATGCACAGGGCCACGAGCTGTGGGACACCGTCGACCCGGTGGCGACGCCCCATGGCTGGACCTGGCACCACGTGGCGGGCACCCGGCGGCTGGAGCTGGTACCGATAGAGGTCAAGGCCCTGCTGAGGCACCACGCCGGTCTGACGACCGCGGGGGTCGACCACGAGAAGCGTGGGACCCGACCGCCGGCGGATTCCCGACCGGTTCACCTGGCGCTCCCCAAGAGCGGGTGCCCGGTGACCGAGACCCAACTGCTCGGTGTCGAGGAGGACCTCGGCTACCGGTTGCCGGAGGCCTACCGCTCGTTCCTGAAGGCGGCGGGGGGCTGTGCGCCGGTGGGAGTCGGCCTGGACGCGGAACTGGGCCTGCTGGTGGACCAGCCGTTCCTCACGGTCCGTGAGGAAGCCGCGATCAACGACCTGGTCTACGTCAACAAGTGCCTGCGCGACCATGTGACGAAGGACTACCTCGGAGTGGCCTTCGTGCAGGGCGGACTGCTCGCGGTGAAGGTTCGCGGCGAAGGAGCGGGATCGGTCTGGTTCTGCCCGTACGACGACGGGCGGGACCGTGACGGCTGGACGGTGCAGGAACGGGTTGAGCGGTTGTTGTTGCCCTGCGGCTCCGATTTCGACGCGTTCTTGGAGCGGTTGGCCGGTAGCCCACCGGAGCTGGAGACGATGGCGGGGCTGATGGTGGACGGTGGTTTCGCGACGGCGGTGCCCGTCGAAAGCACTGGGGAGTGAGGGCGCAGCGATGGTGACTTTCGCGCAGGCGCAGGAACGCGCCGAGGAGTGGATCAACGCAGACGTGCCCGCCTACCAGCACCGTGAGGTGCGGGTGCGGGAGTTCGGCCTCGGGTTCGTCCTGTGGGCGGAGGACCGCGAGGGCGGTCCGGTCTCGGGCGGCGGCAAGCAGCGGATGGTGATCGCGCGGGACAGCGGCGAGGCCACCTTGTGGCCAGGACTGCCGGTGGGCGAGGTGATCCGCCGCTACGAACAGGAGTACGGGGCGCCGGAGGAGACCTCGGGCGGGTCCTCGGTGCCACCGCAGCGCATCGATTCCGAGCAGACCTCCTTCCTCCTCAGCCCGCCGGAGTGGTTGCGCGATCCGGACGCAGGGCCGCGACCCGAACCCCAGGCGTCCGCCGCCGGGTCCGTGGCCGCGGGTGATCCGACGCCAGCCCCCCAGGCGTCGGGGTTGGGTGCACCGCTGGACCCACCCTCCGGTACGGCTGATCGGACCTCCGTCCTCGGCCCGCCGGCACCTGCGCGGAGTCCGGCCTCCTCCGGTCCGTCCGTACCGGCTCGGCCGCCGGCCGCCGCCGGCCCGGAGGAGCCCACCGCACCGCTCGGCGCGGCGCCGGTGTCCTCCCGGCCCGGCAGCCCGGCACAGCCCGAGGCCACCCCCTGGGCGGGTACCGACACCAATGGCCTGGGCGATGAGGATTCGGTGCCGCTGCCCGCGACGGTGTTCGCTCCCCCCTTGTCCGGCTCGGACGCGGACGACACACCCCGGCCAGGGGTCGCGCCCGAGGCGGAGACGAGACTCATGGCCGGCGGCAGCCAACTTCCGCCGACCGCCGTGGCCCCGGCGCTCGGTGTGCGGGCGGTGGAGGTCTCCGACGAGCGTGCCGGCCGTCCTGCGGCGCCCGCGGGCGCCGACGTCGGCACCCCGCCTCCGCCCGGTGCGCCGGGACGCCCCGCTTCGCACCAGGCGGACACCGTGCTCGCGGCGCCCGTCATGCCGCAACCGCCCGGCCCGCCCGGAGCGGCGACTACTGGACGCGCGCCGCAACCGCCGGGCCCGCCCGGAGCTCCGCGCAAGGTGCCCTCCGTCCGGGGGAGCGAGGAGGTCCATCAGGCCGAGACGGTGCTCGGCGGGCCGGTGGTGGGGCCGAACGCGGCAGGGGTGCCGGGGCCTCCCCCGCCTCCGGGGCCGGTCGGGGCGCCGGGTGCGGCTGCCCCTCGCCCGCAGGTGCCCGGGGTGCCCACGGTGGGACCCGGCTACCAGGCCGTGCTGCGCTACCGCGCCGCCGACGGCTCGGAGCAGCAGGTCATCCGGCGTTCGGCGCCCGGTACTCCGCACCCGGAGTGGCAGATCCTGTACGAGCTGCGTGCTCTGAACGTACCTCCGCAGCGGGTCCTGGAGCTCCATACGGAGTTGGCTTCCTGCGAGCTGCCCGGCGGCTACTGCGCCCGGATGATCCGGGAGACCTGGCCCCAGGTGCGGATCACCAACGTCGCGCCGTACGGGACTGACCACGCCAGCCGCCAGCAGGGCGTACGGCATCTACTCACCCACCAGGGAGAGTTGCACCAGGTGGCTGGCGGTCCGGCCCGGCCGGCCCCGGTCCGTGCCGCGCTGCCGCCGACCCAGACCCTCCCGGCGATCCCCCTGGAGGCGATCGCCCAGGAGCTGACCGACGCCTTCGGGCTCCAGGGGGTCTTCCGCTTCGACCAGCGGGCGGTGTCCCGCCAGGGCGTGCCCGAGATCGTGGCGACGACCCTGGTGCAGGCCGGCCTGCCGACCGATTTCGGTCCCTTCTTCTGGGCGCAGGCGGTCCCGGGGCAACCGGTGCCCACCCTCGCCGAGCTGGCGCTGCAACGACAGCTACAGCCGGCTTCGGACGCGTCCTCGTACCTGGTCGTGGGCAGCGACTTCGGCAAGGCGCTGTGTGTGCAGTACGGGACGGCCAACATCGTGGCGGTGCCCGTCGAGGGCGGGCCCGGCGGGGCGCCGGTGCCGCCGCAGTTCGTGAATTCGAGCCTGCCGCAGTTCGCCCGTTCCATGGCGATGCTGGGTCGTATGTGGCGGCTGCGGCTTCATCTGACACCCGAACAGGCCGGTCGTTGGACCGTCGACTTCCAAGCCCAACTCGCCGCGTTGGACGGTGCGGCGCTGTCCTCGCCGGACAGCTGGTGGTCGGTGCTGCTGGAGCAGATGTGGGACGGACTGCTGTGAGGCAGCGGCCCGGGGGCCGGACCGGGACGGTTCGGCCCAGCTGAAGGGCGAGAGAGGCGAACGAGTGAACGGCCGGGTGGGGTTTGTCCCCGCCCGGCCGTTCCCCTGTCCGGGGGCATCCGTTTCCGGTCATGCTTTCGGCCCTTCACTGACCTGATTCCGACTTCTGCCGCCATTTGCCGCATCCTTGACCCCAGGAGTGGGCGGAGTGTCGCGTTTTGAGTGGTTCTCCGTGTCCTTCAAGATGGGCGTCGAGAGCGAGCCGGGTCGAATGGCCGTGCGTTTTGCGCCGCGTGGCCGAGAGGGGCTTACAGGATGAGTGCAGCCATGCCACCCCAGCGGTTCGCGAGCGTCCGCGTCCGCGGATACCGACCCGAGCAGGTCGACCGCTACCTCGCACGTCTCGCGGCCTCCCGCGATCAGGCCTGGGAGCGGGTGGCCCGGCTGACGGTCCTCGCCAAGCAGATGGAGGCCGAGGCCCAGGCCTTGGCCACTGCGGTGGAGTCGCTGGCCCCCCAGCGCTATGACTCGCTCAGCGCCCGAGCGCGGCAGGTCCTCACCTTGGTCGAGGAGGAGGCGCGAGCCGTCACCGGGCGGGCACAGGCGGACGCGGCGACATACGCGGAGTCGGCCAGGGCCCATGCCGACCGAGTGGCGGAGCTCGCCCTTCAGGATGCGCAGGCGGTGCGCGACCAGACGGAGGTGCGCGCCCGTCAGGCCCTTGAGCACGCCCGGCGCACAGCGGAGGAGACCCGGCAGTGCGCCGGGCAGGACGCCGGGGTGTGGCGGGAACAGGCGCAGGCGGAGTTGGCCCGGGCGCACCGGCAGACCGAGGGGATGCTGGCCGACCAGCGTGACGAGCAAGCGGAGCGCTGGGAGGCGGTGGAGCGGGAGTTGGCGGAACAGCAGGAGCATCTCCACGCGCGGTGCCTGGAGATGGAGGAGTACGCGCAGGCACAGCTGGCCGAGGCCGAGCGCGCGCACGCGGCGGCCACCGAGTCCGCCCGGCGCGATCAGGAGGACGCGCAGGCGCACGCCGCCGAGTTGATCGCGAAGGCACGGGTCGGCGAGGAGCGCGTGGTCCGCGAGACCGAGCGGGTTCTACGGGAACACGAGCAGGGGCGGGACGAGGTGCGGGCCCACATGGACCATGTCCGCTCCAGTCTTGCGGCACTGACCGGACGGACGGCCCGCACCGAGGGATGAGGTGGGCCCGCGCCCGAAGGCTGGCCCCGGTGCTCCCGGTGGGTCCCAGCTGCGGCCCGTTCGGGCTTGGGCGTCAGCCGGCGCTGGCCCGTGGTGGCGGTGGGGAGCTGCTCACCGGTTCGGCCCGGGGCGGTGGTGGTTCGGTCGTGCGGCCGGGGTCCGGCGCGGTGGAGCGCACCCGCTGGGGGTTGCTGCGCTGGCCGGTCCCGGTGGTGACCACCACGGTCGTGGTGGATGTCGGCGGCTGTTCCAGCAGGGTTTCCACGCACCCGTCGTCCCCCGAGGCGGGAAGCTCCGTTCCATCCACGCTCACGGTGCAACTGCGCCCCTCGGGACGGAAGCCGCCGCCCTTGGCGCGCAGGGTCCGCCTCGCCGGGTCGTAGACGGCGTCCGTGATGACCGGAACCGGCGCGGCCACCAGTTTGTTGGTGACGAAGGCCGCGGCGGGGCCGCCGGTCAGCAGGGCGAGTTCGGGCGGTACCGCCGGCAGTCCGCCCTTGACGTCGGCGAGGAAGGGCCAGACCACGTAGGCCATGGCGAGCAGGTTGAAGACCACGTACTGGAGGTCGACCAGATCGGTGCGGCCCACGTCGTTGGTGATCAACTGGCGGTGCTGGGGGCGCCCCGGGCTGCCGGTCTTCGTGTAGTGGCCGCTCTCTATGCGGCCGGCGACGATCCCCTTGGAGGCGACGAGCGCGGCGAACGGTCCGCCGAGCAACAGCAGGTACTCGGGTGCGAGCGCGTCGAGTGGCTCCGGCCCGGATAAACCACCGGTGAGGTAACGGACGTCCTCTGCGACGAGCATGGCGTACACCAGGAGCGTGCCGAGCATCCAGACCACGATCCAGGTCCACAGCAGGGCGAGGGTGGTGGAGGTGGACATCCGGCCGTCCCGGCCGGTGAGCACGGTGTTGCCGCGGCGCAGCAGGAGAAGGGCGCCCACGGCCCCGATTGACGCTGCCCAGGTGGTCAG
The DNA here is from genome assembly GCF_042869595.1 of Streptomyces sp. NPDC006879. NCBI lineage: Bacteria > Bacillati > Actinomycetota > Actinomycetes > Kitasatosporales > Streptomycetaceae > Streptomyces > Streptomyces sp. NPDC006879. The sequence goes on from NZ_JBIAGC010000014.1 coordinate 136,687, forward strand.
TTCGCTGACGCTCATCGGCTGGCTCCCCCCAAGTGCCCCGTTTGATCCGGTGTATCGGGCGGTGGGCCGTCTGACAAGCCGGACGGGCTCGTGGCGTCCGGGGTTTCGGGGGATGGTTCCGGCAGGACCGGGAACCGCCTCGGTGCCAGGAGCAGCAATGCCAACAGGGCCAGTGCCGCGGCTGCCGCAGCACCGGTGAAGACGTGGTCGATCGCCGTGGCCACGGCCTCGCGCAGGCGTTGCGCTGCGGCGGCGGAGAGCAGTTCGGGGTGTTCCAGGGCGCGGGCCACGCCGTCGAGGTGGGTGGGGAGGCCGGCCGCCGGCGCCCCGGCGAGGCGCGCGGTGATGGTGGCGTTGGCCACCGCGCCGTAGAGCGCGGCGCCCACGGACTGGCCGACCTGCCGGCAGAACAGCACCGAGGCGGTGGTGGTGCCGCGTTCGGACCAGCCGACCGTGGACTGGACGCCGACGATCAGGGGGAGCTGGAAGAGCCCGAGGGCCGCGCCGAGCAGCAGCATGATCAGGGCGGGTTGCCAGGGCCGGGCGGGGTGGGGCAGCAGCAGGGGGAAGGCCAGCAGGATCAGGACGGACAGGCCGCTGCCGACGACCGCTGTGTTGCGGAAGCCGATCCGGGTGTACACGTGCTGGCTCAGTGCGGCTGATATCGGCCAACTCAGGGTCATGACGGACATGACGAAGCCGGCCGCCACCGGAGCAAGTCCCAACACGGACTGGGCATACGTCGGTACGAATACCAGCGGTGCCGTCATCAGCAGGCCGAGTGCGCCCAGTGCGAGGTTGACGGCGGCGATCGTTCGGCGCCGCCAGACCCAGCCGGGAATGATCGGCTCGGCGGCCCGGCGCTCGATCCACACCGTCAGCGCTGCGAAGGCCGCGCTGGCGGCCAGCAGTCCCAGGGAGGGGGCTGACAGCCAGGGCCAGGCGACGCCTCCTTGGACGAGGGCGGTCAGCAGGAGCCCACCACAGGCGAAGATGCCGAGGGCTCCGGCCCAGTCGATCCGTGGCGCAGGGCCCGGTGTGCGGGCGGGCTCGCTGAGGTGACGGGCGATCAGCCACAGGGCGAGGGCTCCGACCGGCAGGTTCAGCAGGAAGATCCATCGCCAGTCGGCGTATGCGGCGAGGAGACCGCCGACGGCCGGTCCCGCCACGGAGGAGACGGCCCACACGGTGGAGAGGCGGGCTTGGATCCTGGGGCGTTCCTTGAGCGGGTAGAGGTCGGCCGCGAGGGTCTGGACCGTTCCCTGGACTGCTCCGCCGCCCAGCCCCTGGACGATCCGGAAGGCGATGAGGGCCGCCATGTTCCAGGCGGCGGCGCACAGTAAGGAACCGGCCAGGAACAGTGTGATGCCGAAGAGCAGGACCGGTTTGCGACCGAAGCCGTCGGAGAGCTTTCCGTACACCGGGAGGGTTACGGTGACCGCGAGCAGGTAGCCGGAGAAGAGCCAGGAGAAGACGGAGAAGCCGCCGAGGTCGCCCACGATCTGGGGGACGGCGGTGGCGACGATGGTCCCGTCGAGTGCGGCCAAGGCCATGGCGAGCATGAGTGCGGCGACCACCGGGCCGCGTCGACGCGCGTGCACCGCGGGCGCTGCGGCCGACGTTCGGCTGTGTGGTCCGCTCACCTCGCGAGATCCTTTCACCGTGCACGTAAAACGCCCGGAACACCTTCTCATCAAGGCAGTGCGCGGCGATACCCCGCAGTTGCCCCTCGCCCGCAAGTCGTAGACCCCTAGACGAGTCATTCCGATGTGATCAGTGGTCGTAGGCGATCAGGGATCGCATGACCGGTTGTTTGGTCTTGTGGTTGTGCCAGATCGCCGCGGC
>NZ_JBIAGC010000015.1:0-133257 GCF_042869595.1 Streptomyces sp. NPDC006879
GACCACAGAACTCGCAATGGCTCGGAGGTACGGAGTGCTCACCCGCTGGCAGCTACGAACCGTAGTCTCCTACGGCCCGACGAGACCCATTAGAGTGACAGGGAAGGGCTCCGGCCGGGTCCTGATGGCCGGGATGATCTGCGTCAGACCGGGCCGCGCAACCAGGCTGATCTACCGGACCCAGACGTACCGGGGCCGTACCGGCCAGAAGAAGGGCTTCCGGGCCCGCGAGTTCGCGGACCTTCTCACCTCCGCCCGGCGGCAGCTCGGCGGTGCCCCGCTGATCGTGGTGTGGGACAACGCCAGTACTCATCACGCCAAGGCATTGCGGGAGTTCTGCGACCGCAACAGCGACTGGCTGACCGTCGTCAAGCTCCCGCCCTACGCGCCCGACCTCAACCCCGTCGAAGGCGTCTGGGCCCACCTGAAGAAGTCCCTGACCAACCTCGCACCCCACACGATCGACGAGCTCACCCCGCTCGTGAAGAACCGACAACGCGACATTCAACGCCGCCCCGAAGTCCTCGATGGCTTCATCGGCGGGACCGGACTGGCGCCCCCATAGCTATCACCCCACCCTTTCAAACCCAGCGGCAACTACCGCCGTCACCCCACGCAGAAGCCCCGCCAGGACTACCTGACGGGGCTTCAACTTTGCTTCTGCTACTGATCTTAGAATTTTCCGGATGACGACGGCCCGCTTTCCGAATCCGCACGTCAACCAGTCGGCTTGACCGATGTCGACCGGTCAAGCCGGGCCCTAAAGATCACTGCTCACGGCGGCATATCTAACTCAACAGCCGCTCTAGCGCATCGAGGGTCTCTTCAATAGCCAGCTCGTCCTCGCGAGGCAGTCCTTGAAGATCACCTCGATCAAGAGCAACAGCATAGATCTCCTCAAGGACCCACCAATGCGAGCGAAGGTCCTCGCCCAATGGAGATCCCTCAAGATCCGACGAAACCGAGTCGAGGTCGTCGATCAGAACCCGGAGTGCAATCCCACCGGCACGATATTTCTGAATCGACTGACGTACACCTTCGCGCAGCCACTGCGCATTGGGACTATCACTCACTGCTTGATCCTTCCGGAGCTAACGGTGACAACCCGCCCAGTTGCGGTATCCGTAATCACCGTCACATGATTCTCCGCTTCGTAGTAGGCCGTGGTCCCGGCCCGCTTCCCTGGCATGCTTTCGCCGACACGAATCGTGTTTTCCACTACCGACGGCATGAGGCCGCGCTCCTGCATCCGGTCAATCGCATGTCCGGTGTAATCGCGCCCCGCGATTGTTGCCGGTTCATTTGGCGAAAGATTGCGGAAGTTCGTACCCCTCCCGCCAACTGGGGTTGTCGGGCAGTTGCTGTTGTGAACAAGTACGGGCGTGGCCCCAGCGAGTACATAGTACGTGTGCTACGCGGGCCCGCTCTATCTGCGTATTCGCAGATCAGCGGCGGTTTCGGGTTCCGCTGGCGTCCGTGGTTGTGCGGGGGAATCCGTGGGTGTTGCCGTCGGTACTGCCGTCAAGAGCGCGAGGGCGCACGGTGACGCTGCCGCTGGCGGAGTGTCGGCGCAGGGGGACTTTACTGCCACGCGCCGGGCTGGGCGCGGAGTATCGCTCGGACGGTCTGCTCGTAGTGCTGGTGGCCGGTCTGAGCGCAGTGTCCGGCGATCCAATGCGTCAGCTCGTCCGGGGTGTGCAGGGTGCCGGATGTGGCACCGCAGTTACTTTCCTCGCCGGTGACGCAGACTGCCGTGAAAACCGACAGTGCCAGGGGGTCGGGGACGGTGGTCACGTGGTACTCGCGGAAGCGGTAGCGCCCCCGTGCGGCGTCGCGGACCGGTGCGTCGGTCTCCGCAGAGTCAGGCACCCTCGTCCACCTCTTCCTCTTCCGGGTCCGGGAGGCGCCGCCCGCGCGAGTCGGCTACTCGGAGCGCGTCCGCCAGGGCCTCGGTCAACCGGCAGGCCAACCAACGGTATTCGGTGGCCGACAAAGTCGGCACTCCGGGAGCCGTGGCTTCTCGGGCGTACTCCAGCAGTTCCTGGCCCATGCTGAGCTGTACTGTCTCGATGCTGTCAGCGAGGGTGGAGAGGTAGCCCCGGCCGTCGGTGCTCAGGTAGCAGGGCTTCCCCTCCGGGCTGGTCCATGGCAGTAAGCGGGGACCACCCCCACCCGACGCGGCGTCGTACAGCTCTCTGCGACGCATGCGGTCGGCATCGCTCCTGGGCTGGCTCACTGGGCACCCCCGGCCTGGGTCACTGATGGTGGACACACCGACCGTAGGCACTGACTGACTGTCACCCCAGACGAGAGCCATGGCAGTTCGCGACTCTTGGTTCGCGAACTGCCACGCTGCGTGGCAGCTACCCGACGACGCCCAGGTAGTCGGCCATTTCACGCATCTCCGTCGTGAGGGTGCGCTTGCGCTTGCCCAGGATCTCCTGCATGGTCTCGGCGGCCCCGTTCTGGTGCCGCAGCCACTGCGGGGCGGCTTCCCGAGCGCGGGTCAACTCGTCCATGGCGGCGGACAGGTCGCCGGTCCGGGTGTGGGCGCGCGCCACATCGAGGGTGAAGCGGTTCCCGTCGTTGGTGCTGGGCCTGCCCAAGCGCCTCCACGCCTTGGGCGACAACTCCTCCTGCTCGCCCGCCTTGCGCACCACCGCACGGGCGTCGCCGATGACCAGAGAGTCTTCAAGTGCCTTGACCGCGACGGTAACCGGCCCGAAGACGGACCAGTGCCGGGAAACATTGCGATGTGCCGTCCCAACTGCGGTTGCCGCGACCCGGGCGGCCTGACGGTACGCCTTCGCCTCGTCGGGACGGTTGTTCCTCGCGGCTGCGGCGGCGGCCTCCATCGCCAGGCCGCCCCACACCGCGTAGTGGTCCGGCTCGGCCCCGGTGATCTTCGGCTCCACCGCGTCCATGCTCCGGGCGGCGACCTGTTCCGCCTCATCCAAGCGGCCCTGCCTCACCAGCAGCCAGCACATGCAGCCGACACCGGAGCCCGCCGCAAGCATGTCTCCGGCCTGACGGGCGTCCATGATGGCGCCGCGCACAGCGGCGTACGCGATGTCGTACTGCCGTACCTGGGTGAGGTAGGTGCCGGCCAGACGCAGCGCCTCGGCGCGTGCCAGCAGGGCCTGCCGGTGCTCGTCCCCGCTGTCGTAGTAGGCGACGGCTTGTGCGGCATCACGCAGCAGGCCCGGCAGTTGGGCCGCGACACTCTTGGAGCTGTCGGAGAAGTACAGCACCCGTGCGTCTTGCAGCGTCCGCCGGAAGGTGCGCAGATTCGGCTCCTCGCCCACGGCTTCGGCGTCCTGGTCCACGAGCCCGACGGCCGGGGTGAGGGCGGCGCGGAGCTGGATCAGGTTGACGCGGTTCGGCTCCTCGGTCCGCCCGACGGGCTCCGGGGCATCCGAGGCCATCAGCGCGGCCGTGGTCACGCCCAGTGCGCGGGCAAGCGTATGCAGGGTCTCCATGCGGAGAGTGCCGCCCTGCTCAGCCTTGCGCACCGTGCCCGGCGATACGCCTGCGGCATGGGCCAGTTCCTCCTGGCTCATCCCCGCGCGACGCCGGTACTTGCGGACGTTGTCGGCCAGCTCCGTAGTCATCAACTCACCACCTCCCACTCCACGGTACGCCCGGCCAGCACATCACCCGGGGGCGATCCGGCAGGCACCCACCCACAGGGGCTACCCCACGACCTGGCGCGCCGGAACTCCGGCAGGATCGGGGCCTGAGCGGGAGGGGTCCCTCGTCGGTCGGGCAGCTTCGCCGGACCAGGGTTCCCCGGGGGCCGCCAAGGCTCACCTCGTGACGCGTGCGCTCGGCCTTGGCGGCCCCCGGGGGTTCCTGGTACGCCTCCGGTGACCGGGCGACGAGGGACCCCTCCCGCGACCTCGACCCCACACCACGACGAAGCTGCACCCGCACTCGGGCCCCCTGCCCCTCAGAGAGAGGGCCGGGGTCTGGGGCAGCGCCCCAGGTGCTTCGCTGTGCTGGCTGTTGCGCGCCCGGACCGGCGGGGCCGTCGCCAGCGGGGCGGAGACAGGAGCGGGCGGCGGCCCCGCGGGGCCGGAGCGCGCGCGGGCCGCGCCAGCGGACCGCCTTGATCAAGTAAAGAAACTCTGAACAGCTAACCCTGCGCTGCGTTTCCTGCTGCTCCGTCTGGTGCGGCCGGTTCAGCGTCGGCGTCTGCCTTCGTTCAGCCGGTCGTACAGGCGCTGGACGCTGGCGGCCTGCTCTTCGGGCGTGTAGTTGCCACTGAGTCGCTTGCGCTGCTCCATGACGGCGCGCATGGCGTCGCGGTGGGCGGTAGCGGCTTCGAACTCTGTGCTGGCCTTGGTGAACCGCTCCTCGGCGGCGGCGAGTTCGGCGGCCACCTCGTCATCGCTCTTTCCGCTGAGCCGTACCGCTTCCTCGTCCGCTCGACGCTGCGCCGCCATTTCCTCCAGCCCCTCGTTGTAGCGCTTGAGGAACTGATCGCGCGGGCTGACCTCGCGGACGAAGACGCCCCGGCCCTGCACGGAGTAGATCAGCCCCTCCTCCTTGAGGACCCGCAGGGCGTTCTGAGCGGTGGAGTTGGCGATGCCGTACTGGGCTTGCAGCTCGCGGGCGGAGGGGAGCTTGGCCCCGGGTGCGAGCCGGCCGTCCTGGATCTGCTTGCGGAGCGCGTCCGCGGTCCGCACGTACGGGGGGCGGGGATCGTCAGCGGGGCTGTCGGCGGTCTGCCAACCGCGCCGGAGGTCACCGAGACCGGTGTACTCAGGATCGGACTCGCCGAGATCGACTTCGTCTCCCTCTGCTGCGGCCACCTCCGCTTCGGCGGTCACCACCGGCTTCGGCGCGCGTACGTAACTGCCCCGGCCGAGGACGGAGTAGATCAGCCCTTCGTCCTTGAGGAGCCGCAGGGCGTTTTGAACCGTGGAGCTGGCGATGCCGAAGCGTCGTTGCAGCTCACGCGCGGCGGGAAGCCGCTCACCGGGACGCAGCTCGCCGTCGTGGATGGCGGCACGCAGGACGTCGGCGGCCTGGACGTACGGCGGCCGGGGGTCCTCTCCCAGGGGCAGCTTCATGGCACGAGGGTAGCGGCGTCGGCACTCGCGGCACACCCGGGCGTCCTCGGCGTTCCAGCCGTATCGGTGTAGCGATACGAATCGAGTGTTGCGGGTGTAGCGAGTGTGCCGCTATGGTCATGGCGAGTCGACCAAGCGGCTCCATCGAACGAGGATGTGATGGCATGGCCATGACTCGAATCCGTGTTGCCCTGCTGCCGTCGGCGGTCTGCATCGCGGGCACCGACCCGGCTCTGAAGATCAAGGACCAGCAGACCGGGGAGGTCGCCACCGACCGGGAGACCGGAGCGTCGCTGTACACGGTGACCGTGATGCTCATGGAGGACGGCCGTGCCGAAGTCCTGAAGATCACGGTCCCGGAGACGGGTCTGGCGGCCGGGCTCAAGCCGGGGGCGATGGTGCGGCCGGTGGAGCTGTTCGCCACCCCGTGGGCGCGGATCTTCAACGGCCAGCTCTCCGACGGTGTCGCCTACCGTGCCGCTCGCCTGGAGCTGGTGACGGCGGAGGCCGCCCAGTGATCCGCTTCGAACACCCCGCGCCGGAGCGGGCGTTGTCTCCGCTCCGGCCGCTGGCGGGGTCCGAGGGCAAGGCCACGTTCTTCGCCTCCGGTGCGGTGCTCGATCTGCTCGGCCTGAGCCCGGAGCAGGCGGCCCGCCTCGACCTGGGCGACATGTTCCGCCTGATACGCGATGAGGGGGCCTGACATGGAAGCCGTCACGGGATACGCGTCGTACGCGCTGCCGATCGCTACGGCGTTGGTCGGTGTGTGGCTGCTCATGACGGTGGTTCGCTACGTGCGGGCCGACCGGGGCACGCGGGCCAGCATGCGGCAGGCCGTCCGGGTCCGCTGGGGCTGGGTACGGCTCGCCCGGATGGCCGGACTGACGGTCACCGACAAGACCCCGGGCCTGCTCGCGCAGCTCACCGCGCAGAAGGACGGTGACACCCCCGCTCCCCGGGTCCTGACGCCGAAGATCAAGGTGAAGCCGGACCAGTTCGGAGTCATCGTGCGGGCCAGGACGCTGCCGCAGGTCGGGCTGGAGGAGTACCAGAAGTCGGCCCGGTTCCTGGCGGACGCCTGGCGGTGCACGCGCGTGTCCGTACTGCCGGACGGCCCCGGCAAGGTGGTCATCCGGGGCGTGCGCTCCGACCCGCTGACCACGCCGACCGCCCACCGGCCCACCGGCCGACCACTCACGGACCTGACACGCTGGGAGCTGGGCGTGGACGAGTACGCCGCGAAGGTGTGGGTGTCCCTGGCCAACGTGCCCGGGGTGACGGTGGCCGGCGTCCCCGGTGCGGGCAAGACCTCAGGGGTCAACAAGTTCGTCTGCGACTTCGCGCCCTCAGGGGCCGTGCAGATCGCGGGTGCGGACGGGAAGGTGTCGCGGGCGTCGGAGGGGGACTACGCGGACCTGGTCAAGCGGATGTTCGCGTTCTGCGGGGATGACCTGGATGAGGCGAACGCGCTGTTCAAGCGTCTGGTGGAGCTGCGCAAGCGGCGCTCGGCGGCCATCCGGGACGTACTGGGCGTGAAGAACATGTGGCACGTCGGCCCCTCCCCGGAGTGGCCGCTCACGGTCCTGATCATCGATGAGGCGCACACGTACTTCCGCGAGTACAAGGGCAGCGACCCGACGACGAAACGTCTTGCCGCGTTGACGGCAGAGAACGCCCGGCTGGTGGAGGACCTGGTCAAGAAGGGCCGCAGCGTCGGCATCCTGGTGATCCTGATCAGCCAGAAGACCACCGGCGACGCCATCCCGACCTTCATCCGCGACGTGTGCCCCATCGGGCTCTCCTTCGCGCAGAAGACCGTGGAAGCCGCGGTGGCCGCTCTGGGTGAGGACATCCGGAACTGGCCCGACGCCAGCCCGGTGACCTTGCAGGACCCCGCCTACGTCGGCGTCGCGGTGATGGCGATGCAGGGCCGCCCCGGCTACACCCGCATCCGCACCCCCTACGTCTCCGACGCCGACGCCGCCCGCGTCGCGGACGCCACTTCGCACCTGACCGTCGACCCGGACCTGTGCCTGGACGCCCTCCTGCACTCGACCGGACGGACGACAACGCCCGCACCCTCGCTCACCAAGTGACCCCGAAATGCTCACACCAGAAGGCAGGTTGAGAACATGGCGGAGGAACGGTTCACCCGGCGCACCGTGACCGTGGTCATAGCGGTCATCGCGGCCCTGGCCTTCGTCTTCTCCTTCGGCAACGTCTGGGCACTCGCCCTGCGCCTCGGCGTCCCGCATCCGATCGCCCCACTGATCGCGCCCATGGTGGACCTGTCGGTCGTCGGCCTCCTGGTCGCCCTGCGCTTCCTCGCCCTGCGCGGCGTACCGAAGGCGGAGTTGCGGACCGGTACCCGGCTGCTGCACCTGTGCGGCCTGCTCACCCTCGCCCTCAACACCGCCGAACCCCTGCTCGCCGGCCGTTACGGACGCGCCTGCCTGGACACCGTCGCCCCGCTCCTGCTCCTCGGCTGGGGCCACGTCGGCCCCGCCTTCCTCACCCAATTCCACACCCTCACCCACCCCACCGAGAACCCAGAGGCCGCCACCCCCGTCTCCGAACCGGTGCCCGACGAAGCACCCGCATCCGAGCCCCCGGCGCCCGCCCCGGTCGTCGCCGTCTCCCCCGCCGTGGAACCGCAGCCCGCTCCGGCTCCGACCTCCGCTCCGCCGGTCGTCGCCAAGACGGCTCGGCCCGCTTCCAGCCCGGCCTTGCCTGCCGCCCTGCTGAACGCGGCCCGGCGCATCGCGGACACCCACCGCACCGAACACGACGCACCCATCACCGCAGCCCAGTTGGGCCAGCGCATGGGCGTCGCCCTGCCGGTCGCCACCGCCGCCCTCGCTCAACTCTGAGCCCCGGGCCCACCGACCGCATCACCTCTCACTCAACCTCGCCCGCCCCTGGGCCCGGTTCGTCATGCCCCGAGCAGCACCAACACGCCTTCCCTCCTGGCTGGTTGCTGCTCGGGGCCGCCCACCCGACAGAAGGGACACGCCCCGAATGGTCACCCTGGACCTGCGCCACGTGGCAAGCCCCGCCGTACGGGACCTGCTCCACCTCGTCAACCAGCCCGACTTCGACCGCGCACAGCAGCAGATCGAACGACTCGGCGGCTGCACCGAACCCGTCCGCCTGACCGGCCAGACGACCACCGTTGATACCGCGACCGGTGAGGTACTGCGCTCCTACACCTCTTCCGAGGAGCCCACGGGAAGCCTGCTCACCGGGTGCGGGAACCGCCGCGCCTCCCGCTGCCCGGCCTGCTCCCGCCTCTACGCCGCCGATACCTACCACCTCATCCGCGCCGGCCTCTCCGGCGGCAAGACCGTCCCCGACACCGTCCGCACCCACCCCCGCGTCTTCGCCACCCTCACCGCCCCCTCCTTCGGCCCCGTCCACAACCGCCCCGACGCCCGGCCCTGCCGCTGCGGCACCCATCACGAGCCCACGGACCCGCTGCTCGGCACGCCGCTCAACCCGGCGACGTACGACTACACGGGAGCCGTCCTCTTCAACGCCCACGCCGGAGCCTTGTGGGCACGCTTCACAACCTACCTGCGCCGGGAGCTCGCCACCCGGCTCGGACTGACCCAGAAGGCCGCCCGCTCCGTGCTGCGGGTGTCCTTCGCCAAGGTCGCCGAGTATCAGAAGCGCGGCCTGGTCCACTTCCACGCAGTGATCCGCCTCGACGGCCCGGACGGCAGCACGCAGCCCCCGCCGTCGTACGCCACCGTCGCCGTGCTCACCGACGCCATCCGCGCCGCCGCACCCCGCGCCCGCATCTCCGTCACCTCGGACGCGATCGGGGAACGCGAACTCACCTGGGGCCAACAGCTCGACGTACGCGAGATCGCCGCCTTCGACACCGACAGCGAACTCACCGACCAGGCAGTCGCCGCCTACGTGGCCAAATACGCCACCAAATCCGCCGACGCCTCCGGCACCCTCGACCACGCCCTGTACTGCCGCCCCTGCCACGGTCGCGGCGCCACCCTCCTGCCACACGGCACCCCGCTCCCATGCACTACCTGCGACGGCACCGGACAGGCCCGGCCGCTTCCCCTCCTCTCCGTCGCCCACCACGTCCGGCAGATGCTCCGCACCTGCTGGGAGCTCGGCCGACTGCCCGAGTTCGCCGATCTCAAGCTCTGGAAGTGGGCCCACATGCTCGGCTTCCGTGGCCACTTCTCCACCAAATCCCGCAACTACTCCACCACCCTGGGCGCGCTGCGCGAAGCCCGTCGCTCCTGGCGCACCGAACAGGCCCGCGCCCATGCCGGCCTGCCGGACCTCGACCCGACGACCACGCTCGTCGTCGGCCGCTGGGACTATCTCGGCTCGGGCTACAGCCCCGGCGCGGCCCTCCTCGCCGCCTACGTATGGCACCGCAAGGAACAGGAACGGCAGTTCGCGGCCGAAGGGGGCTGCTGATGGCCTCGCCCTCGCCCACCGTCCTCCACGCGGAGGCGGCACCGGTGCTGGATCTGCTCACGGTGCCCCAGGTCATGGACCGCCTCCAACTCGGCCGCTCCGCCGTCTACGACCTGCTCCGCACCGGCCAACTCGCCTCGATCACCCTCGGCCGCGCCCGCCGCATCCCCACCCACGCCCTCACCGACTTCATCCACACCCGCCTCGAACAGGACACCGCCTGATGACCACGCCTCGCCTCGCTTCGTCCCGCCGCTCCCGCACCCGTGCGAACGGAGACGGGACCGTCTACCAGCGCAAGGACGGAAGGTGGGAGGCCGCCGGATACGTCCTCGCGCCCGGCCACACCCGCAAGCGGGTCCGCGTCTACGGCACCACCCGCAAGGACGCGATGGCCAAGCTCACGGAGAAGATCGCCGCCAGCAACCGCGGCCTCCCCGTCGCGGCGGCCGACAGCACCGTCAGCGCCTACCTCGCCTACTGGCTCGACGGTGTCGCCATCCACCACCTGCGGGAGAACACCTACACCCGCTACGCCGCAGCCATCCGCCTCCACATCAACCCCGGCCTCGGCGCCAGGAAGCTCGCCCGGCTCACCACCCGCGACGTCCGGACCCTCCTCGACGGACTCCGCACCACCTGCCAGTGCTGCGCCCAGCAACAGGACATGAAGCGACAGCGTTGCTGCGCGATCGGCCAATGCTGCGAAAAGCGACTGTCGCCCCTGACCGTGACGTACCTCCACGCGGTCCTCAAGTCCGCCCTCGAACACGCCGTCCGCGAGGACGAACTGCCGCGCAACGTCGCCCGAAACGTCAAGACCGCCACGCCCCGGCCGCGACGCTTCCAGCCCTTCACCACCGCCGAAGCCCGACAGTTCCTCCACCGAGCCAGCAAAGACCAGCTCCACGCCCTGTACGAACTCGCCCTGCGCACCGGACTCCGCAAAGGCGAACTCCTCGGCCTTCACTGGGAAGACCTCGATCTCAACGGCGGAACCGCCACCATCCACCGCTCCCTCCAGCGCACCCGCAGCCAGGGCCTGACCGTCCTGAACACCAAGACCCTCGCCTCCGAACGCCGTATCGCCCTCCCCACCGAATGCATCAGCTCCCTCAAGATCCACCAGGAACGGCAGCAGGAAGAGCGCCAGGCCGCCGGAAAGGGCTGGACGGACAGCGACCTCGTCTTCACCACCCCGCAGGGCAAGCCGCTCGACCCCACCAACCTCACCCGCCGTTTCCGCCGCCTCCTCCACAGCTCAGGACTCCGGACCATCCGCTTCCACGACCTCCGGCACTCGACCGCCACCCTGCTCCTGGAACAGGGCGTCGACCTCGTCGTGATCAAGGAGCTGCTGGGACACGCCCACATCGGCGTGACTGCCGGCGTATACGCCCACGTACGCCTCCGCCTCCAGCGCCAGGCCATCGACACCCTCGGCAATGCCCTCGGCCCGACCGGCACCCCCGACGACTCACCAACCGCAGCCGTCGTCCGCTGACGTTGCCGTCATCGTTGCCGTCAAACGCCAGGATGCCCCTTTCGCCGTCACCCGGGAAAGGGGCATCCTGTTTCGCTCTGCGAGCGCATCTATGGGCGAGTTAGCTTTCGTCCAGGAATTGCAAAACCCCTTCAGGCCCACCTGATTCGATGATGCCCTTGAAGGAATCCAGCATCGCCGCCACGCCACCCTTCGGAATGATCACGAGATCGGGGCACTGAAAATATGCCCCTCCGGAACATTCTCCAGTCTCCCGCCAGCGATTCATCACTTGCTCGATTGCGCGCAGCGTCATGAATGTGGCGCTCCATCGCGTCCCGTCCGACAGGCAGAGTTCTGCGTCGACATTCTCGACGGTTTCCTTGTCGTCCTCCGCGCCCAGCATGAAGAGCGCACTGAACTGCTGGTTCTCTACGCGGTAGAGAGGGTCACTGGCCATAGAGCTGGTTCAACCTCGCAATCACCTTGGACTCGTTCGCCTTGTCGGATTTGCCAACGATCTGAATCCCGCCATCGACGTTCCGGAAGAACAGGCGACCGCCGTTCCTTCCTCGCGCGTAGGTGACATCCGTTCCGGACAACGCCTTACTCCCGAGGCCCGGATTCATATTTCCGCGCGACGGCTGCTGGAACAAGCTGTCCAGGTCAGCCTGAACCTTCTGATTCTTCCCCGCCTGCTGCGCGGCCTTCACCAGCGCCGAGTCCTCGCTAATAGCAGAGGACATCGTGAGGCAGCCGTTGGAGTTATGAACCAGTACCGGAGTCTCACCCGCCAGCACATAGTAGGAGTGACGGCAAGTTCGGTTTTGGGGAACAACGTCCCCAACCTGATGGATGTCGCCATAATCGATACAGACGCCCGTCGATTAGGACAACGCGGGAGAGGCCAAGAGCTACGATCAGGCCCCAGCGGCACAACGCTTAGCCCGACCCTCGACCCAATGGCCATGAGTTAGGGTGCCGCAGCACCTTGGCCAGATGGTGTTCATCCAGGTCAACCCACCTACGGGGACGCTAACTCATGGCCATTGACCCTCGACCAGGCTCGCAAGGAACGCGCCATCGACATCGTCGATCATGGATACACCTCCGCCTGGAACCGCCATCAGCCACCTACCCGGATCGAGAATAGGAGTTTAAGCGTCAGCAACTCCGGAGCCCCTGAGCCTGTTACTAAAGATTACAAGTGCGCCATTATCGCGCTCCAAGAGCGCATCGTAATGGAATTCATCATTAATCAGCTCTTCGTACCCCCAAAGCGCCTGGAGATACTCCGATCCAGGATATTTTGCGAACAACCAGTGAGACGGCATTCGAGGATCTCGCACGTCAAACATTTCCATGGGGTACCAGCCAGGGAGCTGGGCATCGTCCCGAATCAAGACCATAGCCACGCCAGCATATATCGACATTCCGGCCACCGGATAGGACAATCCTGCAGTGACTTCAGGCGCCCCACCATAGTTGTATTCCATCGAAATTTCCGACTTGCCGTCAACATGCTCCTTGATGCAAGTAACTTCCATAATTACACTCCCTTCCGTCAACGCATCAAACATGCCCCGGAGAGGCCGGGAATCATGTTCCCGGCCTCTCCATTCTGAGCCAGAATAGGCTCAGGTTCCTATTTAAACTTATAGTCGTCGACATGCCCAGTGATCGTGTTCATCACATAATGAATCTCCACATCACCCTCAGCTCCCATATTTACCCTCCTGGTCATTTTAACCCAACCATCCGATCCCATCCACCGGGGATCAGTCATACCCTTCTTGAGGGGAATGACCCTTCCTGCCATTGGGTTCGCCATGACCGTTTCCATCGCAAGCTGCTCATTCAGACTATTTGGCGCTGTCCTTCCAGTCGACCCTCTGCCCAAGGGCTTTAGGTCGATCGTCACACCGTTGGCGTCAGTGACGAAACGCGCCGTTGGGCACGGTCCCGAATTATGGACCAGGACGGGCGTGGAGCCTGCGAGCACATAGTACGTGTGGAGACCCTTGACGGTGAGGTTATAGGTCCTCGCACGCTTAGTGAACGGATGGTTGGTGGTGACGATGACCGTAGAGCCATCGTCTGCCAGCAGAGTCATCCCCGGCACCAAAGCGTGGGCGTTGATCCATTGAGCCTCGGAGGGCGACCAGAAGGGGTGCTCATAGGTGGCGGTCAGCTCATCGAAGCCGTTCGAGGTGGCGATGGACAGCTTGTTGAAGTGCTTGTCGTCCTCCGTGACGATGAGACGTTCGACTTCGCGACTATCCGATTCGCCAGTGACGGGATCGGTTGCCCTGACTTTGTCACCCGGCACGACATCTTCGATGTTCTTATTTTCCCCATCGGCCATTAGCACGCCCGTGCCGGCAAGGAAACACTTGCAATTCGTGCCTGATTTAATGCGCCCAGATGATTGACCCGACCTAGCCCTGGACCTCATCGGCTTGTGCGAAAAGAATGCCGCGATGGCACTGGGGGCCCGATACCAGTCGCTAGTGGTGTTAACGTCATGTGACGAGACCCAGTCGTCGAAGTCTCCACCATAATCGCAACCTGGCGCTCCGGCGCCGCCGTTCCAACAGTCACCGTCGACTAGCCATCCGAAGAGCGAGGCGGTGTGAGGGACGTTACTGACAGTGCCATAGAACAAGCTGTTGAAGTCGTCAACAATCCCCTTGAGGAAGCCAGTCGCTTTCCTGACTGAAGAGGCTCCCGAATTACCTCCGCTGCCGGATGTGGTTCCGCCTCTGTTGTCCACATGCGAAGTGCCGTCGTTGCCGCCACCGCCGCGGATCGCTTCGCCAGGTCGCCCGTTGCCCGGTTTGTTGGTCGCCGGGTTGGTGGGGCAGGGGATGTTCTCGGGTCCTGAGTTGCGCCCGCACTGCAGGCCCATGCCCGTGGGGTCGGAGAAGGTCAGCGGGTTGTTGATGCTGTAGCTGTAGCCGTTGAGCGTCTGGTGCTTGTCGAGTTCCAGCAGCGGGTCGACGCTGGCGAACTGGCCGGTCTTCGGGTCGTATGCCCGGGCTCCGATGTAGGTCAGGCCGGTGGTGGGATCCGCCGGCTTGCCGAGGAAGCCCTTGTCGTCGGGCCATCCAGTGACCTCACGGCCCCGGGGCGCGCCGAACGGTGTGGTGTACCGCTTCTTGACCGCGTAGGAGTCGGCGTCCAGGACCAGGCTTGAGGTGCCGTGGTGGTCGGCTACCAGGAAGTCCAACTGGCTACCGGAAGTCCCGACGGTCGCGGTACGGACGGCAACCGTCTGCCCGGCGGCCGTGTAGTAGCGGGTACCGGAGAGTGTCTTCTTGCTGCCCTTGACACTGAGGCTGACCTCATTGCCGCCGGGCAGGTAGAGGATTGTCTCGCCGTCCGCGGTGGTCGGGCGACGGATCAGCAGTTGGCCCGAGGCGTCATAGAGGAACGTGTTGCCGAGTGCGGGCTTGCCGCCCGCCGCCGGTTCGCTGGTCCCCACGAGGTTGCCCTCGGTGTTCCAGCTCAGGGTCTGGGTGGCCTGGCTGCCAGGTCGGGTGAGCGTGTTTCCGGACTTGTCGTAGGTATAGGAGTCGGTGGTGCTGCCGGTGGCCGTCTTCGTCAGTGCGTGCGGCTGTCCGGCCGGGGTGCCGTAGGTGTAGTTGGTGGTGCTGCTGCCGCTGGCGGCGTGCCGGGTCTCGGTCTTCCGCTGCCCAGCACCGGTGTAGGTGTACGAGCTCCAGTACGGCGCGGCCCCGTCCAGAGCGGCCGTGGTCGGGGCCTTGGAGCAGTCGGCGGTCTTCGGGGTCCATGCCTGGACCAGCCGGCGATAGCCGTCGTAGTCGAAGCACTGGTAGTCGGCTTCGGAGGCGCCGGCGAGGGTGGCCTTGTCGAAGACGGAGGTGACGTTGCCCGCCAGGTCACGGCCGTAGTGCAGGTCCTGCGGCTTGTAGCTGTGGACGTCGTCGGTGACGAAGGCGTTCGTCAGGCGGCGGGTACCCTGCTCGTACCTGTAGTTGAGGTAGGCCTTCTCCGAAGAGCTGGTCCCGTCCTTGCCGAGCACCAGTTGGGTCAGCTCGCCCAGGGGGCTGTAGGTGGCGCCCAGTTGGTAGCCGTTCCTCCCCCCGAGGTAGGTCTGTAGGCCGACGCCTGCGAAGTCGTAGTCGAAGGAGACCCCTTCGCTGGGAAGTCCCGCCACGGCGGGGTGGCCCATCGACCTGACGGTTCCGTCCACGAACAGCTGGCTGTCGAAGGAGAGGTTCGCGGGAACTCCGGCCTTGACCAGCGGGTCGTCGGAGGGCAGGAGCAGGTCGGTGCGCGTCACGTTGTAGAGGTGGTCGCGCGAGGTGACCTTCTGTGTGTACGCATCGCCGGACAGTCCCCCGTCATAGCGGGTGGCGCTGTCCTGCTGCCCCTTGTAGAGGGAGTCGAACGTCCAGGCGGCGAGCTTGTGGGCATTGGTCTTGCTGCCATCCCACAGCCCGGTCTGGCGGCCGAGTTCGTCGTAGGCGGGGAGCAGGACCTTGCCCCGGGCGTCCTCGCTGCGGACCATGCGGTCGAGTTCGTCGTAGGCGGCCTCCGTCTTACCCTTGTCGGGGTCGGTGGTTTCGGTCTGTCGCCCGAAGAGGTCGTACGAGTACGTCCACTTCGCGTTGTCCGGGCCGGTGACGAGGGACTGTTGGCCGGCGGCGGTGTAGCTGTACCTGGTGAGGGTCGGTGTGCCCGTGGCCGTGGCGCCCGGGTACTCGCGGCGCTCCGTGGTCTGGTCGAGGGCGTTGGTGACCACGGTGGTGGCCTGGCCCCCCTCTGGGGCGGTGCTGGTGACCGAGTCACCGGTGTACTCGTTGGTGGTGATCCACAGGGTGTCGCTCAGGTTCTTGGTGGTCACCTTGATCGGTCGTTCGGCGCCGTCGTACTGGGTGACGACCTCCAGCGGCGCGGAGTTGCTGGGAAGGTCGACGGCCTTCGAGGAGGGCTTGTGGTCCTCCACCCAGATGTCGGTCATCTGGCTCAGTGCCAGGCCGCGGGTGTCGTAGCGGACGTGGTCGACCAGCATGCCGCCGGCCGGGGACGGCCGTTGCGTCTGTCGCAGGCGCAGCAGCGAGTCGTAGAGCTGGTAGCTGGTGTTGTAGCCGGAGCCATCGCCGCGCAGCGTGTGGGTGGCGACCCAAGGCATGGCCTTGCCGGTGAGTCCGTAGGCGTAGGTGTAGTTGGGCTTGCCGTCCAGGAGCCGCATCTGGTTCGGGAGCCACACCTTGGTGACGCGGCCGAGGGAGTCGTACTCGCTCTCGGTGACCTTGCCGTTGGCGTCCGTGACCTTGACCGGCGCACCGGTGGCGAAGTCCACACGCGTGGTCGTGCTGTGGCCCTTGGCGTTGGTGACCACGGTCGAGGTCAGCGGACCCGAGGCGGACGGCGTGTACGTGGTCGTGGCCGTGACGTCGTCGTTGGTGTCCTTCGCCTCGGTGGCTCGGCCGAGACCGTCGTAGGAGGCCGTGCTGGTCTTCTGCCAGATGGGTTCGTCGTCGGAGGTGTAGCCGGCGGCGCGGCCGGTCCAGCGGGCGAGTCCTCGGGTGGGCTTCTGCGTCGAGGTCCACTGCGCGGTGGAGTCGTAGCGGGTCGCGGTGTCGGAGATGACCTGGCCGGCACGGCTGGAGTCGGCGGGTAGGTCGAGGTCGGCGTCCTTGATGGTGCACGGGTTGGCGACCGGGTTCGTCGGGTCGTTTGCGGTGACCCGGACGCGTGAGACCAGCGTGTTGATGCCGGCGGCGTCGTTGCGTGCGTACCAGGTACGGGTGCACTTCTCGTCGCCGAGGACGGCGGTATCGCCCTCGTCGCGGGAGGTCACGGGCATGCCGTAGCTGTCATAGCTGGTGCCGGTGGTGCGGGTGCGCCAGGTGCCGGTGCCGCTGCTGGTCACCCAGGTCCGCTGATACGTGGCATAGGTCCGCAGGTAGTACGCCTCGGTGTCGGCGTACGACTTGTGCTGGGTCGCGGTCCGCTTACTCCACGGCGAGTTGATGGTGTTCGAGATGGGGGTGGAGCCGTTGTAGACGACGCTTTCCCGGGCGAAGCCGGCGTACTGTTCGTGGTCGGTGTGCCTGCCGGCGAACACACCGGTGACCGAAGCCGAGCGGCGCTTGTCGGGGTCCACGGTCTTGCCGTCGTCGGACAGCACCCGGTCACCGTTCATGCCCCGCAGGTACACATCGACGGTCTTGGACCGCGTGACGCCGGCGCGCCCGGTGGTGTGGGTGACCTTGGAGTATCCGCGCCACATGGACCAGGTGCGCTCCTTCTCCTTGGTGAACGGGTCCTCGTTGTAGTGCCAGGCCCCGCCGCCCTCATAGGTGTAGGAGTGCTCGATGCCCGAGGTACCGCCGTACTCCGCGGTGGTGGAGACGGCCTCGACGGGGTACTTGTGGAACCAGTCCGTGAGAGTGGCCTGCCCGCCGTTGGGAGCCCAGATCACCGGGTAGCAGCGCCGGGTGTTCTGGTCCGGGCGCGGCATGCTCTGGCTGGCGGCGCAGTCAGCCTTCATGTAGCTGACCTGCGTGGTGGCCTTGGTCTCGGAGGTGATCACCCGCAGCCGCGGCTTGTGGAAGGGCAGGATGTCGTCGGTGCCGCTGTCCACCCGGTTGGGCAGCATCTCGTAGTCGAACGTGACCGGGTCCAGGGTGAGGTCGGTTCCGTTGCGCCCGGTGTGGCGGATCTCCTGCAGGGTCAACGTCTGGTCGGTTGAGTCACCAGTGTCACCGGGGTCCATGTACGCCTGTTTCAACTTCCACTCGTCGACGGCGGACATCGCCGGCTTCGAGGCGGCGGCGTTCCAGGCGTAGGTGGTGACCGAGGTCAGCCGCTTGCGGGTGAAGAAGGTCGGGCCGACGTTGTCGGTGCATTTGGCGCCGGCCTTGCACAGGGCGTCGAAGGGGACGTCCGGCCAGTTGTCCCGGGTGTCCTTCGTCAGCGAGGAGCAGCCGGTTCCTGACTGGGTGCAGCGCTCCTCGTAGGCGAGGACCACCTTGTTGGAGGCCCCGCTGAACAGCGCGTCGGCGCGCTGCCCGTAGCGGATCTCCTTGAGGTGGCCGCCGCGGTCATAGGAGGTGCCATTGTTGTCGTTGCCGAGGGTGTCGTAGTAGTTGGTCTCGGCGTCGTACCAGTACGTCATGGCATTGCCACGGGTGTCCTCGACGTAGTCGAGGTTCCAGCGCCATGCCTGCCGCTTCCACCGACCGGAGAAACCCGTGCCCGAGGAGTACCCGGGCTCACCGGCGTCGTCACCGAACACCGGCACGGTCCACACCGACTCGGTGCGTTCGGCGCCCGCGCCTTCCAGCTTGTTCAACCCGAAGACGTACTTGGTGCCCTCTCCGGTGATGACGGTCCAGTACTCGCCCTTGCCGTCGCCCTTGCCCCCGCTGATGTCGTCCCCGCTGTCGCCGTTGTCGGCGCCGGTGGAATGGATCACCGTCGAGGCGTCATCGTTCTTCAGGCGCCACTCACCACTGGTGTCATCCTTGACCAGCTCGGTGGACTTGCCGTTCAACACCAGCGAGGCGTTCTCGTACTTCCAACACAGGTCGTACTTTCCGGACTGGCCGTCGTCATCACAGACGCCGTACTTGCGCTCCACGAACGAGGACGTGAGATCGAAACCCTCACCGACCAGCGTGCCCTGGTTGTTGGTCGACGCGGTACGCCCGTCAACGCTGCCCGAGTCATAGGAGATCGCCAGCCCGGGCTGCGGACCAGCCGCAGCCGGAGGCGCACTCAGCGCATACGACCAGGTGAAGGAACCAGAAGAACCACCGCTCTCCCAAGACGAGGAAGCCGACAGCGGAGTGGCTGCGTAATCACCCTTGGAAGACGAAGCACCCGCCGACAGAGCAACCAGGAGCGTCTCACCCGTTGCTGCGGTACGAGCGGCCGGCACCGCGGCGGTGAGGCTCCCGGTCGAGGGAGGAGACGCCGGCTTGAAGTCCAGTTCTGCCTTCACCAGCTGGCCGGCCTCGTCGTTGGTGGACCCCAACGGCATGACGGTGGTGCAGCGCGGGTCTCCCGGCCGGCTCAGCGCACACAACGGCAGGCGCTTGGCCCGTAGCCTCGCGCCCCAGTTGGCGCCGTAGGCGGAGGCGAAGGAGCTGTAGTCGACGTCGATTTGGGCACGGCCCCCGCCAGTGGGTCCAGTGACCTTCAGCAGAACGCCTTTGAGCCCGAGCTTCGTGGCGGCTGCCTGGTCGAGGACCTCGACGGACACCTGCCCACCGCTGGGGACAGGTTTCGTGGTCCGAGCGCCCGAGGTGGTGTGGGCGAGCCGCATCGGCAGGCCACCGGGTGCGCTCGTGGACGGGGGCTTGGCCGAGGCGGTCAGTCGGGTCGTTCCGGGCTTGGGCCAGGCGACCTTCCTGGCGCGCTGGGCCTCCCCCCGGGCGATGGCCTGCCGGTCGGCTTCTGCGGCGGCCCTCGAAGTCTCCCGGGTCTTCGCGTCCACCTCGTGACGCAGCGTCAGAACCTTGCTGGACTGGTACTTCTGTGGCGCCTGGCGCCCCAGCGGTTCCGGTTGGGCGGCGCTGGCGATTGGGGTCAAGAGCCCTGGGAGCAAGCCGAAGCCCGCGACGACGGCGAGTCGTCGATTCCAGGCTGTGAAGGCCCTGGTTCCCCCAGGGCCGGGGTGCACACTCATCGGTGCTGTTCCTCCTCGGTCCGCCGACGGCTGCGGCGGGTACGGTGCGGGCCCCGTGGTCCTCAGCGGGACCTCGGGGTGGCGGGGCGGCGGCGGTTAGGGCCGCCGCCCCGGGGGAGCGATCGGTCAGCCCATGCCGTTGACGCGGGAGCGGACCTGCTCGAACGTCATCGCGCCCGACCAGATGCGCACTTCGGCCAGGCAGCCGGCCAGGTAGTTGCCGACGCTGCCCAGGAGTGAGCCGCGCCCCGCGGTGACGGTGGTCGTCGTCCGGAAGGGGAGGCTGAACGCAGGTGTGCCGTTGCCCGCTTCGTTGCCCTCCACGTAGAAACGGATCTCTCCGTACTTCCCGTCCTGGGGCCTGGCGGCGTCATAGACCCCGGTGATCTGAACCCACTCGTCGAGCGCGGCGAAGTCACTGCTGGTCAGTGAGGCGGCCTGGCGGACCTTGCCCGAGGAGTCGACCGCGGTGCGACCGAAGTGCCAGACGTACTGACCGCGCGGGCCGTCGTCGGAGACCTTGGTCGCCCAGAGCGACCAGGAAGACTGGTCACCGGAGGGAGTGGCCTGGCCCAGAACGCGGGCCTGGTACCCGACGGGCTTGTTCTTGAGCGCGGCCGAGTCCAGGCGCACACTGGCCGTGACGGTGAAGGAGCCGGTCTCGTCGACGACCGGGCCATCGGCGCGGGCATGCCCCTTGACCCCGTTGAACTTCACACCGCTGTCCACGGAGATGGCCGCGCCCTCGTCGGACAGGTTCATAGCGTCCGCGCTGTAGCCGGAAGTGTCCGGGACCCGGGTGTCCCCTGCGGCGGCTTCCTCGAAGTCCCAGCGGGCTGCGAGCTCGGCTCCGGGCAGGTCAGCCTCCAGCAGTTCGCCCTCCCGCCGGATCTCCGCCTGAGTGAGGGCGCGCTGCCAGACCTTGACCTCGTCAATGCGGCCCCGCAGATATCCGCCGTAACTGCCGTTCACTCGCGATCGGCCGAACTGGAAACCAGAGTTGGCCGTCCACGGCCTGTAGGTCGGGGACACCGAGGCGAGCTCGACGGCAGAGCCCTGGGGGCGCCCGTTGACGAACAGCTGGAGCGTGTCGTCGGCGTGGTCACCGCTACAGGTCCCGCTCACACACCTGGTGTTGTACACGGCGGTCAGGTGCGTCCACACCTGGGTCGGTGGGGCGGTGTCCTCGGCCAGGGACCGGATGGCCACCACGCCTTCCGTGCCGTCGTGGTTGCTCCGGTTGAGGACCCACTTCCTGTCACCCGCCGAGTAGTAGAGCGTGAGCGCGGCGCCCAGGTTGTCACCTGGGGCGGCCAGCACGACCTGGGTGCTGTCGGCGTCGTTCAGTCGCACCCAGGTGGACACGGTGAAGGAGTCACGCGTGTTCACGGGCATGCCTTCGGTGTCGGCGTAGCCGGTGCGCTGCTCCGGGTGGACACTGCCACGGTTGAGGTAGAGGGATCCGTCGCCGATGCCTCGGCGGCCTTGGAGGGAGAAGTCGGCAGCCTTGGTTCCGGCGACCGTGTGGATCAGGGCGGGTTGCCGCGCGGTACCGCCGGTGCCGGTGTCGGGTGCCGCCTTCGTGCCGGGAGCCTCGGCGAAGTGCCAGTGACCGACCGGGCCGGACGGAAGACCCACCTTGAAGGTGTAGTCGGACGGCGTTCCGAAGCGCTTGTGTACGTCGCGCGCCTCGACGGTGAGCGTCAAGGTCCCGCCGAGCGGGGGGGAGATGGGAACACTCACGGTGCTTCCGGCCACGACCTCCGCGGGTTCACCCGACCCCTCCAACCGCCAGCGATAGCCGCTGATGTCCTTGTCCGCAGCGTTCGGCTTGAAGGTGAAGTTGCCGGGCTCGCCGGGAGAGCCGGAGGACGGGCAGTCGTCGGCCGTGCAACGGGGGTAGGCGGACGAGGTGATCACGGGAGCCTTGGGGGCCGTCGAGTCAATCAGGAAGTAGCACCAGGAGGAGTAGGCGGACACCGAGCTGGAGGTGACCGCGTCGTAGGTCCAGTGGGACTGCGTCCGGGCACGCATGCGGTGGAGCAGCCCGTCGTGCCGCGGGCTCATCCGGACCTTCTCCAAGGTGCCGTCCACGTGGTAGCCGGTCGACGGAGCGGTGGACTCCCAGGACCGGATCCAGTCACCGCTGGTGGGGTCCTTGCGCTCGGCATAGAGGTAGGCCCGCAGGGCGCCGCGATACTCGGTCCCCACCGGCTGTGAAGCCGCCTGGACACGGGCCGTGGCGGTCGGATCGGCACGGGTGACGACGGTGGGGTTCGATGCCGAGGTCGAGCAGTAGGCCGTCTCCCCCTCCCCCGGGATGACCCCGACGTTCGTGGGGACACCGGGTTTGGTGACGTACTGGACCTGAAGCTCGGCATTGGGCTTGAAGCGCTTCCAGGCCCTGGTGTCCCCCTCGTCCTTCGCCCTCAGCATCAGGGTCAGGCGGGAGAACCGCCCGTCGGCCAGGGCTCGCGCCGCATCAGTGAGGTTCTCGTCCGGCTCCGCCGGGTTGTCGTTGAACTCGACCCAGCTGTCAGGTTGTTCCGGAGAGCAGGCGGAGCCTCGGCCGTTGGACACGTAACGGTCACCGAGGTGGTCGCGGTGCGCAGGTCCCGGCCAGCGGGTGCCCTCGGAGATGTTGTCGGTGCGGACCAGGTCGACCCAGTGCGGGGTGCAGTTGAAAGACCAGGTCTCGTAGGCGCGGAACGTGGCGTCGAGGACCTGTTTGTTCGCGAGTCGGCCGGCACCGAACTCGAAGTACATGCGGTTCACGTACCCCGACCCGCAGTAGTAGCCGTCCGCGTTTCCACACCTGCCGACGCCTAGGTCGTCGTCGAACGCGTAGAACTTGTCGCCGTCCGAGGACAGAACGGTGCGTTCGGACGCTCCGACACCCAGTGTCGGGTCGATGTACACGGGGTAAACCGTCTCCGGTCCGTGCAGGAGGTCGCTGACGGGACGGACGCTGAGCGCTCCGGGCTCGACGCGCACCGGGAGGATCTCGGTGCTGTCTCCCTTGGTTGGTCGAGCGAACTCGGTGTGCGGTGCGCCGGCTCGATCCGCGTCCCCCTGGGTTTGTGAGGCGGATCGGTTCTGCCGGGGTACCTGCGCAAGTTTGTTCGCAGGAAGAGGGGTTGAGGCCCGCGGGCCTGCCGTGGGACTCCCGGCAGAGTCCCACATGAGACCAGCGGGTCCCCGGAAGACAGGCCTGCCGTCGGCGTCGAGGGCACGCAGCCCCCCGGCAGCACCGGGTACGAGATCCAAGCCGTCGGTCCGGACCCCGAAGCGGATCTGCTGGAGCCGCGGATTCGCAGCGGCGCGGGCCGATTTGACCACCAGCACCTGACGATAGCCCTCGGCAGTCGCGGTCAACTTCAGGTCGACGCCTTCGAACAACTCCGGATAGGTCGCGGTGTCCCCGTCGAGCCGGGGCCCGGGCAGGGCATCGGACCAGTCCAGCTCCAGGGCCCCGCCCTGTTCGGCGAGACGCAGCAGCGGTCCGTCCGGGCCACCCGAGGAGAAGGAGAGGTCCACCACCGCGGCCTTCGGCCCGATGGTCCCGTCTGCCCGCCGCTCGAGGGTCGTGTCGATCGGATGCCAGGAACCGTCGTCCGCCCTGACACGTTGGGGCGTGGTCGACTGGGTGAGCGTGAACGTCCCGTCCGGGTTGACGACGGTGGTGCTGTACGCGTCGCGGGCCTCTAGGAGCTCGACCGGTCTACCGGTCTTGGCGGCCTCGCGTCGAGCTTCTATCGATACGGAGGACGCGTCGGCGCTCCCCTGTGCGGTCTGTCTGGCCGCGGCTCCGGCGACCGGTCCAATGGGCGTGAGCCCCGCCGTCAGCGCTGCGCCGAGCACAACGCCGAGGGCATGGCGAAGCCGCCTCCTTGACTGGAAATGCATGTCCCCCACCTGTGGTGAAACAGGGTTCCCCCGACCCCCCGTGACATAAAGATCGCCTAAAGCTAGAACCTCCCTCAGGGGGTTTCAAGTGAATAGACGGACACGCACAGTTGGTGAAATCGGCTTGTTCCTGCCGCAACCGTTCCGCTACGGATGGGAGAAGCTGACCGTCCGACGCCTCACCGACCCCCTAGCGCGCCTCGTCGCCCGTTCCTGCCGGTACCCCCGATCCGGTGTCCTCCGTGTCAACATGCGCCACGAAACCTGTTACACCGTGGTCGGCGACCATCTCGCCCAACACCACGCGCTCTCCCTGACCGCGATCGGGCTGGCACTGCACATCCAGATACCCGAAGCCGTAGGACGCACCCTGGCCGCGGACCTGCCGGAGGATCTGCCGGAGGATCTGCGCCATCCGGCCGCGACCGCGCCCTCCGCTCCCCCACCCCGGGCCACTGCCGTGGCTGCTCCGAGAGCGCGGGGCGAGCGGCCTGACCACCGGCCGGGACGCGGAAGGGCCCCGCCGCCTCGCTTACGCGAGGGGACGGGGCCCTTCTTCAGTAGCTCTGGAGAGCTACCAGGTCAGCACACGAATTACTTCGTGATCTTGGTGACCTGGCCGGCGCCCACGGTACGACCACCCTCACGGATGGCGAACTTCAGGCCCTCCTCCATGGCGACGGGCTGGATGAGCTCGACCTTCATCTCAGTGTTGTCGCCCGGCATGACCATCTCGGTGCCCTCGGGGAGGGTCACGACGCCGGTCACGTCCGTGGTACGGAAGTAGAACTGCGGACGGTAGTTGTTGAAGAAGGGGGTGTGACGGCCACCCTCGTCCTTCGACAGGATGTAGGCCTGGGCCTCGAACTCGGTGTGCGGGGTGACCGAACCGGGCTTGATGATGACCTGGCCGCGCTCGACGTCCTCGCGCTTGATGCCACGGAGGAGCAGACCGACGTTCTCACCGGCCTGGCCCTCATCGAGCAGCTTGCGGAACATCTCGATGCCGGTGACCGTGGTGGTGGTCTTCTCCGGGCGGATACCGATGATGTCGACGGTCTCGTTGACCTTCAGGACACCACGCTCGATACGACCGGTGACGACGGTGCCACGACCGGTGATCGTGAAGACGTCCTCGACGGGCATCAGGAACGGCTTGTCGGTGTCACGCGGCGGGGTCGGGATGGCCTCGTCCACGGCGTGCATGAGGCCGAGGAGCTTCTCGCCCCACTCCTTGTCGCCCTCAAGCGCCTTGAGCGCGGAGACCTGGACGACCGGAACGTCGTCGCCCGGGAACTCGTACTCGTTGAGGAGCTCACGAACCTCGAGCTCGACGAGCTCCAGGATCTCCTCGTCGTCCACCATGTCGGCCTTGTTCAGGGCGACGACGATGTACGGAACGCCGACCTGGCGGGCCAGGAGCACGTGCTCCTTGGTCTGCGGCATCGGGCCGTCGGTGGCGGCGACCACGAGGATGGCACCGTCCATCTGCGCGGCACCCGTGATCATGTTCTTGATGTAGTCCGCGTGACCGGGGCAGTCGACGTGGGCGTAGTGACGCGCCTCAGTCTGGTACTCGACGTGCGCGATGGAGATGGTGATACCGCGCTGGCGCTCCTCAGGAGCCTTGTCGATCTGGTCGAAGGCCGAGGCCTCGTTCAGGTCCGGGTACGCGTCATGCAGCACCTTGGTAATGGCGGCCGTGAGGGTCGTCTTACCGTGGTCGATGTGACCGATGGTGCCGATGTTGACGTGCGGCTTAGTCCGCTCGAACTTCGCCTTCGCCACTGGGGTCCTCCTGTGGAGTGGTTCTGTACGCCTTACTTCAACGGCGCCAGGTGATCTTTGCTGGAATGCCGGTCCCCGGGGCACGCGATGCTTCGCTTTCGCATCGAACCGCGCGCCCCGAGTCTCCGGTGACAAGCCTAAAGCGTGAACTCGGAAGAGTTACTCGCCCTTGGCCTTCGCGATGATCTCCTCGGCGACGTTCCGCGGAACCTCGGCGTAGGAGTCGAACTGCATCGAGTAGCTTGCGCGACCCGAGGTCTTGCTGCGGAGGTCTCCGACGTAGCCGAACATCTCCGAAAGCGGCACCAGACCCTTGACGATCCGGGCGCCCATCCGCTCCTCCATGGCCTGGATCTGGCCACGACGGGAGTTGATGTCACCGATGACGTCGCCCATGTAGTCCTCGGGCGTGGTGACCTCGACGGCCATCATCGGCTCAAGCAGCACGGGGCTGGCCTTGCGCGCGGCCTCCTTGAAGGCCTGCGAACCGGCGATCTTGAAGGCGAGCTCGGAGGAGTCGACCTCGTGGTAGCCACCGTCGAGAAGGATGACGCGAACGCCAGTCATCTCGTAGCCCGCCAGGATGCCGAACTGCATGGCCTCCTGCGCACCCGCGTCCACCGAAGGGATGTACTCCTTCGGGATGCGGCCACCGGTGACCTTGTTCACGAACTCGTACGAGGCGTCGCCGCCCTCGATCGGCTCGATCGCGATCTGCACCTTGGCGAACTGACCGGTACCACCGGTCTGCTTCTTGTGCGTGTAGTCGTGGCGCTCGACGGCCTTGCGGATCGTCTCGCGGTACGCGACCTGCGGCTTGCCGACGTTGGCCTCGACCTTGAACTCACGGCGCATGCGGTCGACCAGCACCTCAAGGTGCAGCTCGCCCATACCACCGATGATGGTCTGGCCGGTCTCCTCGTCCGAGTGGACCTGGAAGGAGGGGTCCTCCTCCGCGAGACGCTGGATGGCGACACCCAGCTTCTCCTGGTCACCCTTGGACTTGGGCTCGATGGCGACCTGGATGACCGGGGCCGGGAAGTCCATGGACTCCAGGATGACCTGGTCCTTGTCGTCACACAGCGTCTCACCGGTCGTGGTCTGCTTCAGACCCATGACGGCGATGATGTCGCCGGCGCCCACCGACTCGATCTCCTCACGCTTGTTCGCGTGCATGCGGTAGATCTTGCCGATGCGCTCCTTCTTGCCCTTGACGGAGTTCATCACGGCAGTGCCGGACTGCAGGCGGCCCGAGTACACCCGGACGAAGGTGAGCTTGCCGAGGTGCGGGTCGCTCATGATCTTGAACGCCAGCGCCGACAGCGGCTCGTCGTCGGACGGACGGCGCTTCACCACGACCTCCGCGTCCTTGACGTCGTGGCCCTCGATGGCCTCGACGTCCAGGGGCGACGGCAGGTAGCGGACGACCGCGTCGAGCAGGGGCTGAACGCCCTTGTTCTTGAACGCGGTGCCACAGAACACCGGGGTGACGGTGGTGCCGGAGGACTTGCCGGACGCGATCGTGATGCGGCGGACGGCCGCGTACAGCTGCTCCACGGTCGGCTCTTCGCCGCCGAGGTACAGCTCCATGATCTCGTCGTCGTTCTCGGCGACGGTCTCGACCAGCTTGCCGCGCCACTCTTCAGCGGCCTCGGCGTGGGTGGCCGGGATGTCGACGATGTCGTACATCTCGCCCTTGGCGGCCTCAGCGGACCACACCAGGGCCTTCATACGAACGAGGTCGATGACGCCCTGGAAGTCGGCCTCGGCGCCGATCGGCAGCTGCATCACGATCGGGACCGCACCGAGGCGGTCCTTGATCATGTCGACACAGCGGTGGAACTCTGCACCGGTGCGGTCGAGCTTGTTGACGAAGCAGATGCGCGGAACGCCGTAACGGTCGGCCTGACGCCACACCGTCTCCGACTGCGGCTCCACACCGGCGACACCGTCGAACACGGTGACGGCACCGTCGAGGACGCGGAGCGAACGCTCCACCTCGACCGTGAAGTCCACGTGACCCGGGGTGTCGATGATGTTGATGGTGTGGTCGACCTCTTCAAGAGGCCAGTGGCAGGTCGTCGCGGCAGACGTGATGGTGATACCACGCTCCTGCTCCTGCTCCATCCAGTCCATCGTGGCGGCGCCGTCGTGGACCTCACCGATCTTGTAAGACACACCGGTGTAGAACAGGATGCGCTCGGTGGTGGTCGTCTTGCCCGCGTCGATGTGGGCCATGATGCCGATGTTGCGCACCTTGGCCAGGTCAAGCGAAGTGGTAGCCATATCGGCTCAGTCTTCTCTCGGTCTCGATGTGGGTTGCGACTACCAGCGGTAGTGCGCGAAGGCCTTGTTGGACTCGGCCATCTTGTGCGTGTCCTCACGCTTCTTGACGGCAGCACCGAGGCCGTTGGAGGCGTCGAGCAGCTCGTTCATGAGGCGTTCGGTCATGGTCTTCTCGCGGCGGGCGCGGGAGTAACCCACGAGCCAGCGCAGCGCGAGGGTGGACTGACGGCCGGGCTTGACCTCGACCGGGACCTGGTAGGTCGCGCCACCGACACGGCGGGACTTGACCTCAAGGGACGGCTTGACGTTCTCCAGCGCGCGCTTCAGCGTGATGACCGGGTCGTTGCCGGTCTTCTCGCGGAGGCCTTCCATGGCGCCGTAGACGATGCGCTCGGCGGTGGAGCGCTTGCCGTCCAGCAGGATCTTGTTGATCAGCGACGTGACCAGAGGAGAGCTGTAGACCGGGTCGATGATGACCGGGCGCTTCGGGGCGGGGCCCTTACGAGGCATTCTTACTTCTCCTTCTTGGCGCCGTAGCGGCTGCGGGCCTGCTTGCGGTTCTTGACAGCCTGGGTGTCAAGCGCACCGCGGATGATCTTGTAACGAACACCCGGCAGGTCCTTCACACGGCCACCACGCACGAGCACGATCGAGTGCTCCTGCAGGTTGTGTCCCTCACCCGGAATGTAGGCCGTGACCTCGATACCGGAGGTCAGACGCACACGCGCGACCTTACGGAGGGCCGAGTTCGGCTTCTTCGGGGTGGTCGTGAACACACGCGTGCAGACGCCACGGCGCTGGGGCGAAGCCTCAAGCGCGGGCGTCTTCGTCTTCTCGACCTTGTCCTGCCGGCCCTTCCGGACCAGCTGCTGGATCGTAGGCACTACTTCTCCGGTTTCTGTGTGCCGTTCGTAAAACTAACCTGGAACTTCACCGACCCACGCGGTCGGGTGTGTCGAAGGCTGCAGGGCCCCGCCAGAGGCGGAAGAACGCAGATTTCGGTGTGGTCTTCCGAGGCTCACCCCGTGGTCGTCAGCACACGCGGGAGCCCAGGGCACACCCCAGGCACAAGGTCAGAGCGTACCTACCTCACAGAGGTAGGTCAAAACAAATGCCCGGCACGCCAAAGCTCCGACCGCAAGTCGGAGGGGATCTCGTTCACCGAGCCCTTCCGCCCCCGGCCCCCGTTCCGGATACCGCCCGACCACGCTCCGCCCAGTGCACAAGCACGGCCGCAAGCAAGGCACCGGCCCCCAGCACGCCGAAAGCAGGGTGCCAATCGCCCCACAGCGCGCGCAGGACGAAGGCGATGCCCCAGAAGGCCAGCACCACCTTGGGCCGCCGGAGGGTCGAGGAGGGCCGGCCCATCACCGCTCCCCCTCCCCGCCCGCGGCCCGCCAACGCTCGGTGATCTGCTGAACCTGGGCCTCGAACTCGCTCAGCTGACGATCAGAGGAACGCATGTCCACGTACGGCGCCGGCAGCCAGCGGGGGCGGCCCGAGCGTCGGTGGATGCGGACCCGGTGTGCGCCGAATCCCCTGCTGGTCTTCAGCTCTGTGGTAACGGCACTGATCTCCCGCCAGCGGTAGGTGCGCCGCCACAGAGGCCGCCGGGCGCGGATGCCCTGGTCGTCGACGACGACCTTGGCGAGTGACACGTTCAGCAGGAAGGGAATGATGACCAACCAGCCAAGGCCGAACGCGTCGATGAAGCCGGAGACCTGCCCCGCAGCAAGGACGCGCACCAGCGAGACCAAGCCCCACAGGCCCATCAGGGCGCAAAGCACCAGGGAGCGAGTGCGGTCCGCCGTGCGGTACTCACTCACGGACATGGAATCCTCATATCTCGACCTTCCTATGACTCCGGGGAGCGGACACACATCTCATGCATGATGTGCATCCGCTCCCCGAGACGTAATCGACTACCCCGCACGGGAAATCCCCACGGGATTCGCTCAACGATTACCGAGCGACCAGTTCGACCAATCCGTGGTAGCCGCTCCTACGGTCGCGGGCATCGCATCGTACTTCAGCGACCCGTAAATTCCGACGGAGACGGGAACCCCCTTGGCATTGTGGGGCAGGCCCGCCTTGAGTCCGCCTTCGATGAACCGCGCACCGCGGATACTCAGGCCGGCCGCGGCCCTACCAGCGAGCCGTCCAAGGCCACCGCCCACGATGCCGAGACCCGCCCCGACCGCCGCGTTCTTGAAGTTCTGGCTGCCGAAGCCCTCCCGGTAGGCATAGATCCCCGCGCTGGCGACGCCGGTACCCAGGGACACCGCGCCCAGCGCCGCTGCCAGCGGGGCGCCCACTCCTGTGAGAGCCAGGACCCCGGCCGCCGCCCCGGTGATGGTGCTGACCTTCCCGAGCACATCCGCCATGCCCGTCGTGGTCGCCGCGTTCCATCCCTTGGCGATGGCACCTCCAACGGCCCAGGCCCCTCGGCTCACTCCCCGGGCCACGGACTTGGCGGCGGACTTGGCTCCGGACCAGGCCCGACCCGCTTGTTTCTTAACGTATCCGCCTGCCTTCTTGGCGACCCTCTTGACGGTCTTGTAGGCCTTCTTTGCGTACTTCTTCACCACCCGGACCGTCTTCTTGATCACCTTCTTCGCCGCCCGGGCCACGGTCTTGGTGACCCTCTTCACCGTCTTCGTGACCTTCTTCACGACGGACTTGACGGTGGCGACGGCCTTCTTCACCACCTTGGTCACCTTCTTGACCGTCTGGGTGACCTTCTTCGTGACCTTCTTGAAGGCGTTCTTCAGCTTTCCGAAGAACAGGCCGTCCGGGTCGGAAAAGGTGACGGGGTTGTTGTTCGCGTAGGAGTACGCGTTCATCCGCTGCGAGTCACCCTGGTCGACCATGGGATCCACGCTGAGGAAGCGCCCCAGCGCGGGGTCGTAGGCGCGGGCCCCGAGCTGGGTGAGGCCGGTGGCGTCCTTCGTGCCGTTGACGAAGCCCTGGCCGCCAGGCCAGGAGAGCGCTGTCGCCGCTCCCGCGACCGCCGAACGCTCATTGCCGAAGGGGTCCAACGAGCGGTGCATGACGACCTGCGTGGTGGCGTCGATCGCCGTGTTGGCCGTGCCGTGGTGGTCAGCGAAGAGGAACTGCAACTGTCCGCCCGTACGGGCGGCCACCGTGTCGCCCTCGAACTCGTAGTAGCGCGTACCGGCCGTCTTCCCGTCCGCCCTCAGCAACAGTTCGTTGCCGCCCGGCAGGTACAGGGTGGTGCCCTGACCGTCCTTGCGCAGCAGACGTCCGCCGTCGCCGTCATAGGTGTACGAGGAGGCGGCAGCGCCAAACTCCGTCACCGAAGCCAGCTGGTTCTCCGAGTCCCAGCTCAACGTCTGGTCCCGCCCGCCCGACTTACGGCTCACCGTGTTGCCGGATGCGTCGTAGTCGAAGGTGTCCGTCACACTCGCGGTTCCACCCTGGTGGGTGGTCACCGAGGTCAGCGCGGTCGGGCCGGAACCGCCGGACTTCGCGTAGTGGTAGGTCCGGACGACGTCCTTGGCCGTGTCGCCGCTGGTGTCGTGCCGGATCTCCTTGGTGCGGTTGCCCAGCGCATCGAAGCTGTAGGAGAGCCAGTACGGCCCGGGCCCACCGACATTGGACTTGGTCGGGGAAGCCTCGCAGCCGTCCGTGGACGTCCACGCCTGGGTCAGACGCTGAAGGGCGTCGGTGACGAAGCACTGGGTGTCCTTCTGCTTCGTCTCGTCCTGACCCGTCTCAGTGACGATCCGGTCGACGTTCCCGGCCCGGTCGAAGGAGTACCGCGTGTCGTCGACCCGCTGCGGGGCCAGCGTCCGGTCCGTGGTGGTGCGCAGCAGCTCTCCGGTGTGCTCGTCGTAGGACCACGAGCGGTAGAGGCGGCGTGCCTTGTCGTTGTATTCCGTTCGCTGCACCCGTCCGAACGGGTCGTAGGTGCTGGAGTTGACCAGGATGCGACCGTTCGCCGTCAGGCCCTGCGCCTGATCGCCGGAGTCATAGCGGGTCACGACTCGCTCCGCAGGCAGGTCCCCCATGGCGGGCTGAGCCATCTGAGTCAGCATTCCGGTCCATGCGTTATAGGCGAAACCCCATTTGTAGGTGCCCGCCAGCGCGCCCTCGGCTGCCGGAATGGTCACTTCCAGGCCGGTGGCCTGGTAGTCATTCGTGTAGCCGCTGATCTTCTGGGCGTATACCTGCCCTCCGACGAACCGACGGGACTCGCTCATCTCGCCCTTGGCAACGGAGTCGTAGCTCCACTGCGACCGGACGTGGTCGCCCTCCTTCACCTCGGTGCGGCGGCCCAGCGCGTCATAGCTGGTCCTCAGCGTGACGCCCCGGGCATCCGTCGTGGTGACGGGCCGGTCCATGACGTCGTAGCCGATCCGGGTCGCGCCCTGGTCCGGGTCGACGCTTTCGGTCTGACGGCCCCGCGCGTCGTAGGAGTAGGTGCGCTCGTTGCCCGCGGGGTCCGTGACCCGCTCCAACAGCCCCCGCACGTTATAGCTGTACTTGAGCGACTGCGAGGTGGTGCGAGCAGCGTTGGTGTACTCGATGATCTCGCTGGGACGGCCGAGAGCATCGGTGACGGTGGTGCGCGCCGTGCCGCCCTCGGGCGGGACCACGGTGGTGTGGTTGCCCTCGTAACGCGAGGTGGTGCGGCGCGTCTCCTCACCGAACTTCATCGCGATAGCCGCCGTGGGACGCCCCGCGGCGTCGAACTCGGTACGCAACACCGCAGGTGCCTTGGTGTCGTCTCCGGCCACCAGCACGGGTGCCGGCTCTCCGGTCGCGTAGTAGTCGTCGAATGACTTCCACTCCAGGCCCCGCGAGTCGTAGCGGTTCTCGGTCAGCACCCGGCCATCGCCAGCGGCTGCCGGACTCTGGGTCTGCCGCTCACGCAGCAGACCGTCGTAGATGGCGTAGCTGGTCTCGGTGGAACCATCGCCGCGCAGCTCGCGGGTGGTGACCACCGGGGCGGCGGTGCGCGAGATGCGGTACTCGTAGGCGGCGCTGGGCGCCTGCGGGTACTTGCTCTTGTCCCGCCCCGGCTCCCAGACAGCAGTCAGGCGTCCGAGCCCGTCGTGGGTGAGGTCGGTCCGCTTGCCGTTGGCGTCGATCTCGGCCAGTGGTGTGCCGCGCCGCGGGTCAATCTCGGTGGTCAGGGTGTGACCGAGCGCGTTGGTGGTGACCACCTTCGTGGGCAGGCCGGTGGCCGGCGTGAAGGCCGTGGTCATGGAGCGGTTCTCGGCGTCGGTGATCTCCACCGGGCGGCCGTAGCGGTCGAAGGTGGTGCGCGCCGCCGTGACGAAACCGGTGCCGGCGCCGTCGTTCTCGTCCTCACGGGTCGCGTCGCCCCTGCTGGGCGCGGCACCTACGCTGCCCGAACCGTCGTAGTAGGTGCGCTTGTCAGAAAGCAGCGCGCCCTTGGCCCCACAGGTTCCCGCCGTGGTCCTCTCGGACGCCACCAGTTCCAAGATGTTCGCGGCGGTGTTACGGGCGTAGGCGGTGACCGCGCAGCTCTCGTCGCCGGTCTTCCCGGTGTCGCCGTGCTCGGTCTCGGTGACGGGCATGCCGTAACCGTCGAAGGTGCGCTCGGTCTTCGTGCGCTGCCAGCTGCCGTCCTTGGCGGGACTACGGGTGGTCTGTGCCTCGACACCGCTCAGGTAGGAGGTCAGTGCCGGCAGGCCCGGCCGAACCCGGGTGGCCACCGGCCCCTTGCGCCACGGCTCGGTGGTCTCCTCCGAAATCACCTGAGAGCCGTTGTAGACGGCCTCGGCCCGCTCGGTGCCGGCGAGGTCCGGGTGGTCGGTGAGTTCGTTCCCCTCGAAGTCGGCGACCTTGGCGCCCTCGACACCCCGGAAGTAGCGGGTCCGGGAGTCGAGCTTGGGGCCGTCCGCACCGTTGCCGAGTTGGGTGCGGACCTCGCCGTAGCCGCGGAAGTCGCTATAGGTGCGGTGTTCGGGCTTGGTGAACTCGTCCTCGCTCTTGGCCCAGGCCGCACCGCCCAGGTAGGTGTAGTCCGTCTGCTGGGTCGGCGATCCGCCCACCAGGTCGTTCTCCAGCACCTGGGTGACGACGTACTTGTGGAACCAGTCCTTCACCGGCTTGAAGTCCGCGGCCGGAGAATCGGCGGAGGACCAGAAGACCGGGTAGCAGCGACGGGTGTTGGCCGATTCGGAGGGTAGATCGCCCGGCTTGCAGTCCGGTGCCGAGTACGTGACCCCGATGGAGGAACCGGTCTCGGTGTTCACCTGTCGCACGCGGTAGCGAACAATCGGCGTGATGCCGTCACCGGTGGAGTCGACACGGTTGGGTAGCTGCTGCCCGAGGAAGGTCACCTCGGGCAGCTGTTCGGCCTGTTCCCCGGTGTGGCCGGTCCGGGTGATGCCCGCCAGCCATAGTGCGGGGGTGGAACCGTCGCCGGGATCCGGGAACTGGTGGCGCAGCTTCCAGGTGTCCACCTTCTGGTAGACGCCTTCGACCTGGGTCGAAGTGGTGATCTGGGTCAGCCGCTTGGTGGTCCAGAAGGTGGGGGCGATCTTGCCCTTGCAGTCGCCCGAAGTGCAGGATTGGTCGACCGGCACGTCGGGCCAGCGCTTGGCGTTGGCCGCGGTCATCTTGGACGGGGCGCAGTCGAAGGACGCGTCGGGCAGACACCGCTCGGCGACGGTGAACTCCACCTTCGCCCCGGCGGCGCCGGCACCGTACAGGTCATCGGCGCGCAGACCGTACTCGATCCGTGCCAGATGCCCCCCGCGCACGTAGCTGGTGGGTGTGCCCAGGCCGGTGGTCAGGCTGACGTTGCGGGCGTAGCGGTTGGTCTCGGCCGCGTAGTAGTAGGCGGAGGCGTTGTCATGGGTGTCGACGACGTAGTCGAGGTTCCACCGCCAGGCCTGGGCGCAGGATGAGTCGGCGAACGCGGATTTGGCACAGGGTTCACCGGCCTGGTTCCCGTAGACCGGGACGGTCCAGGTCGACGCGGTCTCGGGCTTGCCGCTGGACCAACCCGGGAGACGGTTGTAGCCGAAGTGGTAGCGGGTTCCGTCAGTGGTGGTGATGCGCCAGTGCTCGCCGTCCGCGTCGCCGTTGCCGCGAGCGGTGTCCTTCAGACGCTCGACGCGGGTGCCGTCGTCGTCCTTGAGCTTCCAGGTGCCGGTGGCATCGTCCTTCACCAGTTCGTGGGACTGGCCGTTCAGCGACATGGTGGCGTTGTCGGACCGCCAGCACAGGTCACCGTTCTTGGCCTTGTTGGTGCCGCCGGTCATGTCGTCGTTGCACGGGGTGTAGCGGCGCTCGATGAAGTTCTCAGTCAGCGACCAGCCGTCACCCACCCAGTTGGCCTGGTTGTTGGTGGCGGCGGTGCGACCGTCGAGGGCTTGTGAGTTGTAGCCGAGGGCAAGCTCGGGTTCGAGGCCCCCGGGCACATCCGGGGTCTGTATCTCGTAGCTCCAGGTGAAGCCGCCGGAGTGGGAGCCGGCGGCCCACTGGCCCGAAGGGCTGAGCGGGGTGGCCTTGTAGTCACCGCCACCACCCGCGGGGGCCGCGGTCGCGGCGAACAGGGCCACTCCCGGGGAAGCCGCCAGGCCGGTGACCGAGCGTGCCGTGGGCACCGACTC
Organism: Streptomyces sp. NPDC006879; assembly: GCF_042869595.1. Classification (NCBI taxonomy): domain Bacteria; kingdom Bacillati; phylum Actinomycetota; class Actinomycetes; order Kitasatosporales; family Streptomycetaceae; genus Streptomyces; species Streptomyces sp. NPDC006879. The sequence continues at coordinate 35,266 of NZ_JBIAGC010000015.1, forward strand.
CACCAGTTCGGCGGAGGGCTTCAGGGTCGCGTCCACCCGGATTTCGGCGGACAGCGGCTGGTCATCCGTGCCTGGGGTAGCCACGGGGGTCGCCATGGTGCAACCGCTCTTGCCCGGGGTCTTCAGAGCGCATTCGGGCAGCTGCACGAGGGAGAGTCGGGAAGCCCAGTCGGCTCCGAAGGCATCGGAGAAGGCCGAGTGGTCGAGCGTCAGTTTTACCTTGGCGTCCTTACGGCCCTCGGTACCGCGCACCGCGAGCAGGACGCCGTCCACTCCGAGCTTGTTGCTCGCCTTGCGGTCTAGCACCTGGACGGTTGCCCGCTTGGGAGTGACGGACTGGCCGTCGTCGGCGGTACCGAGCTCCACCGGAAGCTTGCCGGCTCGCCTGGTTGCGCCGGGCTGCGCGGGCAGCACGACATCAGCCATGCCCGACTTGGGCCAGTTCGCACCAGATACCCGCTTCACCGCGTCACGTGCGGCCTCGTCGCGCCCCCCGGCGCGCCTGGCGCCGACCGGTGATGTCGGCACTGGTTTGGTCTCTTCAATTTTCGCCATTGCCAGCGGACTTACGGCCACCGCCACTTCGGAGCTCACAATTCCACCGAACATTACGGTGGCTGCAACGACCGACGTGACCTTGGCTTTGCGCTTACGTCGCACAGAACGGGCTTTGCGTTGGCGCATGCCAACGTCACCCCATGGAGATGTCACTCCGCCCCCTATCAAGAAAGTCAAGCCAGTGGACTCTATGTCGACTTGACGCCACCCCATTCCGACAAAAAGGGCTAAACGCACTCCGACTGACCCAGAGAAACGAAAAGTTACCCACCCGTAATGAACGGGTAGCGGTGCACGGAGAATGCTCAGCAAGGGATTAACCTTCTCCCTTGTTAGCCATCGCCAATCTTTGAGAACTGTCGGATGCGACCAATTCGGCAAAGTTCTGATGGTTCATCAAAGCATCAATAGGGGAAACGACTTGACTGTCCATCGGATAGCACGGGGGCGCCGACGAGCCCTGCCCCCACTCCTGGCCGCGGCACTGGCCGCAAGCCTCGTCAGCACTTCCGGAGCCCGGGCCGCCGAGCGCCCCGCCCAGCAGGCGACCGACCGCCCCGAGACGGCCCGTGCAGCAGAACAAGCCGCCCGGACCGGCGAGGAAGTCGAGGTGATATCCGAACGGACCGAGTTCACGACCACCTACGCCAACCCGTCCGGCACCTTCACCCAGGAGACCCACGTCGTCCCGATCCGGGTACGGCAGAGCGGCAGACTGGTGGACGCCGATCCCACCCTGGTACGCGCGAAGGACGGCTCCATCCACCCCAAGGCCACCTCCGTGGGCCTGGAGTTCTCCCGTGGTGGCAACGGCGCGGAACTCGCCACCATCAAGCGGGACGGGCGGAGCATGTCCCTCGGCTGGCCGGGCGAACTGCCCACACCCAGCCTCGACGGGGACACCGCCATCTACCGCGAGGTCCTCCCGGGCATCGACCTCAAGCTCCGGGCCAGCGTCACCGGATTCCAGCAGCTACTGGTGGTCAAGAACCGGCAGGCCGCCGCCAATCCTCGGCTGAAGCGACTCGCGCTCCCGATGAAGACCCGCGGGGTCACCGCGCGTACCGACCGGGCCGGCAACCTCAAGGCAGTCAACCCCGCCGGGCAGGAACTCTTCACCGCCCCCACCCCGGTGATGTGGGACAGCTCCGGTATCCCCGCTGGTCAGACCGCGCGGAAGGGCCTGCGGTCGGCCTCCGAGGCCCTCTCGGCCCAAGCCGCGCCCAAGGCCCTCGCCGCACCGACCACACCGACCACACCGGGGATCGAGGACGACGGGTTCGTCCCCGCGGTCGGCGCCAAGGAGAAGGCGGTCGGAGCGACCTTGCAGTCGGGCTCACTGAACCTGACCCCCGACCAGAGTCTCCTCATGAGTCCGGACACCGTGTTCCCGGTGCACATCGACCCGTACGTCTCCGGCGCACGCAACAACTGGACGGCCGTCGCGAAGAAGTACCCGACGACCTCCTACTACAACAAGTCAGACAACGTGGCGCGGGTCGGCTACGAGTCCGACACCGGCGGCACCTGGCGCTCCCTGTTCACGATGGACACGCGCAACCTGCACGGCAAGACCATCACGAAGTCCACCTTCCGGATCAAGAACACCCACTCCTGGTCCTGCACGAAGAAGCCCGTGGAGCTCTGGGCGGTCAACCCGATCAGCTCCAGCACCACCTGGAACAACCAACCCACCTGGGCTTCCCGCCTCGCCACCGTGACCGACGCGAAGGGCTGGTCCGGCAGCTGCCCCGCCGGCAACCTGGAGTTCCCGGTGCGGGACAACGCCATCAAGGCGGCCGAGCGCAAGTGGAACACCATGACGCTGGGTCTGCGGGCGAACGAGTCGGACACCTTCGGCTGGAAGAAGTTCGACGCCAAAACCGCTGTGCTGTCCACGGAGTACAACACTCCACCGGCCGCACCGACGGGCTACGGCACCAACCCGGTCACGGAGTGCAACGCCTCCCCCTATTCGGCGGTCGGCAACACCGACGTCGACCTGTACGCCAAGGTCTCGGACCCGGACGGCGACGCCGTGAAGGCCCGGTTCATCATGTGGCCGACCGGAGGCTCCGGCAATGTCTTCGACAAGACCGTCAGCGTCTCGTCCGGCTCCGTCGCCCGGGTCACCGTGCCCAAGTCGACGTTCAAGGACAGGGTCTCCTACTCCTGGCAAGTGCAGGCCAGCGACGGCAAGGTGAGCACCGCCTGGACCCCCAACCCGCCCTGCCGCTTCACCGTCTACCTGGACCGCCCCAGCACCCCGCCGACCATCAGCTCCACCGAGTTCCCCAGCGGTGACGCGGGCTGGCCGACTGACACCAGCCCCGTACGCACCAAGGGCACCTTCCTGATCGGCCCCGGCGAAGCCAAGGACATCAGCTCCTACGAATACTGGTCCTCCCTCGACCAGACGGTGCGAACGCTCACTCCTGCGACGGTCGGCAGCAGCGCCTCCGTCACGCTGACGCCCGCGAAAGCGGGCCCGCACCGCCTCTACGTCCGCGGCCTCGACCGCGCAGGCAACCGCTCTGACGCGCGCACCTACCTCTTCTACGCCAACGGTTCCACCACTGCGGACAAGGACGGCGACCTCAACGGTGACGGCCACCCCGACCTGTGGGCGGTGGACGGCGACGGCACGCTCCAGCGCTACTTCGGTGACGGCAGCGGCAAGGCCGTGCAGGCCAACCAGCCGGCCTCGCCGGCCTCGCTGTACCAGGACGCCCGCACCACTCGCCGCGGAGACTGGACCGACGACGGCTACGAGGACCTGATCGCCCTGATCCCCGACTCGGTCGAGCAGCGCAAGCGCCTGTGGGTGCACCCCAACGACGGATCTGGAGCCGTGGACCCCTCCGACCGGCGTGAACTCCAACTCTGGGACCCGTCCTACGACCACTTCCAAAATGCCGACCAAGTCCTCGCCGTAGGAGACGTGGACGGCCCGCTCGACCTCGACGGGGACGGCACGATCGGCCCCGACGACCGCCCCGGATACCCCGATCTGCTGGTGCGCGAAGGAGAGCAGCTGTGGCTCTACTTCGGCTCAGCCTCCGGATACCTGGACGAGTACCTCGACCAGCCCCCGGTCCTCCTCAACGAGGGCGACTGGTCCGGCTACGAGCTCATGGCACCGGCCGATGCGAACGGGGACGGCCGAGTTGACCTCCTCGCCCGGCAGAAGAGCACCGGCGCGCTGTACCTCTACCCGGGCACCGGCGCCGCTGGGGAGGGCCTTGGCAACCCGGCCGGCCGCAGCCAGATCGGCACCGGCTGGACCACCGCCAACCGCCCGCTGGTCACCTCCATCCCGGACGTGCTGTCAGACGGCAAGCCCTCCGTCTGGGCCACCGATGCGAACGGCGCATTGCTCTTCTACCCGGACATAAAGGGCTCCGGTGCGGCAGCGGCCAGCACGCTGAAGGGCTTCCGCAGCCTGAACTGACCGACCCGACACCCCCGCGCGGCCCGCGTTCCGCAGAGATCCAGCCGGAACGCGGGCCGCGCCATGGTCGTGCACGGCCACTCGCCGACCACGACGCCGCAGGGCGGCCACCCCTTCCGGGGTGACCGCCCTGCGGTGTTGGTGCCTGACCTCAGCCGTTGTACGGGCCGTAGTCGTAGTCCTCCAGCGGGACAGCCTGGCCGGAGCCGGTGCCGAAGGGCGAGTAGTCGATGTCGTCGTAGCCGACGGCCGAGTACATCGCGGCCTTGGCCTCCTCGGTCGGCTCGACCCGGATGTTGCGGTAGCGGGACAGGCCCGTACCGGCCGGGATGAGCTTACCGATGATGACGTTCTCCTTGAGGCCGATCAGGGAGTCCGACTTGGCGTTGATCGCCGCGTCGGTCAGGACCCTGGTGGTCTCCTGGAAGGACGCCGCGGACAGCCACGACTCGGTGGCCAGCGAGGCCTTGGTGATACCCATCAGCTGCGGACGTCCGGAGGCGGGGTGACCGCCCTCGGTGACCACACGACGGTTCTCCGACTCGAAGCGCGAGCGCTCGACGAGCTCGCCCGGGAGCAGCTCGGCGTCGCCGGACTCGATGATCGTCACACGGCGCAGCATCTGCCGGATGATGATCTCGATGTGCTTGTCGTGGATCGACACGCCCTGCGAGTTGTAGACCTTCTGGACTTCGCCGACCAGGTGGACCTGGACCGCGCGCTGACCGAGGATGCGCAGCACGTCGTGCGGGTTGGTGGCACCCGCGGTGAGCTTCTGGCCCACCTCGACGTGGTCGCCCTCGTGGACCTCCAGGCGCGCACGCTTCGAGATCGGGAAGGCGGTCTCGTCCGAACCGTCATCGGGGGTGATGACGATCTTCTTGGTCTTCTCGGTCTCCTCGATCCGCACGCGACCGGCGGCCTCGGAGATCGGAGCGACACCCTTCGGGGTACGGGCCTCGAAGAGCTCGACGACACGCGGCAGACCCTGCGTGATGTCGTCACCGGCCACACCACCGGTGTGGAAGGTACGCATCGTCAGCTGGGTGCCGGGCTCACCGATGGACTGGGCGGCGATGATGCCGACCGCCTCACCGATGTCGACCAGCTTGCCGGTGGCCAGCGAGCGTCCGTAGCAGAAGGCACAGGTGCCGACCGCGGACTCACAGGTCAGGACCGAGCGGGTCTTGACCTCCTCCACACCGTTGGCGACCAGAGCGTCGATGAGCACGTCACCCAGGTCAACGTTGGCCGGCGCGATGACCTTGCCGTCGATGACGACGTCCTCGGCGAGCATCCGGGCGTACACGGAGGTCTCGACGTCGTCGGCCTTGCGCAGGACGCCGGCCTCGTCACGGACCGCGATCTTCAGCTTCAGACCGCGCTCGGTGCCACAGTCCTCCTCGCGGATGATCACGTCCTGCGAGACGTCCACCAGACGACGGGTCAGGTAACCCGAGTCAGCGGTACGCAGAGCGGTGTCGGCGAGACCCTTACGGGCACCGTGGGTGGAGATGAAGTACTCCAGCACGGACAGACCCTCACGGAACGACGCCTTGATGGGCCGCGGAATGGTCTCGTTCTTCGCGTTCGACACCAGACCACGCATACCGGCGATCTGCCGCATCTGCATCATGTTTCCTCGGGCGCCCGAGTCAACCATCATGAAGATGGGGTTCGTCTTGGGGAAGTTGGCGTTCATCGCCTCGGCGACCTCGTTGGTCGCCTTGGTCCAGATGGTGATGAGCTCCTGGGTGCGCTCCTGCTTGGTGATCAGGCCGCGCTCGTACTGCTTCTGGACCTTCTCGTCCATCGCCTCGTAGCCCGCGACGATGGCCTTCTTGGCCTCGGGCACGACGACGTCGGAGATGGCCACGGTGACGCCCGAACGGGTCGCCCAGTGGAAGCCGGCCGCCTTCAGGTTGTCGAGCGTGGCCGCGACGATCACCTTGGGGTAGCGCTCCGCCAGGTCGTTGACGATCTCCGAGAGCTGCTTCTTGCCCACCGAGTCGTCGACGAACGGGTAGTCCTCGGGCAGCAGCTCGTTGAAGAGCGCACGGCCCAGGGTGGTCCGCAGACGGAAGCTGTCGCCGGGCTGGAACTCCGGCTCACCCTCCTCGGCGACCGGGGGAACCCAGCCGCGCGGCGGGATGGTGCCCACCGGGAAACGGATGTCGATCTTCGCCTGGAGCGAGAGCTCCCGGTTGTCGAAGGCCATGATCGCCTCGGCGGTGGAGCCGAAGGACCGGTCCGCGCCGATGACCTCGCGCTCCTCTTCGTCCGTGGTGAGGAAGAAGAGGCCGAGCACCATGTCCTGGGTGGGCATGGTGACCGGACGGCCGTCGGCCGGCTTGAGGATGTTGTTCGAGGACAGCATCAGGATGCGAGCCTCGGCCTGTGCCTCCGCGGACAGCGGAAGGTGCACGGCCATCTGGTCACCGTCGAAGTCCGCGTTGAACGCGGTGCACACGAGCGGGTGGATCTGGATGGCCTTGCCCTCGACCAGCTGCGGCTCGAAGGCCTGGATGCCGAGGCGGTGCAGCGTGGGCGCACGGTTCAACAGCACCGGGTGCTCGGCGATGACCTCTTCGAGCACGTCGTACACGACGGTGCGACCACGCTCGACCATCCGCTTGGCCGACTTGATGTTCTGCGCGTGGTTCAGGTCGACCAGGCGCTTCATCACGAACGGCTTGAAGAGCTCCAGCGCCATGGCCTTGGGCAGACCACACTGGTGCAGCTTCAGCTGCGGACCGACGACGATCACGGAACGCGCGGAGTAGTCCACGCGCTTACCGAGCAGGTTCTGACGGAATCGACCCTGCTTGCCCTTCAGCATGTCGCTGAGGGACTTCAGCGGACGGTTGCCGGGACCCGTGACCGGGCGACCACGACGGCCGTTGTCGAAGAGGGCGTCGACCGCCTCCTGGAGCATCCGCTTCTCGTTGTTCACGATGATCTCGGGGGCACCGAGGTCGAGCAGACGCTTCAGACGGTTGTTGCGGTTGATCACACGGCGGTACAGGTCGTTCAGGTCGGAGGTCGCGAAGCGGCCACCGTCGAGCTGCACCATCGGACGCAGGTCCGGCGGGATCACCGGGACGCAGTCCAGCACCATGCCCTTGGGGCTGTTGGAGGTCTGGAGGAAGGCGGAGACGACCTTGAGGCGCTTGAGCGCACGGGTCTTCTTCTGGCCCTTGCCGGTCCGGATGATCTCGCGGAGGCGCTCGGCCTCCTCGTCGAGGTCGAAGGACTCCAGGCGCTTCTGCAGCGCCGCCGCGCCCATCGAGCCGTCGAAGTAGGTGCCGAAGCGGTCGCGCAGCTCGCGGTAGAGCAGCTCGTCACCCTCCAGGTCCTGGACCTTGAGGTTCTTGAACCGGTTCCACACCTCGTCGAGGCGGTCGATCTCGCGCTGCGCGCGGTCACGCAGCTGCTTCATCTCGCGCTCGGCGCCCTCGCGGACCTTGCGGCGCACGTCGGCCTTGGCGCCCTCGGCCTCAAGCTCGGCCAGGTCGGTCTCAAGCTTCTTGGCGCGGCCTTCGAGGTCCGAGTCGCGGCGGTTCTCGATCTGCTGGCGCTCGACGGAGACGTGCGCCTCCAGCGAGGGCAGATCGCGAGTGCGGCGCTCCTCGTCCACGAACGTGATCATGTAAGCGGCGAAGTAGATGACCTTCTCAAGGTCCTTCGGCGCGAGGTCCAGCAGGTAACCGAGGCGCGACGGGACGCCCTTGAAGTACCAGATGTGGGTGACGGGAGCAGCAAGCTCGATGTGGCCCATCCGCTCACGGCGCACCTTCGCGCGCGTGACCTCTACGCCACAGCGCTCACAGATGATGCCCTTGAAGCGAACACGCTTGTACTTGCCGCAGTAGCACTCCCAGTCCCGGGTCGGACCGAAGATCTTCTCGCAGAAGAGTCCGTCCTTTTCGGGCTTCAGGGTGCGGTAGTTGATGGTCTCAGGCTTCTTCACCTCGCCGTGCGACCAGGTACGAATGTCGTCCGCGGTGGCAAGGCCGATCCGCAGCTCGTCGAAGAAGTTGACGTCGAGCACTGTGCGTCAATCCCTCTTTCGGGGTCGTGCCCCCCGCATCAGCGGGAAAATGGGCTCTGCATCATGGTCTGAACGGTCCCGGGGATGGCCGGGGGCTCTTGTGGAGCCCCCGGCCAGGCCCGTCAGACCTCTTCGACGCTGCTCGGCTCGCGCCGGGACAGGTCGATACCGAGCTCCTCCGCTGCGCGGAAGACGTCCTCGTCGGTGTCGCGCATCTCGATGGACATGCCGTCCGAGGACAGCACCTCCACGTTGAGGCAGAGCGACTGCATTTCCTTGATGAGCACCTTGAAGGACTCGGGAATGCCCGGCTCGGGAATGTTCTCGCCCTTGACGATCGCCTCGTAGACCTTGACTCGGCCGGTGACGTCGTCGGACTTGATGGTCAGTAGCTCCTGGAGGGCGTAGGCGGCGCCGTACGCCTCAAGTGCCCACACCTCCATCTCACCGAAGCGCTGGCCACCGAACTGCGCCTTACCACCCAGCGGCTGCTGCGTGATCATCGAGTACGGACCGGTCGACCGGGCGTGGAGCTTGTCGTCGACCAGGTGGTGGAGCTTGAGGATGTACATGTACCCGACCGAGATCGGGTCCGGGAACGGCTCGCCGGAGCGGCCGTCGAACAGGCGCGCCTTGCCGGACGGGAGCACCATCCGCTCGCCGTCCCGGTTCGGGATGGTGTGCTGGAGCAGACCGGCGAGCTCGTCCTCACGCGCACCGTCGAACACCGGGGTGGCGACGTTGGTGCCCGGCGCGACCTGGTCGGCGCCGATCGCCTGGAGGCGCTGCGCCCACTCGTCGCCCAGCCCGGAGACGTCCCAACCGCGACTGGCGAGCCAGCCGAGGTGGATCTCCAGGACCTGTCCCGGGTTCATTCGGGACGGGACACCCAGTGGGTTGAGGATGATGTCGACCGGCGTGCCGTCTTCCAGGAAGGGCATGTCCTCGATCGGGAGGATCTTGGAGATGACGCCCTTGTTGCCGTGACGACCGGCGAGCTTGTCACCGTCGGTGATCTTGCGCTTCTGGGCCACGTACACGCGGACCAGCTGGTTCACGCCCGGAGGAAGCTCGTCGCCCTCCTCGCGGTCGAAGACGCGGACACCGATGACCTTGCCGATCTCGCCGTGCGGGACCTTCAGCGAGGTGTCACGGACCTCACGGGCCTTCTCACCGAAGATCGCGCGGAGCAGGCGCTCCTCCGGGGTCAGCTCGGTCTCGCCCTTGGGCGTGACCTTGCCGACCAGGATGTCGCCGGCGACGACGTCGGCACCGATCCGGATGATGCCGCGCTCGTCGAGGTCGGCGAGGACCTCCTCGGAGACGTTCGGGATGTCCCGGGTGATCTCCTCGGGGCCCAGCTTGGTGTCACGGGCGTCGACCTCGTGCTCCTCGATGTGGATCGAGGACAGGACGTCGTCCTGGACGAGGCGCTGCGACAGGATGATCGCGTCCTCGTAGTTGTGGCCCTCCCACGGCATGAAGGCCACGAGCAGGTTCTTGCCCAGCGCCATCTCGCCGTCCTCGGTCGCGGGACCGTCGGCGAGGACCTGGCTCTCGATCACCCGGTCGCCCTCGTTGACGACGACCTTCTGGTTGACCGAGGTGCCCTGGTTGGAGCGGGAGAACTTGGCGACGCGGTACGTGGTGTAGGTGCCGTCGTCGTTGGCGACGGTGACGTAGTCGGCCGAGACCTCCTGGACGACACCGTCCTTCTCCGCCTTGATGACGTCACCGGCGTCGACCGCACAGCGGTACTCCATGCCGGTGCCGACCAGCGGCGCTTCCGCCTTGATCAGCGGAACGGCCTGGCGCATCATGTTCGCGCCCATGAGGGCACGGTTGGCGTCGTCGTGCTCCAGGAAGGGGATCATCGCGGTGGCGACGGACACCATCTGGCGCGGGGAGACGTCCATGTAGTCGACGTCGTCGCCGGCGATGTAGTCGATCTCGCCGCCACGACGTCGCACCAGCACGCGGGCCTCGGTGAAGCGCATGTCCTCGGACAGGCCGGCGTTGGCCTGGGCGATGACGAAGCGGTCTTCCTCGTCGGCGGTGAGGTAGTCGACGTCATCGGTGACAACACCGTCGACGACCTTGCGGTACGGGGTCTCCACGAAGCCGAAGGCGTTGACCCGGCCGTAGGAGGCGAGCGAGCCGATCAGACCGATGTTCGGACCTTCGGGGGTCTCGATCGGGCACATGCGGCCGTAGTGCGAGGGGTGCACGTCACGGACTTCGAAGCCGGCCCGCTCACGGGACAGACCACCCGGGCCGAGCGCGGACAGACGACGCTTGTGCGTCAGCCCGGACAGCGGGTTGTTCTGGTCCATGAACTGCGACAGCTGGCTGGTGCCGAAGAACTCCTTGATGGAGGCGACGACCGGCCGGATGTTGATCAGGGTCTGCGGCGTGATCGCCTCGACGTCCTGGGTGGTCATCCGCTCGCGGACGACGCGCTCCATACGCGCCAGGCCGGTGCGGACCTGGTTCTGGATGAGCTCGCCCACGTTGCGCAGACGACGGTTGCCGAAGTGGTCGATGTCATCGGTCTCGACCACGATCGAGTTGCCGTTCTCGCCGATCGTCTCGGTCTCGCCCGCGTGGAGCTTGACCAGGTACTTGATCGTCGCGATGACGTCGTCGGTGGTGAGCACGCCGGCGTCCAGCGGCTCGTCGGCACCGAGCTTCTTGTTCACCTTGTAGCGGCCGACCTTGGCGAGGTCGTAACGCTTCGGGTTGAAGTAGAGGTTCTCCAGCAGCGTCTGCGCGGCCTCACGGGTCGGCGGCTCGCCCGGACGCAGCTTGCGGTAGATGTCGAGCAGCGCGTCGTCCTGGCCCTGGGTGTGGTCCTTCTCCAGGGTGGCGCGCATGGACTCGTACTCGCCGAACTCCTCAAGGATCTGCTCGGTGGTCCAACCGAGCGCCTTGAGCAGGACGGTCACGGACTGCTTGCGCTTGCGGTCGATGCGGACACCGACCATGTCGCGCTTGTCGACCTCCATCTCCAGCCAGGCACCCCGGGACGGGATGATCTTGGCGGAGAAGATGTCCTTGTCGGACGTCTTGTCGATGGAGGAGTCGAAGTAGACACCGGGGGATCGCACCAGCTGCGATACGACGACACGCTCGGTGCCGTTGATCACGAAGGTGCCCTTGTTGGTCATGAGCGGGAAGTCGCCCATGAAGACCGTCTGAGACTTGATCTCACCGGTCTCGTTGTTCGTGAACTCTGCCGTGACGAAGAGCGGGGCCGCGTACGTGAAGTCGCGCTCCTTGCACTCGTCCACGGAGTTCTTCGCGGGCTCGAAGCGGTGGTCGCGGAAGGTCAGCGACATCGACCCGGAGAAGTCCTCGATCGGAGAGATCTCCTCGAAGATCTCTTCCAGACCTGACTTGGTGGGGACGTCCTGTCCACTCTCAAGGGCAGACTCGACGCGAGCCTTCCAGGCGGCATTACCGAGCAGCCAGTCAAAGCTTTCGGTCTGCAGCGCCAGGAGGTTCGGAACCTCCAGGGGCTCCTTGATCTTTGCAAAGGAGATGCGCAGCGGGGCAGTGCTGGCGCCGTTGTTCGTATTGGTCGAGGCGTTGCGCGAGGCGGCCAAGAGGGGGTCCTTCCGAGGGCTCGGACTCACTACGCGCGTACCGGTCCCAGCTGACACAGAAGAGGAAAATCCCAGGTCAGGGATCGTCCATCAGATGTGCTCTAGCGTGGGTATGCCCCTGGCGACGGGCAGAGGGCAGCTAACAGGCAGCGCAAAGGGTCAGTGTAGCCACTTGGCTCACTGATGTCCAGACCAGGTTTCTGGAGTCCGGCAACAGGCCTTCCCCTTGTTGTTTAGCCCCGCGCCCCAGGTAGCGGAGCGCACATCGATACTGCCCTCTCGGTAGCCGATCCATGCCTCGAATCTGGATCGGCGTATCGACGCGTCCTGAGAATTGCGCGCCTCGTGCAGTTCGTCAAGGCCCCCCGCCCCGTCCGGATCACCGACGGGCCACCCGGGAGGCAGCGAAGATCACCATACCCCCAGGCAGGGCGGGGTCTCCACAGCCGACGCGGGTACGCCGAAGGGCGACCACCCATACGGGTGGCCGCCCTTCGGAACGACCTGCGGAGGAACCGCGGTGAGGTTACTTGACCTCGACCGAGGCGCCAGCGGCCTTGAGGGCCTCGGCAGCCTTGTCAGCGGCCTCCTTGTTGGCCTTCTCCAGGACCGGCTTCGGGGTGCCGTCGACGAGGTCCTTGGCCTCCTTCAGACCCAGCGAGGTCAGCTCACGCACGACCTTGATGACCTGGATCTTCTTGTCGCCGGCGCCGGTGAGGATGACGTCGAACTCGTCCTTCTCCTCGACGGCCTCGGCGGCAGCGGCACCGGCGCCACCGGCGGCGGCAACGGCGACCGGGGCGGCAGCGGTGACGTCGAACTTCTCCTCGAACGCCTTCACGAACTCGGAGAGCTCGATGAGGGTCATCTCCTCGAACTGCGCGAGCAGGTCGTCCTGAGACAGCTTCGCCATGATGGGCGATCCTTCCACTAATTCGGCTGGTGCCGGATGTACATAACGGCGGGCGTTACGGCCCGCTACGACCCGCGCGCTAGGCGGCGCGGATCAATGAGCGAGCCGAATTACTCGGCACCGCCCTGCTCGGCCTGCTTGGCACGAAGCGCCTCCGCGGTGCGGACGAACTTCGAGGGAAGCGCCTGGAAGAGCGCGGCAGCCTGGGACTGCTTGCCCTTCATGGCGCCCGCCAGCTTGGCGAGCAGAACCTCGCGGGACTCAAGGTCCGCAAGCTGCTTGATCTCATCGGCGGTCAGCGCCTTACCGTCAAGGACACCGCCCTTGATGATGAGATTCGGGTTCTCCTTGGCGAAGTCACGAAGACCCTTCGCCGACTCCACCGGGTCACCGGTGATGAAGGCAACCGCCGTCGGACCGGTGAACTGGTCGTCGAGCGAGGTGATCCCGGCCTCGTTGGCCGCAATCTTGGTCAGCGTGTTCTTCACCACGGCGTACTGGGCGTTCTCACCGAGCGAACGACGCAGCGTCTTCAGCTGCGCGACGGTGAGACCCCGGTACTCGGTCAGCACAGCGGCGTTCGAGCTGCGGAACTGGTCCGTGAGCTCGGCTACCGCGGCAGCCTTGTCGGGCCTTGCCATAGAGCGTCGGCCTCCTTCCGGGTGATGAGGACCGCTCAGAAGGGGCTGTACAAAACGAAACGCCCCGGCGCAGGCGCACGGGGCGTAGCTCGACCGGATGGAACATCTGGGAGCTTCTCCACGATCACCTGCGCGGGTCGTCCGTCGTTAGCGGATCCTTCGGCCACCGCACCCGAAAGGGCACAGCAACGACCAGCGGTCTTTGGCTTCCTCGGAAGAGTACGCGACCGGGATGCGCGCAGGCAAATCAGCTCCCGTAGACGCCCCGGCCCTGCATCCGGAACTGCTCGGCAGTGCCACCGCGGCGGGCGACTGCCCGGAGGCGACCGTGCCCGTCGATCGGGTGGTCCGGCGCCGCCGACGGTCTCCTCGCCGGCCTGAACCATGCCCTGGCCGCTGCGAGCCGGTACGCCCGGCCGCACCCCGTGCCTCTGTCGGCCCCGGCCTCTCAGGGTTACGGGACAAGAGATCGGGCCCCACACCTCCGGGGAGGTGCGGGGCCCGATCAGCCACTCAGGCGAGCCGTGGGGCTCAGACCGCGGCCGGGTCCTCCTCGACGAGGAGGTTGCGGGTGCGGTTCGGGTCCAGCTGGATGCCGGGGCCCATGGTGGTGGTCAGGGCGGCCTTCTTGATGTAGCGGCCCTTCGCGGCGGACGGCTTCAGACGGAGGATCTCCTCCAGGGCCGCGCCGTAGTTCTCGACCAGCTTCGCATCGTCGAAGGAGACCTTGCCGATGATGAAGTGCAGGTTCGAGTGCTTGTCGACGCGGAACTCGATCTTGCCGCCCTTGATCTCCGTGACGGCCTTCGCCACGTCCATCGTGACCGTGCCGGTCTTCGGGTTCGGCATCAGACCACGGGGACCGAGCACGCGGCCGAGGCGACCGACCTTGCCCATGAGGTCCGGAGTGGCGACGACCGAGTCGAAGTCCAGGCGGCCCTTCGCGACCTCGTCGATCAGTTCGTCCGAGCCGACGATGTCGGCGCCGGCGGCTTCCGCAGCCGCAGCACGGTCACCGGTCGCGAAGACCAGGACCCGGGCGGTCTTGCCGGTGCCGTGCGGGAGGTTGACGGTGCCACGCACCATCTGGTCGGCCTTGCGCGGGTCGACACCCAGGCGGAAGGCGACCTCGACGGTGCCGTCGAACTTGGTCGAGGAGGTCTCCTTGGCGAGACGGACGGCCTCGAGCGGGGCGTACAGCTTCTCCCGGTCGATCTTGGCGTCCGCAGCGCGGAGAGTCTTGCTGCGCTTCACTTCTGCTCCTGTGTTTTTGCTTCAGGTGTGGAGTCGTGGTGCGGGCCAGCGCTGGCCCTACCACTGGTGTGACTAAGAGCTGGTCAGCCCTCGACCGTGATGCCCATGGAACGGGCGGTGCCGGCGATGATCTTCTCGGCGGCGTCCAGGTCGTTGGCGTTCAGGTCGGGCATCTTGACCGAGGCGATGTCGCGGACCTGGTCGCGCGTCAGCTTGGCGACCTTGGTCTTGTGCGGCTCGCCGGAGCCCTTGTCCACACCTGCGGCCTTGAGGATCAGACGCGCGGCCGGCGGAGTCTTGGTCACGAAGGTGAAGGAACGGTCCTCGTAGACCGTGATCTCCACCGGCACGACCATGCCACGCTGCGACTCGGTCGCGGCGTTGTAGGCCTTGCAGAACTCCATGATGTTGACGCCGTGCTGACCCAGTGCGGGACCGACCGGCGGAGCCGGGTTGGCCGCACCGGCCTGGATCTGGAGCTTGATAAGCCCCGTGACCTTCTTCTTCTTGGGAGGCATTGCTCTCTCCGGGTCCTAGTGAGAGTTTTCCAGCCTCCAACCGGTCATCCGGATGGAGGCATACCGCACCACGATAGCTGGTGTCGGTGCAGGGCTCGAAACCGGGCAGGTCAGAGGCCACTTCACCGGCCCGGGAAGCCCTCGCGGACACCCCGGTGCAGATGACCCGCAGAGCGGGTCACGCCGCCGTTCCGGCCTGGCCGCCGGAGGGGCCGAGGACGGGCCCACGCGCAGTGGGGCGGGCATGCGGGGGCGTTTTGCGGGCCCGGCGGCGACCCCGGGCGCGAGAGAGCCCCCGCCCTCACGGCTTCCCGTGGGGCGGGGGCTCTCTCGGATGCTGGCGAAAGCTAGTTCTTCTGGATCTGGTCGAAGCTCAGCTCGACGGGGGTCTCCCGGCCGAAGATCTCGACGAGTCCCTTGACCTTCTTCGAGTCGGGGTTGATCTCGTTGATGGTCGCCTGGAGGGTCGCGAACGGACCATCGGTGACGGTGACCGAGTCGCCGACCTCGAAGTCGAGCACCTCGACCACGAGCTTGCGGGACGGCGCCGGCAGCCCGGCCTCCTCCGCGGCGGCCCGAGCGGCCTTCTCCTTGGCCTCCGGGGCGAGCATCTTGACGATCTCGTCCAGGGTCAGCGGGTACGGGTCGTAGGCGTTGCCCACGAAGCCGGTGACTCCCGGCGTGTTGCGCACCACGCCCCAGGACTCGTTGGTGAGGTCCATGCGGACCAGGACGTAACCGGGAAGCTTGTTCTGGCGGACGTTCTTGCGCTCGCCGTTCTTGATCTGGACGATCTCTTCCTCGGGGACCTCAGCCTGGTAGATGAACTCCTCGACGTTCAGCGAGACGGCTCGCTGCTCCAGGTTCGCCTTCACCCGCTTCTCGTAGCCGGCGTAGGTGTGGATCACGTACCACTCGCCGGGGAGCAAGCGGAGCTCCTCGCGCAGGGCCTCGGTGGGGTCGACCGGCTCTTCGGGGGCGGCTGCTGCTTCCACCTCGGCCTCGGCCGGCTCTTCCGCGACGTCCTCGTCGAGCTCGGCCACGGCCTCTGGGGCCGTCTCCTCGCCCGCTTCGTCCTCTTCGCCCTCGACGTGCAGCGCGGCCTGCTCGGCCGGCGTGCCCGCCTCGGCGTCGGCAGCCTCGGCCTGGTCGGGGTCCACAGCGTCCGCCGCCTCGACGATGTCGAGCTGGTCCTCGACGGACTCGACGGAGTCGTGGCTCGCGTTCAGGTTCGGGTCAGACACGGTGGCTGCTTCTTCCTGGTTACAAATGGGGTGGAACATGCGAAAACGGGCGGCAGCCGGTCAAGGCGCCGCCCTCCGCGGGGATCAGCCGAAGACGTACTTGATGGCTTCCTGGAACCCATAGTCAATCACGGTAACCAGAGCGATCATGATGACAACGAAGACAATCACCACGGAGGTGTACGTCGTCAGCTGGCTTCGCGTCGGCCAGACGACCTTGCGGAGTTCCGCGACGATCTGACGGTAGAAGAGCGCGAGACGACCCAGAGGGCCCTTCTTACCGCGCTTACCGCCCTTGCGGGACTTCTTCTCGCGGGTCTCGTCCTCGGCGTCAGGCATGTCGATGGAGCCCAAGGCGTCCGTCACGTCATCTCACCTGAATCCGGGTCATGGCCGTGCCGCGCCCGGTTGAGCCGCACGGCGGTGCATCTAAGTACGTTACCTGCAGCACACGTCCGGCGAAGGAGTGTGGAGCAGGGCCGGAGGGACTTGAACCCCCAACCGCCGGTTTTGGAGACCGGTGCTCTACCAATTGAGCTACGACCCTTTGCTTGCCCCAACCTACCGCATCCGCCCGGATGCACCGAGTGCTCGGAAAGGTGTGGTCAGTGGAGGCCAACGACAGGTGAGTGTACGTGCTCTTGAGCCCAACGTCGAACAGAAACGTCTGGGTCCGTCCTCTGAAACCTCCGGGTCCGTTCCCTGAAACGGTTCCCCGGCCGTGATTGCGGTCTGGGACGATTGGCCGCATGACCTCAGAAACCCCTTCCACCGAGCGCCGGGTCTCCGCCCGCATCGGCGCGATTTCCGAGTCCGCGACCCTCGCCGTAGACGCCAAGGCCAAGGCCCTCAAGGCCGCGGGCCGTCCGGTGATCGGCTTCGGCGCCGGCGAGCCCGACTTCCCGACCCCGGACTACATCGTCGAAGCGGCCGTCGAGGCCTGCCGCAACCCCAAGTACCACCGTTACACGCCTGCCGGCGGTCTGCCCGAGCTGAAGACCGCGATCGCTGCGAAGACCCTGCGGGACTCCGGATACGAGGTCGACCCGGCCCAGGTGCTGGTCACCAACGGCGGCAAGCAGGCGATCTACGAGGCCTTCGCCGCGATCCTCGACCCGGGCGACGAGGTCATCGTCCCGGCCCCGTACTGGACCACCTACCCCGAGTCGATCCGCCTGGCCGGCGGCGTTCCGGTGGAGGTCGTCGCCGATGAGACCACCGGCTACCGGGTCTCCGTCGATCAGCTGGAGGCGGCGCGCACCGCGAAGACCAAGGTCGTTCTCTTCGTCTCGCCCTCCAACCCGACGGGCGCGGTCTACAGCGAGGCCGACGCGCTGGCCATCGGCCGCTGGGCCGCCGAGCACGGCCTGTGGGTGCTCACCGACGAGATCTACGAGCACCTGGTGTACGGCGACGCGAAGTTCACCTCGCTGCCCGCGCTCGTGCCCGAGCTGCGCGACAAGTGCATCGTGGTCAACGGCGTCGCCAAGACGTACGCGATGACCGGCTGGCGGGTGGGGTGGATCGTGGGCCCCAAGGACGTGGTGAAGGCCGCGACCAACCTGCAGTCGCACGCCACCTCGAACGTCTCCAACGTGGCCCAGATCGCCGCGTTGGCCGCGGTCTCCGGTGATCTGGAAGCCGTCGCGAAGATGCGTGAGGCGTTCGACCGGCGCCGCCAGACCATCGTTCGGATGCTCAACGAGATCGACGGCGTGCTGTGCCCGACCCCGGAGGGCGCCTTCTACGCCT
The DNA here is from genome assembly GCF_042869595.1 of Streptomyces sp. NPDC006879. Lineage (NCBI taxonomy): Bacteria > Bacillati > Actinomycetota > Actinomycetes > Kitasatosporales > Streptomycetaceae > Streptomyces > Streptomyces sp. NPDC006879. The sequence goes on from NZ_JBIAGC010000015.1 coordinate 53,253, forward strand.
ACCCGTCGGTGAAGGAACTGCTCGGCAAGGAGATCCGCGGCAAGCGCCCGCAGACCTCCGTGGAGCTGGCCGCCCTGATCCTCGACGAGGTGGAGGTCGCGGTCGTCCCGGGCGAGGCCTTCGGCACACCCGGCTACCTGCGCCTGTCGTACGCGCTGGGCGATGCGGACCTGGTCGAGGGCGTGTCTCGGATCCAGAAGCTGCTGGCCGAGGCCAAGGCCTGAGACCCGGCGGCCGAAGGTCGGAAGAGGGCGTCCTTCACCTGGGGGGCGCCCGCTTCCGCGTTCGAGGGGTGCACGATCGGGAAAACGCCCTCCCAAACCTCCCGTCCGTGCGGCAGGATCACCGGATGGAGCACGCACGCGATCTCACGCTTCTGCCGAAGGCCCATCTGCACCTGCACTTCACGGGCTCGATGCGCCCGTCGACGCTGCTCGAACTCGCCGACAAGTACGGGGTGCGCCTCCCGGACGCGCTGACCGCGGGGGAGCCGCCCAAACTGCGCGCCACCGATGAGCGCGGCTGGTTCCGTTTCCAGCGGCTCTACGATGCCGCCCGCTCCTGTCTGCGCGAGCCAGAGGACATCCGGCGACTGGTGCGCGAGGCCGCAGAGGAAGACGTCCGGGATGGTGCCGGCTGGCTGGAGATCCAGGTCGACCCCACCTCGTACGCCCCCCTGCTGGGCGGGTTGATTCCCGCCATGGAGATCATCCTGGACGCGGTCGATTCCGCTTCCCGTGAGACCGGTCTGGGCATGCGGGTCCTGGTGGCCGCGAACCGGATGAAGCACCCACTCGATGCCCGCACCCTGGCTCGGATCGCCGTGCGCTACGCCGACCGCGGCGTGGTCGGCTTCGGCCTGTCGAACGACGAGCGTCGCGGGATGGCCCGGGACTTCGACCGGGCCTTCGCGATCGCCCGGGAAGGCGGCCTGCTCGCCGCCCCGCACGGCGGCGAACTGACCGGCCCGGCCTCCGTCCGGGACTGTCTGGACGATCTGCACGCCTCCCGGATCGGCCACGGCGTGCGCGCCGCGGAGGACCCCCGGCTGCTGCGCAAACTCGCCGAGCGGGGGGTGACCTGCGAGGTCTGTCCCGCCTCGAACGTGGCGCTCGGCGTCTACGAGAAGCCCCAGGACGTGCCGCTGCGGACCCTCTTCGACGCCGGAGTGCCGATGGCGCTCGGCGCGGACGACCCGCTGCTGTTCGGCTCCCGGCTGGCCGCCCAGTACGAGATCGCCCGCCGGCACCACGGCTTCACCGACGTCGAGCTCGCCGAGTTGGCCCGGCAGTCGGTGCGCGCCTCGGCGGCGCCGGCGGAGGTGCAGGCGAAGCTGTCGGCCGGCATCGACGCCTGGTTGGCCTGAGGGGCCGTACCCGCGGAAGCCCGGGCGGGATTTCAGGCGGGGTCGGCGGCGATGCCGCGGACCACCGTGCGGGCGATCGCTGCGGCGAACTCGTCCAGGTCGTCCAACGGGCGCACCGCCTCCTCGGTCAGGAAGGGCGAGATCAGGGCCCGTTGGCTACAGGCACCCAGGAGGAGTGCCGCCGCCGCGTCCGGATCGGCCTCGGCCCGCACCCGCCCCGTCTGCTGCTCCGCCCTTAGGTAGGCGGCCAGGTCCTCCAGCGGCCGGTAGGGCCCGGTACCGAGCTTGCGCAGGCCTTCGCGGTGACGGCGTAGCAGGGCCGGCTCGGCGAAGAGCGAGGCGCCGATGGGGACACTGGACTCGTAGAAGAGCGTGGCGCTGCGCGCGATCGCGGTGAGGTTCTCCTCCAGGTCCCGGTCGCCCGGATCCTTGATCATCTCGGTGAGCAGCGGCACCAGCCCGGGGAGGCGCTCGTCGAGCACGTGCACGAAGAGGTCTTCCTTACTGGGGAAGTACTTGTACAGCGCGGCCTCCGAGCAGCCGGCCGCCTTGGCGATCTCCTTGGTGGTGGCGCGGGCCAGCCCGATGGTGCGCATCAGGTGGGCGGCGGCGTCGAGGATCCGGGCGCGAGCAGGTTGTCGGAGCGGCTGCATGGGGCCTCCGGGGAGTCCGGCCGGAAGACGACCGTGGGGCTTGACGAGGGGTGAGCGTTCACTCACCCTAAGGGTGAGTGAATACTTACTCACCCGGAGAGGGGTGCGCAATGAGGCTTTCCGTATGTGGTGCCACCGGCGGGATCGGCCAGGAACTCGTGCGACAGGCCCTGGCCGCCGGCCACCAGGTCACGGCGGTGGTGCGCGACCCGGCACGGCTGACCGTCTCCGGACCCGGACTGGAAGTGTTCCGTTGCGACCTACGCGACCCCGAAGCCCTGCGCAAGGCGGTGGCCGGACGCGATGTGGTCCTCTCCGCCCTCGGTGCGAACCGGCGGAGCGACGCGGGCATCGCCACCGTACTGACCCGCTCGCTCCTGCTGGCGATGGAAGCGGAGGAGACCCGGCGACTTCTGGTGGTCAGCGCCGCACCGCTCGGCGCGCCCCCCGCCGACGAACCGTGGATGGACCGGCTGCTCGCCCCCGTGGTGAAAGCAGCCTTCGCTCCCATGTACGAGGACCTCACCGACATGGAGTGGGAGCTGGAACGCAGCCGGAGCGAATGGACCTCCGTACGTCCCCCCCGCCTCACCCACCACTGCCTGACCGGCACCTACCGCACGGTGCTCGGCGGGAATCCGCGCAGCGCCCGCTCGATAGGCCGCGCGGACGTGGCCCACGCCATGCTGTCCCTGATGCGCGCCCCGGCCACGATCCGGCGCGCCGTCGGCGTGGCGTACTGAGGACCTCCGGGTCCGGGCCGCGACGGGACCGCGGCCCGGGCCCGGGTGGGGCCCGGACCTTCGGCGGGCCGCCGCGGTGGGTCAGATCTCGACGCCGACCATCACCGGCTCGTTGACCAAGGTCACGCCGAAGGCGTCCCGGACGCCCTCGACCACCTCACGGGCCAGGGCGAGGAGGTCTGCCGTGGTGGCCGCACCACGGTTGGTCAGGGCCAGGGTGTGCTTGGTGGAAATGCGGGCGGGCCCCGACCCGTAGCCCTTGGTGAAGCCCGCCCGGTCGATCAGCCAGGCCGCGGACGTCTTGGTCCGCCCCTCCCCCGCGGGGAAGGCGGGCGGGGTGACGTCCGGGCCCAGGCGGTCCCGCACCCTCACGAGGAACTCCTCGAAGGCGCCCTCGGTCAGGATCGGGTTGGTGAAGAAGGAACCTGCCGACCAACTGTCGTGGTCAGTCGGGTCCAGCACCATGCCCTTGCCCGCGCGCAGCCGCAGCACCGTCTCGCGGGCCAGCGCCGCGGGCACCCGGTCCCCCGCATCGACGCCCAGCGCCCGCGCGGTCTCGGGGTACTTCAGCGGCGCGGAAAGGCCACCCGCGTCCTCCAACTCGAAACGCACCCGTAGGACCACGTACCGGTCGGGGTGCTCCTTGAAGTGACTGTGGCGGTAGGAGAAAGCGCAGTCCTCGTTGGACAGCGTCACCGTCTCCCGGGCAGTGCGGTCGTAGGCCAGGACCTCGGTGATGGTGCTGGAGACCTCCTGGCCGTAGGCCCCCACGTTCTGGATGGGGGTGGCCCCCGCCGACCCGGGGATGCCGGCGAGGCATTCGACGCCGGCGAGGCCCGCCTGCACGGTGCGGGCCACCGCGTCGGCCCACACCTCGCCGGCGGCGAGCTCCAGCCGGGTGCCCTCCAACTCGAAGCCACGGGTGGCGATGCGCAGGGCAGTGCCGTCGAAACCCTTGTCACCGATGACGAGGTTGCTGCCACCGCCGATGACCAGTAGGGGGGTGCCCGCGTCGTCCGCGGCCCGTACGGCGTCGACCACTTCGGCGTCGGTGGTCGCTGTCACCAGTCGGGCGGCCGGGCCGCCCAGACGGAAGGTGGTCAAAGGGGCGAGGGGGGCGTCGGTGAGTTCCTGCACGGGGACAAGAGTACGGGCCGGGCCTGGGCGGTCCCCCCGAGGCCGCGCGCTCGCCCAGGCCCGTTCCCCCGCCTGCCCTCAGGCCGGCACGGCCTCCTTCTCCGTCTCCCCGACGCCTGGCGCACCGTCACCGGCCGCGACGGGGCGGCGAGCCTTCCGGCTCGGGATGAGCAGTGCCAGACCCGCGGCCAGCGCCACCGCGCCCGCGCCGATCCACAGGGCCGGAACGGTGCCGTCGGTGAAGTCCTGCCCGGAGCCGTAGCCGCCTCGGGCGGAGAAGACCGCGGCCAGGACGGCTACACCGAGGGCCCCGCCGACCTCCCTCAGGGCGTTGTTCGCCCCGGAGGCGATGCCGCGCTCCTCGGGGCGGACGCTGGACATCACCACGTCGTAGGCGGGCGCGAAGTACAGCGCCATGCCCACGCCGCTCAGGACGAGGGCGGGGAGCTGGGCGGTGTAGGTGACCTCGGGTTCAAGGACCAGCGCGAAGAGGGCGAGCCCCACGGCCTGGAGGCCCAGCCCGGTCGCAACGACCGGACGAGCCCCGATCCGGTCGGTCAGCAGCCCGGCGATCGGGGCCACCACCATGGGCATCGCGGTCCACGGGAGCATCCGCAGCCCCGCCTCGGTGGGCGAGTAGCCGGCGACGTTCTGGAGGAACTGGCTGAGCAGGAAGATCGAGCCGAACATGCCCACGTACATGAGCAGGCTGCCGAGGTTGATCCCGAGGAATCCACGGTCGCGGAAGAGCCGCATCGGCAGCATGGGGTTGCGGCCACGGATGCCGTGCCGGACGAAGCCCGCGGTCAGCGCGCCTCCGAGGAGGAGCCCGGCGAGTACGGGTGCGCTGGTCCAGCCGTCGGCGTTGCCACTCACCAGGGCGTAGACGATCCCGAAGAGTCCCGTGCTGACCAACAGGGTGCCGAGGAGGTCGAGTCGGGCGTCGGGGGCGGAGGACTCGGCCAGCCGGAATCGCGCCAGCGGCAGGAGCGCGAGGCCGACCGGCACGTTCAGCCAGAAGATCCACTGCCAGGAGACGTGCTCGGTGAGGCTGCCTCCGATGAGCGGACCGCTGGCGACGGCGAGGCCGGTGACCCCGCTGAAGATGCCGAGTGCCATACCCCGGCGGGCTTCCGGTACGGCGGCGGTCAGCAGCGTCAGGGTGAGCGGCATCATGATCGCCGCGCCCACGCCCTGCGCCGCTCGGGCACCGATCAGGGCTCCGATGCCGGGTGAGAGCGCCGCAGCGGCGGATGCCGCCGTGAAGACCGTGAGGCCGAGGAGGAACAGCCTGCGACGACCGAACCGGTCGCCGAGGGCGGCACCCAACATCAGCAGGACGGCGAAGGTGAGGGTGTAGGCGTTGACCGTCCATTCCAGGTCCTCCAGCGCCCCGCCGAGGTCGGCGCGGATGGAGGGCAGGGCGGTGGTGACGACGAGGTTGTCCAGGGCGGCCATGAACGAGGCGACGCTGGTGATGACGAGCGCCCACAGGGCGCGGGTGCGCCCGGCTGTGGACGGGGACTTCTGGTTCATCTCTCCCCCTGCGGGTGGTGTGGTGCCGGTGGCGGGGTGCTGGCGTCACCCCTGGACGACTTGTTAGTAATTGGTCACTTACTTCTCTGCCCGCACCAGACCCCCAGCAGCAGCCAAGGGCGCGCGATGGGCGACCGGAGCCAGCCGGCCGCCGCGTGCCACCCTCCGGGCCCGGTCGGGGGCCAGCGATCACCCCGACGACGCGGGCACGGTCAGCCGGCACCCTCACCGTCGGGGTCGACACCTCGGGAAGCCGGATGGAAACCTGCCCACACCCGGTGTCCCTGCGGATACCCCAGGGCCACCAGGGTGTTGATCAACATCCCGTGCGCCATGAAAGTCGTGGTCTCGGCGACATCAGCGCCCAGGGGGAGGTGGACGGACTCCCAGAGCTCCAGCCAACCCGCCCGCATCACGGCCCCGAACTCGTGGTCACCGGCGGCCTCAGCGGCCGACACGGCGATGTAGACCTGCATCTGCATCAACAGCCGGTCGGGCTCTTCGGTGATCATCCGCGTGTAGGCGTCAGCCATCGCCGCCAACGCCTGCTCCGGCTCGTACCCGTCCGCCGCCTGCACCATCACGCGCCGGGTTTCGGCGATGCAGCGCTCGGCGGCGGCCTGGAAGATGGCCTGCTTGTTGGGGAAGAGCCGGAACAGGTAGGGCTGGGAGACGCCGACCCGCTTGGCGATCGCCTCGGTGGAGGTGCCGTGGTAACCGCCCCGGGCGAACTCGTGCATCGCCGCCCGAATGACGCTCTCCCGGCGCTCCTCCGCGCTCATCCTGACCATGAACTTAAGTTAGTGGTCAATCACTAATTGAGTCAAGCGGGTTCGCGGGCACCCACCACGGCACCGGGGGCGGCCGACCCAGATCGACCGCCCCCGCCGGGCTCGCACCCAGCCCCGACGAAACCCGCGCCAGCCCGGTGGTCAGCCGAGCTGGACCACGGCGCGGGACATACCCAACACCTTCTGCCCGGCACTCATCGCCGTCAGGTCCACCCGCACCCGGTTGCCCTCCAGCTTGGCGGCGACCTTCGCACTGACCTCGACGACCGCGCCCGCGCCGTCGTTCGGCACCAGGACGGGCTTGGTGAAGCGCACCCCGTACTCGACCACGGCACCCGGGTCGCCGACCCAGTCCGTGACCACCCGGATCGCCTCGGCCATCGTGAACATGCCGTGCGCGATCACGTCCGGCAGCCCCACCTCCTTGGCGAACTTCTCGTTCCAGTGGATCGGATTGAAGTCGCCGGAGGCTCCCGCGTACCGCACGAGCGTGGCGCGCGTCACGGGAAAGGACTGCACCGGCAGTTCCGTACCGACCTCGACGCCCTCGTAAGAGACCTTCGCTGCCATCTGCGTCACTTCCCCTCACCGGATACGGCGGGACCGTCCTCCGCCGCCCGGGACACCAGCTTGGTCCAGGCCGTCACCACGTGCTGTCCGGACTCGTCGTGCACCTCGCCACGAATGTCCAGGATGTCGTTGCCGGCGAGCGACTTGATCCCCTCGATGGTGGTGGTGACCGACAGCCGGTCGCCGGCCCGCACGGGGCGCGTGTAGGTGAACTTCTGGTCGCCGTGCACCACCCGGCTGTAGTCGAGGCCCAACTGCGGATCCTCGATGACCTGCCCCGCCGCCTTGAAGGTGATCGCGAAAACGAAGGTCGGCGGGGCGATCACATCGAGGTGCCCGAGCGCCTTGGCCGCGTCCGCGTCGACGTATGCCGCATTGGCATCACCGATCGCCTCAGCGAACTCCCTGATCTTCTCGCGGCCGACCTCGTAGGGATCGGTGGGCGGGTAGGACCGCCCCACGAAGGACTGGTCGAGCGCCATGGCTCACTTCCTCCAGATTTCAGTACGAACGACCGGCCGGTGCACCCGACCCGCGACAACGGAAACGACACGAGGCCGCCCCCCGATAACGGGGGACGACCTCATGCCTGTGCCTGTATTACGCGATACCGCTGGATCAGCGGGTCTCGCGGTGCGCAGTGTGCGAGTTGCAGCGCGGGCAGTGCTTCTTCATCTCAAGACGGTCCGGGTTGTTGCGCCGGTTCTTCTTGGTGATGTAGTTCCGCTCCTTGCACTCCACGCAGGCCAGCGTGATCTTCGGGCGGACGTCGGTGGCAGCCACGTGAGTGCTCCTTGACGGATGGACGGATGAACGCAGACAACAGTAGCCGACCGGAGGACCGACCCCACAATCGGCTACTACGTGTAGCGGTGACCGGACTTGAACCGGTGACACAGCGATTATGAGCCGCTTGCTCTACCGACTGAGCTACACCGCTTTGATGTGATCCGTTCCCCATCCGAAGACGGGGAACCTCTCACACCAGAGCCCCAATACGGAATCGAACCGTAGACCTTCTCCTTACCATGGAGACGCTCTACCGACTGAGCTATTGGGGCGAGCGATGAAGACATTACACGGTCCCTCGCCGAACGCCCAAATCCGTTAACGCACCCACCTCAGCGGCCCCATCCGCCTCTCACCAGCCCGTTCCGCGCAGGACCGAGCACGCCCCGCCGCGCCTGCGCGCCGCCCGCCAGGGGTCCGCCGGTCGGCGACGCACCGCGTCCTGCGCCGCGCGCTGGTCCACCACCGAACACCAACCAGCCCGTAGGCTCGGACCGCGCTGAGCGATCTTGACGTGCGACCCGCCTGCCGCCACCCCCTGCCGGGCCGGTCGCCGGGATCCCGGCCGGTCCAGGAACGCCCGAGTTTCAGGAGCCCGCGATGCCCGACAGCCAGCCCCAGCCCCCGGCCCACAACAGCCCCCGCGGCGACGGAAGCAGCGACGGCGGCCCGGAGCAGACGACGCTGGTGCTCAGCGGGGCCCGGCTGACCGACGGCCGCAACGTCGACGTACAACTCTCTGGTGGCCGGATCGAAGCCGTCGGCACCGCCGGCAGCCTCCCCGCCCACCCTGCCACTCGCATCGATCTGACTGGATACCTCCTACTGCCGGCCCCCGCGGAACCCCATGCTCACGCCGACACCGCCCTCACCGCGGACGCCGAGGGACCCGTCTCCCACGAACCCGAGGAAGTACAGCGCCGGGCCACCGAAGCCGCCCTACTCCAGCTCGGACACGGCGCCACCGCGATGCGCGCCCACGTGGGCCTCGGTGAACCCCACGGCCTGGGGCCGCTGGCGGCAGTCCTGCAAGCCCGCCGCTCCCTGCGCGGGCTCACCGACCTCACCGCCGCCGCCATGCCAAGGCTCCTGACCGGCCTGGCCGGCGCCAACGGGCTCGCCATGCTGCGCGACGCGGTCAAGATGGGCGCCGCGGTGGTCGGAGGCTGCCCCGACCTGGACCCGGATCCCTCCGGCTTCACCGAAGCGGTCCTGGACCTCGCCGCCGAACACGGCCTTCCCGCGGACCTCCACACGGACGCCGACGACCCCGCCCGACTCGCTCGACTCGCCTCCCAAGCCGGCGGCCTGCGCGCCGGCGTCACCCTCGGCCCCTGCGCCGGACTCGCCCGTCTCCCCCTGGAAGCCGCCCGGCGCGCCGCCGACCAACTCGCCGCCGCCGGAGTCACCGTCACCTGCCTTCCCCAGGGCGGCTGCGGGGCCCAACAGCCGCGCTCACCGCGACCGGCGCCCGTACGGCTCCTCCGCGCCGCCGGGGTGCGGATCGCCGCGGGCAGCGGGGCCCTGCGCGACGCCGCCAACCCCGTCGGGCGGGGCGACCCGCTGGAGGCCGCCTACCTCCTCGCCTCCCAGGGCGGGCTGCGCCCCCTCGATGCGTACGGCGCGGTCAGCGCGGCGCCCCGGGCGGCCATGGGCCTGCCGGAGGTCCGAGTGGAGGCCGGCTTCCCGGCCGAGCTGCTCGCCGTGCGCGGCGAAAGCGTCGCGGGGGCGCTCTCCCTCGGCTACAGCCGCATCGTCGTCCATCGGGGCCGGATCGTCGCCCGCACCAGCGCGGTCCGCGAGTACTGCGACTCCGCCGTCGCGGTGGCCCTGGACCTGCCACGCCAGTCCCGCCCCGAGCCTGAGCCGTAGGGCACAGGCGGCGACGTGCCCTTGGGCGTGTGCACGGCGCCGACGCGGGTGCCCCGCCTCGGGACGTTGACACGCACCCAGGCGGGTTGTCGGGGCGGGTAGCGGCAGCACGGCGTACGGTCGTGACATGCGCATCGTCATCGCTGGTGGACACGGAAAGATCGCGCTGCGACTGGAGCGGATGCTCTCCGCACGCGGCCACGAGGTCGCGGGGATCATCCGCGACCCGCAGCAGGGCGACGACCTCCGCGAAGCAGGGGCCGAACCGGTCTACTGCGATCTGGAGCGGGCCCCGCTGGAACAGGTCGCCGCCATTCTCCAGGGCGCCGACGTGGCGGTCTTCGCCGCGGGTGCCGGCCCCGGAAGCGCAGTGGCGCGCAAGGACACCGTGGACCGCGCGGCGGCGGTCCTCTTCGCCGACGCGGCCGAACGGGCTGCCGTGTCCCGCTTCCTGATCGTCTCCTCCATGGGCGCCGACGCCCACCGCCGGGGAGACGAGGTGTTCGACGTCTACCTGCGGGCCAAGGGGGCGGCTGACGACCACGTCCGCACTCGGCTGGGCCTGGGGTGGACGGTCCTGCGCCCCGGGGGGCTCACGGACGCTCCCGGCAGCGGCCTGGTCCGGCTGGAAGCCAGCACCGGGCGCGGCCCGATCCCGCGGGAGGACGTGGCGGCCGTGCTCGCCGAGCTCGTCGAAACGCCCGCGACCGCGGGCCTGACCCTCGAACTCGTCTCCGGCTCCACTCCGGTCAGCGTGGCGGTCAAGGACATCGCGGGCAACTGACGAACCCGGGCCGCGGAGGGCTTGTGGTCGTCGGGGCGTCGGCCCCTCGGGGTGGCCTCAGAGCCGGAAGACGCCTTCCAGGTGTTCCGACAACGCGGCCACGCTCGGCGGGCTGAGTCGGGTCCCCAGGTAGCCGTCGGGGCGCACCAGGAACGCCGCACAACGCTCCACGCCGTACCCGCGCCGGAACTCGCCCGCACCGTCGCGGTAGACCGGACCGGGGAACCCCCCTGCCGGGACACCGGGCACCAACAGCGTGCAGGGCTCCACCTCGCCTCGACTCAACCCCCTGCTCACAGCAGCCAGTTCCCGTAGCAGCGCCGCATCCTCTGCCGCATCCGCGTAGAGCAGCAGCAGATGGCCTCGGTCCCGCAGCAGGTCGAACAGCCTCATCGGGTACGTGGCGATGGACCCGGTCATACCACCGCAGTCCGGGGCCCGTTCGCCGGCCGCCGGACCGGCCTGGGCCACAGTGGCGGGGCCCACCACCGGACTCGTCGGATAGCCCACGAGCAACTGGGCCTCGCGCACCAACACATCCTCGGGATCCGCGGAATCGGCCTCGATGCCCTCGACCGCGTGCCGAACCGTACGGTCCACGACCTCCTCGCCGACAGGGCGCCGTTCGGCGTCATAGCTCGCGAGGAGCTCGGGGTGCGCCGTGTCGGTCAGGGCCAGGGCCAGCTTCCACGCGAGGTTGTAGGCGTCCTGGACGCCGGTGTTCATCCCCTGGGCCCCGGTCGGGGGATGGATGTGCGCGGCGTCCCCGGCGACGAAGACCCGGCCCTTCCCGTAGCGGTCCACCAGCCGGTGACTGATCCGGAACACGGACGACCAGCGCAGTGCGGACGCGGTCGTCGGCTCGGGGGCGAGCCGGTCGAGAACCGCCTGGATGTGCTGCAACCCCGGTGCGCGCCCGCCTTCCAGACCATGCGCCACCTCATCACGGCCGGTACTCCCGCCCTGGACGGACAGCTCCGGCGGAACCATCGCCGACACCCGGTAGCGGTGCTCGCCGGGCAACGGAATGCAGACCAGGAGGTCGTCCACCACCCCTTGCGCATCGCGGTGGGTGGCCCGGACGCCGTAGTCGGGCGGCAGGGTCCAATCGACCTCGACGTCGGCGAGCATGTACTCCTCGGGGAACGCGCCGCCCTCGAAGGTCAGCCCGAGCGACTTGCGAACCACGCTGTGGGCACCGTCGCAACCGACGAGGTACCGGGACCGCACCTCCAACTCCTCGCCCTGGGGCCCGGTGAGCCGGCTGAGTACCCCGTGGCTGTCCTGAGCGAAGGACACCAGTGTGGTGGCCCGCTCGATCCGGGTGCCGAAACGCCCGAGGTGCTCTTCAAGGATCCGCTCGGTCTCGTACTGCGGCAGGGCCGCGAAACCGTACGGGACGTCCGGCGGCAGGCCCAGTTCGATCCGGGCCCGTTCCACGCCGTTGGCGTAGATCAGCTGACCGCGCATGGGCAGGGCAGCTTCCAGAGCGGCGCGCACCAGCCCCATCCGGTCCCAGATCTCCAGGGTCCTCGGCTGGACGCCCACCGCCTTGGCGTAGGGCAGTCGGGCCGGCAGCCGATCCACGAGGCGGCAGTCCACGCCGCGTCTGCGCAGTTCCACGGCCGCGGTCAGTCCCACCGGTCCGGCGCCCACGATCAACACGTCAGTGTGCACACCTCATGTTGACCCGCCCCTCCCGCTCCGGCCAGCCGAGGACCTGTCAAGGGAGGGCGCGGCTACTCGTCCATGCTGGTCAACGCCCCGATGCCCGGCACTTCCACGGACGGGCTCGTACGCCCTTGGCACCGCCATCCGAACCGGGCGTTCGAGGCCGTTCGGTCCCTCCGGGTGATCTGTTCGGTCTGCCCGGCGGGGCTGTTCGACTGTCACGACTGCCCCTTTAGCCCGCTCCCCCGCGCCGCCGATCGGGCGAGGGTGGGAGTTCGGAGGTAGAACGACGATGAATCTTCGTGGCAGTGCATCCGTCCCGCCCATGGCTACCGCAGCCAATGAGCATCCCCTGAAGAATCGCACAGCGGAGGGACCTCCCAGGGGGGCACTGGGCCACCACACCAACGACCCGTCCGGAAAGGACGGTGAGGAAATGACCCGGCGCGCGGCGGACCTGCGTCGGTCGCTCCGGGAACTCGCCGCACCAGACGAGCCCGACATGAGCACCATCTGCAAAGCCGCTGTGAGCATCTGCGGTGTCGACGCGGCAGCCGTCCTCATCGGCCGCGGCGAACGGCGCGGCGCCCTCCATACGACGGATCGCACGTCCGCGGTCATGGAGGACTTACAAATCACCGTGGGCGAGGGGCCCAGCGTCGACGCCTGGGAAGCCAGGGACCCCGCGATGCACCCCGACCTGTCACATCCCGGGTTGCTCGACCGGTGGCCCGGCTTCGCCCCGCTGGCCCACGGCGAGGGCGTACGTGCGGTGTTCGCGTTCCCGCTCCAGGTGGGAGCCGTACGGCTGGGAACCCTGTCCCTCTACCGCTACCGGCCCGGCCCGCTCGCACAGGAGCAGTCAGGCGACGCCATGCTGTTGGCCGGGATCGCACTGGACCAGCTCCTCGCACTCTCCCAGCAGAGCGGCGGCCAGGAACGAGCCGCCCTCGGGGTGGGAGAAGACAGCCTCAAGATCTACCAGGCCACCGGAATGGCGGCCTCGCAAATGGCCGTACCCATCGAGGAAGCCTTCTCAAGGCTTCGCGCCCACGCGTTCAGCGCGGGGCTGCCGCTCTCCAGCATCGCCGAACAACTCCTGGAAGGAGTAGTGACCTTCGAGCCTCAGGACAACGACGGACACGACCACGACCGATCCACCGACCACAACGAGGAAGAGTGAGCAGGCGCGCACCATGGCAACCGAAGAAGCCCTCATTTCGGCCTTCGTCGACCTTGCGGACACACTCGTCGAAGACTTCGACATCATCGAATTCCTCAACCGGCTCGCAGGGCACTGTGTGTCCCTGCTCGACGTCGAGGCCGCCGGCATCCTGCTGACGAACCCGCAGGGGCGCCTCCATCTGATCGCGGCCTCAAGCGAGAAGGCCCGACTGCTCGAACTCCTACAACTCCAGGGATACGAGGGTCCGTGCGTGGCCTGCTACACCGAGCAGCGCCGGATCGACTACAGCGACCCGGACCCCACTGTTCCGGCGAGCGCCCTCCCCTGGCCCCCGTTCGCCAAGGCAGCCCGCCAGGAGGGCTTCCACGGCGTGTGCGCACTGCCGATGCGGCACAACGGGCAGGTCATCGGAGCGCTCAACCTGTTCTGCGGCAGGGCCGACATCCTGGACGACCGCAACGCCATGCTCGGGCAGGCCCTCGCGGACATCGCCACGATAGGGATCCTCCAGGAACGGGCTTCGCAACGGCGGGAGTTACTGGCCAGACAGCTCCAACACGCCCTGGACAGCCGTGTCATCATCGAGCAGGCCAAGGGGTTCTTGGCGCACCGCCTGAACTCCAGTCTCGACGAGGCCTTCCGGGCGCTACGCACCACCGCTCGCGAGGAGAACCGCAAGCTCGTCGACGTGGCCCTCCAGGTCGTCACACGGCCGGGCTCCGCCGTTTCCAAGGGCGGGCGCGTCCCAGGTCGCACCGCAGATGAAGGCTGACCGGGTGGAATCCGGCCAGACGGGCCCACCGGTGCCCGCGCCCGTGCGAGCCGGCGGCGACAGAAATTCGAACATCCACCCACATTTCTCACGATGCCCGGCGATCAGGCACACCGGACAGCTAACGTGGCAACTACACGGGCTCGCTGTTCCTCCGGCGAGCACCACATCAGGTGCCGCTCCAGACCTCGGCGGACTTCCCACCCCGCCTATGGCTGGAGCCGGCATGCACCTTCACGCGATCAACACCGTGCATCAGCACCGCACCCTCGTGGCGCTCTACGGCGAGGCGGACCTGAAGACCGCTCCTCTGATGCGGCAAGCACTCCACAACGCCACACTGCACGCCGAGGGTCGCGACGTGGTCGCCGACCTGTGCGGCGTCTCCTTCATCGACAGCAGCGGGGCGCAGCCGCTGCTGGAAACGGACCGCAGGCTCCACCTGTACGGCAAGCGGCTCTGGCTGGCCTGCCTGCCCCTCAGGACGCGCCGCATGCTCCACGCGGTGCGACTGGCGGGGTACTTCCCCGTCCTCCCCCAGGACATCCCCATCCCCACCACGTGCCGCCCCACCCACGAACTGGACAGTGGCGCGCGGCACCCGTTCCGGTGGGCCAGCCGGCCGGCGGGGGGACCCTCCGACGGGGCCTGGGCGGGCCACCCCTGACGGGGTGGCCCCGGGCAGCCGTCCCTCGGGGAGCCGTAGCCCCTGTCGCCCTCGGGCCGACAGGGGCTACGCCAGGCAGGACGCCCGGCTTCTTCACACAGCCCGACCGACGCCACCCGAGGAACTCCAGGAGGGCTGCGGTACGGCGCACCCCTCGGGCACAGATACGGCCCCTGATCTGCATTTACGCAGATCAGGGGCCGTATCTACCATGTGGCGGCGCCAGGATTCGAACCTGGGTAGGCTAAGCCGACGGATTTACAGTCCGCTCCCATTGGCCACTCGGGCACACCGCCATGGGATATCGCCTTCGAGCCCCCCTCGCGGTGGTGCTCCGTGGCAACGACGTAAACGATACCTGATGCTCGGGGGTGCTCCGCCACCGGATTGATCAGCGCTCCGGCCGCCGGCGGTGGCCGACTCCACGGCCGGGAGAACGACCCGGTGAACCATCCCGGTCACAGCACTAGGCTTTGCGGAGCGGTCCGGCAGCGTCCGGGCGCACGACCGTCTGAGCATTCACATCCGACTTCAAGGAGCCACAGGACATGGCCGACTCCAGTTTCGACATCGTCTCGAAGGTCGAGCGGCAGGAGGTCGACAACGCCCTCAACCAGGCGGCGAAGGAGATCTCGCAGCGCTACGACTTCAAGAACGTCGGGGCTTCGATCTCCTGGTCCGGCGAGAAGATCCTCATGGAGGCGAACTCGGAGGAGCGGGTCAAGGCCATCCTCGACGTCTTCGAGACCAAGCTGGTCAAGCGGGGCATCTCGCTGAAGGCACTGGATGCCGGCGAGCCGCAGCTCTCCGGCAAGGAGTACAAGATCTTCGCCACGATCGAGGAAGGCATCTCCCAGGAGAACGCCAAGAAGGTGGCGAAGATCATTCGCGATGAGGGCCCGAAGGGCGTCAAGGCACAGGTGCAGGGCGACGAGCTACGGGTCAGCTCGAAGAGCCGCGACGACCTCCAAGCCGTGCAACAGCTCCTCAAGGGCAAGGACCTGGACTTCGCGATCCAGTTCGTGAACTACCGCTGACGATCTCCTTTGACCTGCACCAACGCGGTCAGGCTGAGCGAGCAGGGCACAACGGGGGCACATCACCGAGTACGGACTCGGCTGCCGCCCTCGTTGTGTCCTGCTCGTCCGGCCACAGATGCGGGTAGGCCAGCCCGGTACCCATAACGATCCCCTCAACCGAGCCGCGTTCAACCTCGGCACCCTGTGCGGTGCGGGCCGACTGGACCGCGCCCAGGTCGCCGCCGTCCTCGCCGAGACCGCCCGGCACGCGGGTCTGTCCGAGCGCGAGGCAGAGGCCGCGATCCGCTTGGGAATGGCTGCGGGCGAGCGGCACCCGCGTGCGCTCAGCGGGGTTGCCGCGTGACTCAAGCTTCGGGATTCGACCCGACCACCGCCGCACTTCTTCAAGATCGCCTCTGCCGCCGCTTCGACGCGTCGAAGCGTGCCGCTTCGGCCGGGCTCCCTGCGTACCTCCACGATGGTGTGACCGTGAGGTAGAACTGGTCCGTCGGCGTGGCTCGACCGCCGCCACGGCCCCCGCTCGTTCCCGGGACGCTCTCACGGGGGTAGGCCACCGGGAACTCCTCGGCCGGTCTGCACCGTTTCGCGCTCCCGGGCACGCTCCGGGGCGTGCTGTGACCACGATCCGCGCATGTGCGGCGTGCGCTTCGGCGCGACCCCTGTGGGGCCTGTGGGGGAAGAGGCCCCACAGGCCAGGCTCCTGAAGGCCGTCAACCTCGTGGACAGGGAGCCTTCATATGCCTGGGGCCAGCACTTTACGGGCCGACTTCGGAGCATCGGTGGTCGTCGCGCTCGTCGCACTGCCCCTCTGTGTGGGGGTGGCCGTCGCTTCCGGGGTGCCTGCCGAACTGGGGCTGATCACCGGTGTCGTCGGAGGTCTGGTGACGGGCTGGTTTCGCGGGAGTGCCCTTCAGGTGAGCGGACCCGCCGCAGGGCTCACGGTGCTCGTGTACGAGGCCGTACACACCCATGGGCTGCGTGCGCTGGGGATGCTGGTACTGGCCGCCGGAGTGGTTCAGGTGGTGATGGGCGCGTTGCGGCTGGGGCGCTGGTTCAGGGCGATCTCGGTGGCGGTGGTCCAGGGAATGCTGGCGGGCATCGGGTTGGTGTTGATCGCCGGACAGCTCTACGCGCTCGGGGATGTCCGGGCGCCGGGTCGGACTCTGGACAAACTCGGGGGCTTCCTCACACTGGGCGCCGAAGTGGAGTGGAGCTCCGTCGGGTTGGGAGCCGGCACGATCGCTCTCATGGTGGTGTGGCGACGCTTCCCCACGCTCGCCCGGATGGCTCCGGGGGCGCTGGTCGGGGTGGTCGCGGCGACTGCGGCAGCCGCGCTACTGCGACTGCCGGTGGCGAAGGTGGAGGTGACCGGGGTCCTCTCGGCCGTGGCGCCACCGACCGTGGAGGACCTGGGGGCCCTGTGGTCGGTGAGTGCGCTCGGCACCGTACTGGCGCTGGCGCTGATCGCCTCGGCGGAGACCTTGTTCAGCGCTGCCGCTGTGGACCGGATGCACGAGGGGCCGCGGACGCACTACGACCGCGAGTTGGTGGCGCAGGGCGTAGGAAACACCGTGTGCGGGCTGCTGGGTGCACTACCCATGACCGCGGTGATCGTGCGGAGCGCGGCCAACGTGGAGGCCGGGGCCCGCACCCGGGCCTCTCGGGTGTTGCACGGGGGCTGGCTGTTGTTGTTCGCCGTCTTGCTGCCCACGGCGCTGGGGGCGATCCCGCTGGCCGCCCTCGCAGGCGTGCTGCTGCACGCGGGGTGGAAACTGCTACCGGTGCGGACGGTGCGCGCCCTGTGGGCTCACACCCGGGGGAAGCGGTGGTGCTGGTGGTGACGGCCGGCGCGATCGTGGCCACGAACCTCTTCGAAGGGGTGTTGCTCGGACTGGCCCTGGCTGTCGCCAAATCGGCCTGGGAGACCTCCCACGTGCACATCGAGACGGTGCTTGAGGCGGACGGGTCGGCCTTGCGGGTGGACGTGCTGGGGAACGCGACCTTCTTGCGCTTGCCCAAGTTGTTGGACGCCCTGGACCGGCTGCCCACGGACCGCCCCGTGCGGCTGGAGCTGAGCGGCCTGCGCCACCTGGACCACGCCTGCCTGACCGCCCTGGAGGGGTGGGAACGGCAGCGGAGCCGTTGGGCGGAGCAACGGGAAGGTGAGGACCTGCTGGCCGATGGCGGTGGGACTTCGGCCACGGGCTAGCCTGCCTGATCGTGACGGAGTTGCGGCGAAGCCTGGGTGTAAGTGATGCGGTGCTGGTCGGGCTGGGCGCCATGGTGGGAGCCGGCATCTTCGCCGCGCTCGGGCCCGCGGCGCGGGCCGCCGGCACTGCTCCCGGGCTGCTTGCGGCACTGTTGGCGGCCGGCGCGGTGGCCTACTTCAATGCGATGGCCTCGGCCCGACTGGCCGTGCGCTATCCGGCTTCCGGCGGTACGTACGTGTACGGACGGGAGCGACTCGGACCGTTCTGGGGCTACCTGGCGGGTTGGGGGTTCGTGGTCGGGAAGACCGCGTCCTGCGCGGCGATGGCACTGACCGTGGGTGCCTACGCCTGGCCGCGGCAGGCACATGCGGTGGCGGTGGCCTCGGTGGTGGCTCTTACGGCGGTGAACTACGGGGGCGTACAGAAGTCGGCCCGGGTGACCCGTGCCATCGTGGCGGCGGTACTGGCAGTGCTGGCGGCGGTGGTGACGGTATGTCTGACCTCGTCGGCCGCCGACGCGGGAAACCTGGCCGCCGGCCCCGAGGCGGGGGTCGCGGTGGGCTCGGGCGGATTCCTGCAAGCTGCGGCGCTACTGTTCTTCGCCTTCGCCGGGTATGCGCGGATCGCGACGCTGGGCGAGGAGGTGCGCGACCCGGCGCGCACGATTCCGCGGGCGGTGCCGCTGGCGCTGGGCATCGCGCTGGTGGTGTACGGGGCGGTCGCCGTCGCCGTGCTCTGCGTACTCGGGGCGGGGGCCCTCGCCGGGGCGCCAGCGCCGCTGGTCGACGCCGTGCGGGCCGCGGGGTCACCCGGCTGGGTACCGGTGGTCCGGGTGGGTGCGGCCGTGGCCGCGCTGGGGTCCCTGCTCGCTCTGGTCCTCGGCGTGTCCAGGACGGTTCTGGCGTTGGCCCGTGACGGCCACCTGCCGCGGGGCCTGGCGGCGGTCCACCCCCGCTTCGAAGTTCCGCACCATGCCGAGCTCGCCGTGGGTGCCGTCGTCGCACTGCTGGCCGCCACTGTGGACCTGCGCGGCGCGATCGGGTTCTCCTCCTTCGCCGTGTTGGTCTACTACGCGGTCGCGAACGCATCTGCGTGGACGCTCGACTCAGGTGTCAGGGGCCGGGCCATGGCGGCTCTGGGGTTGTCCGGCTGCCTGGTGCTGGCTTTCGCGCTGCCGCTGTCCTCGGTGGTGGCGGGAACTGCGGTGCTGTCGGTGGGCGTAGCCGTCTACGGGGCGCGGCGGCTGCGCGAGGCCTCGGTCGGAGACCGCCACGGGGGGTGAGGCGCGATCGCCTGTCGGCCCGCTCGGACTCCGGCGGGCGTCCGTCGCCACCGACCCCGCTGACGGGGGCGCTGGGCTCGGAGGTCGACAGCCGGCGGAGTCTGAGCGGGCGGTCAGCGGGTCGCGAAGGGGGCGTCGGTGGGGACGATTTCGCGGCCCAGCGGGAACAGCGAGATCGGGATCATCTTGAAGTTGGCGATGCCGAACGGGATCCCGATGATGGTGATGCACAGGGCGATGCCGGTGGCGATGTGCCCCAGCGCCAGCCACCATCCGGCCAGCAACAGCCAAAGGACGTTGCCCACGCAGGAGGGAGCGCCCGCGTCGTGGCGCTCGACCGTGGTGTAGCCGAAGGGCCAGAGGGCGTAGAGGGCGATGCGGAACGCGGCTATGCCGAACGGGATTCCGATGATGGTGATGCACAGGACCAGGCCCGCCAGGCAGTAGCCCAGGAAGAGCCAGAACCCGCTGAGGACCAGCCAGATGATGTTGAGGATCGTCTTCACGGTCGGTGGCCTGCCATCTGTTCGAGCCGGGCGATCCGCTCGGCCATGGGTGGATGGGTGGAGAACATCTTCGAAAGGCCCTCGCCCGGGCGGAAGGGGTTAGCGATCATCATGTGACTGGCGGTCTCGATGCGTGGCTCCGGCGGCAGTGGAAGCTGCTTGGTGCCAGCTTCGAGCTTGCGCAGTGCGCTCGCCAGAGCGAGCGGGTCGCCCGTCAGCTGGGCCCCGGAGGCGTCGGCCTCGTACTCGCGCGAGCGGCTGATCGCCAGCTGGATGACGGACGCGGCCAGCGGCCCGAGGATCAGGATCAACAGCATGCCCAGGAGCCCGGGCCCCTCGTCGTCGCTGGAGCGACCGATCGGGATCAACCAGGCGAAGTTGACCAGGAACATGATCACGGAGGCCAGCGCTCCGGCCACCGATGAGATCAGGATGTCACGGTTGTAGACGTGGCTCAGCTCGTGGCCGATGACGCCTCGCAGCTCGCGTTCGTCGAGTATCCGCAAGATCCCCTCCGTGCAGCAGACCGCCGCGTTGCGCGGATTGCGGCCGGTGGCGAACGCGTTGGGCGCGGCCGTGGGGGAGATGTACAACCGGGGCATGGGCTGACGGGCGGACGTGGACAGCTCACGCACCATCCGGTAGAGCGCGGGCGCCTCGAACTCGCTGACCGGGCGGGCGCGCATCGCGCGTAGAGCCAGTTTGTCGCTGTTCCAGTACGCGTACGCGTTGGTGCCCAGGGCCACGAGGACGGCGACGATCAGGCCGGTACGCCCGAAGAAGCTGCCTATGACGATGATCAATGCGGACAGACCACCGAGGAGTACGGCGGTCTTGAGCCCGTTGTGCCGGCGGTGCACGGTACGCCCTCCAAATGGTGCAGCAGGGGAACCCTTGGCGAGGGTCTTCCTCGCTCCAGTGGACCCTCCCTACCTGGTCAACGCCAGGCGGGAGGTCCTGGTTCCCGGCTGCGGCCCCGCCCCCGAAGGGCCGGGCGCTGCTCCGTTCGGGGGATCTCGACTACTGGAAGAGGCTGCCGCTCGCGAAGCGCAGCACGATCTGCGGGGCGCCGGAGAGGACCACCGCGGCGCACGCCGCGAGAGCCAGCGCAGCCGTGACCGGGCCGGGGCGGCGGATCGGCGCCATGGCTTCCGCCGCGTCCACTGGTACCCCGTCCGTCGTGTCCGTCGGGACTTTGAAGAGCAGCGCCGTCCAGCGGAGGTAGTAGAAGAGGGCGATCACGACGTTCACGGCCATCAGGACGGCAAGCCAGGCCAAGCCCGCCTCCACGGCCGAACGGAACACCACGACCTTCGCGAACAGGCCGATGATGCCCGGCGGCAGGCCGGCCAGGCAGAGCAGGAAGAAGGCCATCGACAGGGCGGCGAAGGGGTGCTCCCGGTACAGACCGCGGTAGTCCTCGATGCGGTTGGACGGTCGGCTCCGCGCCACCAGGGCGACCACCGCGAAGGCTCCGAGGTTCACCACCGCGTACATCAGGGCGTAGGAGATCGTGGCCCCGATCTGGTCCCGGTCGGAGTACGCGGCGGCGGCGATCGGGACCAGCAGGTAACCGGCCTGGCCCACAGAGGACCAGGCGAGCAGGCGTACGGCGCTGTGCGGGCGCTCGGGTGACTGGCGCAGGGCGGCGGCGTTGCCGATGGTCATGGTCAGGGCGGCGAGCACCGCCAGGGCCGCTCCCCACACCTCGAAGTAGTTGGGGAAGGCGAGCACGGTGACCAGGATCAGTCCCGTGAAACCGACCGCCTTCCCGATCACCGAGAGGTACCCGGCGATGGGCAGCGGCGCCCCGACATAGGTGTCGGGCACCCAGAAGTGGAAGGGAACGGCCGCGGTCTTGAAGGCGAAGCCGACCAAGGTGAGCGCGACGCCCACGACGGCCAGGGTGTCCAACTGCCCTGGCACCTCCTCCAGTCCCTCCGCGATCCGCACGAAGTGGAGGCTGCCGGTCGTGGCGTAGACGAAGCTGACGCCAAGCAGTGAAACGGCGGTGGCGGTGACCGAGGAGAGGAAGAACTTCAGTGCCGCTTCCGAAGAGCGCCGGTCGCCCCTGCGGATGCCGACGAGCGCGAAGGCCGGCAGGGAGGCGACCTCCAGGGCGACGACGAGGGTCGCCAGGTCGCGGGCGGCGGGAAGCAGGGCCGCACCGGCCGCTGAGGACAGCAGCAAGAACCAGTACTCCCCCGCCGGAAGGCCCGCCTCCTTGACCCCCGTGATGGACATCAGGGCGGTCAACAGGGCTCCGCCCAGGACCAGGAACTGCACCGTGAGCGCGAAGTGGTCGGCGGTGTAACTGCACTCCGGGGCGCCGACCACACAGAAGGTGGTGCGGTCACCGGCCCGCAGGGGCAGCAGGGCGAGCGTCGCCGCGGCCAGGCCGGCCACGGAGATCCACCCGAGGAGCGGCTTGTTGCGCTCCTTGGTGAAGAGGTCCGCGACGAGGACCACGAGGGCGACCACCGCCACGATGACCGGTGGGGCGATCGCGAGCCAGTCGACGTTCTGGACCAGGCTGGTCACGGTCGACGAAACGGGGGCGGCCGGCGAAGCCGTCATGAGTTGCCTCCTGCGAGGAGCTTCTGGACGGCCGGGTCGGTCAGGCCGAGGAGGACCGCGGGCCACAAGCCGGCGAGGAGGGTGAGGCCGACCAGGGGCGTCCAGGCCGCGAACTCGTACGGTGCGAGGTCGGCGAGCGGCGCCGGTACCTCGTCGGGGGTGGCCGAAGGTTCGGCCTCCGGGTCCGCTGCGAGGTGCTCACCCATGCACACCCTCCGGACGACGATCAGCAGGTAGGCGGCGGTGAGGAGAGTGCCGAAGCCCCCGATCACCATGAAGGTCAAGAACGCCGGTCGGCTGAGCCCCGCGGCCGGGTCGAAGGCGGCGAACAGGGCGAGCATCTCTCCCCAGAACCCGGCGAGTCCCGGCAACCCCAGCGAGGCGACCGCGGCGAAGGCCAGCAGTGCTCCCAGGCGCGGGGCCCGACCGTAGAGCGCCGCGCCCGTGGCGCCTGCCAGGGTGTCGAGGTCGCTGGTTCCGTAGCGGTCCTTGAGCGCGCCGACGAGGAAGAACAACAGGCCGGTGATCAGGCCGTGCGCGATGTTGGCGAAGAGCGCGCCGTTGACGCCGGTGGGCGTCATCGTGGCGATGCCCAGCAGCACGAAGCCCATGTGGCCGACGGAGGAGTAGGCGATGAGTCTCTTGAGGTCGCCCCTGGCACCCTTCCTGGCGAGGGCGAGACAGGCGAGCGAACCGTAGAGGATGCCGATGACGGCGAACGCCGCGAGGTAGGGCGCGAAGGTCTGCATTCCGCCGGGTGCCACCGGAAGCAGGATGCGGACGAACCCGTAGGTGCCCATCTTCAGCAGGACGCCGGCCAGCAGCACCGAACCGACGGTCGGGGCCGCGGTGTGCGCGTCCGGGAGCCAGCTGTGCAGCGGCCACATCGGGGTCTTCACCGCCAGGCCGATGCCGATGGCGAGAACGGCCAGGAGCTGGGTGGTGTGGGACAGTCCACGGCCGTTGTCAGTGGCCAGTGCCACCATGTCGAATGTGCCTGCGCTGAGCCCGATGAGGAGCAGGCCCAGCAGCATGACCACGGATCCGAGCAGCGTGTAGAGGATGAACTTCCAGGCGGCGTTCTGCCGCTGACCACCGCCCCAGCGGGCGATCAGGAAGTACATGGGGATGAGCACCATCTCGAAGGCCAGGAAGAACAGCAGCAGGTCGAGGACGGCGAAGGTCGCGAGGGTGCCGGATTCCAGGACGAGCAGCAGGGCGACGAAGGCCTTCGCGGAGGGGCCCGCGGGGGGCTTGAAGTACGAGTAGAGCGCGCACAGGAAGAACAGCAGCGCGGTCATCACGAGGAGGGGGAGCGAGATGCCGTCGACACCGAGATGGATGCGCACGCCGAGCGAGCGGATCCAGGAGATGTCCGTCGTCGCCTGGAAGGTCGAGGGCGCCTCGTGGTCGAAACCCAGGGCGAGGGCGAGGGCGGCGGCCAGCACCGCGCCAGTGACGACGACGGCGTGGCGGAGGACCGCTTGCTCGGGGCTGCGGCCCCTGAGCCCCGGCGGGGCCGGGAGCAGGGCTGCGACGGCTCCGAGGAGCGGGATCGCGACGGTGAACGCCAGAAGGAACTGCATCACGGATGCGCTGATATCAATCACGGCTCACGATCCGGCGTTGACGTTGGCAAGGACGGCGACGGCGACAGCCAGGACCACGGATCCTGCGAGCAGGGCGCCCAGGTAGCTCTGCACGTTGCCGGTCTGGGCCCGGCGGGCCAGCGCGCCGAGCAGGCGGGGGGCGGCGGCGGCACCGCGCACGTAGGTGTCGACGACTTCGCGGTCCAGGAAGCGGACCAGCGTGGCCGCGCCGCGGACGGGGCGTACGAAGAGGCAGTCATAGACCGCGTCGAGGTGGAAGGCGTCCGCGGCATGTGGGTACAGCGGGCCGAGGAGGGCCCTACTCGGGTCGGCGCCAGCTCCCGGCTCTTCGATGCCGGTGGTTCGGGCCCGCTGCCACAGGCCGTAGGTGAGCAGGGCGCCGATGACGGCGGCGCCGGTGCCCAACAGCGAGGTGGCCGGGGTCGGGGTCAACTGGTGGCCGTCGAACCAGTCGGCGATCGGGACGGCGACCAGACCGAGCCCGAGCGTCGGGAGGGCGAGCAGCCACAGCACTCCGGTCATGGCCAGCGGTTGCCTGGCGTGCTCGGGCGCCGGCTCGCCGCGCCCCCGGAAGGTCAGCAGCCACAGTCGGGTCGCATAGGCGGCCGTGAGCAGCGCGGTGAGCACCCCGGCGACCAACACGGTCCAGCCGGCGGCCTGCGGCGCGAAGGCGGAGTGGCCTTCGGCGGTCTGCTCCGCGGCGACAAGGACGGACTCCTTGGAGAAGAAGCCGGCGAACGGAGGGATCGCGACGAGCGCGAGGAGCGCGATCGTCATCGTCCAGAAGGCGTCGGGGATGCGCCGGGCCAGGCCGCTCATCCCGGACATGGCGGCGAGGGAGTTCGTTCCCGCGGCATGGATGATCACGCCGGCTCCCAGGAAGAGCAGGGCCTTGAAGGCACCGTGGGAGATGAGGTGGAAGACCGCGGCGCCCCGGTCCCCGACGGCCAGGGCTCCGGTCATGTAGCCGAGCTGACCGATCGTCGAATAGGCCAGCACCCGCTTGATGTCGTCCTGGGCCAGGGCGGCGAGGGCGGATCCGATCATCGTCACGGCCGCCATCACGGCCATCACGACCAGTGCGGCTGCTGAGGCGGCGAAGACCGGCAGGAGTCGGGCCACGAAGTAGACGCCGGCCGCGACCATCGTCGCGGCGTGGATCAGGGCGGAGACCGGTGTGGGGCCGGCCATGGCATCGGGGAGCCAGGTGTGCAGGGGGAACTGGGCCGACTTGCCCGCGACTCCGGCGAGGAGCAGTAGTGCGATCAGCGTCGGGTGGTCGAGCCCGCCGGTGGCCACGGCTCCGAGGATCTTGGTGATCCGGAACGAACCCGCGTCGACGGCCAGCGCGAACAGACCGAAGAGGAAGGGGACGTCGCCCAACTTGGTGACCAGGAAGGCCTTGAGGGAGGCGGCGCGGGCGGCCTCGGTCTCCCAGTAGTGGCCGACCAGGAAGTAGGAACAGATGCCCATGACCTCCCAGCCGACCAGCAGCACCATGAGGTCGCCGGAGTACACGACGAGCAGCATGGCGGAGGTGAACAGTGAGACCAGCGCGGCGTAGGAGGGGTAGCGGGAGTCTTCGCACAGGTAAGCCGTGGAGTAGACCTGCACGCAGGTGGCGACCACTGCGACCAGGACCGCCACCAGGACGGCGAAGCCGTCCAGGTAGAGCGCCAGGTCGATCGGCACGGATCCGGTCGGTGTCAGTTCGGTCGCGGCGACGATGGGTTTGCCGCCCCCCTGGCGTACGGCGACCAGGACGGTCAGGCCGGCCGCGGCCAGGGTGGGCAGGACCGCCAGCGGCCGGACGAATCCGGGGGCCGTGCGGCCGAGGAGGAGCCCCGCGACCGCGCCGAGGAAGGGCAGCAGCGGAACGAGGGCGGCGAGGGTCGTGGTGGTCACGCGGCGACCTCGGTCTCGGCGGTGGCATCGGGCTGATCGCGCTGGGCGGAGCGGGCGCTTTCGGCGTTGTCCCGCAGTTTGTCGATGTCGGCGGTGCCCCGGTTGCGGTAGACCATCAGCACGATGGCCAGGCCGATGCCGATCTCGGCGGCGGCGATGGCGATGGTGAAGAGGGTCAGCGCCTGACCGGCGTGCAGGGTGTCGCGCAACCAGACGTCGAAGGCGACGAGGTTCAAGTTGACCGCGTTGAGCATCAGTTCCACGGACATCAACACCAAGATGGCGTTGCGCCGGGCGAGGACGCCGTACAGACCCGTGGCGAAGAGGAGGGCCGCGAGCACGGCGGGATAGGCGAGGTGCATCAGCTCTGCTCCTTGGTGCTCGACCGGCGGGCGGCCCCTTCGGCATCGGCGACCTTGTCCTTGCGGGAGATCACGATGGCGCCGACCAGCGCGGCCAACAGCAGGACGGAGAGCGCCTCGAAGGGCAGCACCCAGTACTGGAAGAGCATCTCCCCGGTCACTCTGGTCGAGCCCTGGGCGGCGCCTTTCAGGTCGATCCAGGTGGTGCGGAAGGCGTCGACGACCACCCAGAGCAGAGCCCCGGCTGCGGTGACTGCCACGGCGAGGGCGACCCACCGGTTGCCGGAGTCGGCGTCCGGTGAACGGCCGATGGGCGCCCGGGTGAGCATCAGCCCGAAGAGGAGGAGGACCACCACGGAACCGACGTAGATCAGCACCTGCACCCAGGCGATGAACTCCGCGGTCAGGAGCAGGTACTCGACGGCGAGCCCGCCGAGGGCGACCACCAGCCACAGCGCGGCGTGCACCAGCTGCTTGGTGGTCACGGTGATGAGGGCCGCACCGAGGGTGGTGAGCCCGACGAGGAGGAAGGCGATCTCGACGCCGGTCGGGGAAAGGAATCCGGGATGACCCGCTGCGGCGGCCAGGTGTGTCGCGGCGCTCACGCGTCTCCCTCGGTCTGCGTGGTGTCGGTCGCTTCCGAAGCGGCGTCGGCTGCGGCCCGGGGGGCGGCTTCCGCAGCCCGCCGTTCCGCTTCCACCTTGTCGGCTGCTTTGCGGGCTGCCGCGATCTCCTTCGGCTCCTCGGCGTTGGGGTCGAGGGCGGGCGGGGCCGGCACGGTCCACATCCATTCGCGGAGCTTGTCGCGCTCGTGGGTGAGCTCGTGGATGTCCGTCTCCGCGTACTCGAACTCCGGTGACCAGAAGAGGGCGTCGAAGGGGCAGACCTCGATACAGATGCCGCAGTACATGCACAGGGAGAAGTCGATGGCGAAACGATCGAGGACGTTTCGGCTCCGCTCGCGACCGCCGGGCGTCGATGCGGGCACCGTCTCCTTGTGCGAGTCGATGTAGATGCACCAGTCCGGGCACTCGCGCGCACAGAGCATGCAGACGGTGCAGTTCTCCTCGAACAGGCCGATCACCCCGCGGCTGCGGGGTGGTAGTTCGGGCTGGACATCGGGGTACTGGGCGGTGTGGGAGCGTTTCGTCATCGTGCGCAGCGTGACGGCGAGGCCCTTGGCGAGGCCGGATCCGGGCATGGGCATTACTGGATCGCCACCTTCACGATGCCGGTGAGCGCGATCTGCGCGAGTGCGAGCGGGATGAGCACGGTCCAGGCGAGCTCTTGGAGCTGGTCCTCGCGCAGCCGGGGATAGCTGACCCGTAGCCAGATGACCCCGAAGGCGAGGAAGGCCGTCTTGAGCAGCGTCCAGACCCAGCCGAAGCCGTCGGCCCCGAACGGCCCGTGCCAGCCCCCCAGGAACAGCACCGTGGTCAGCCCGCACAACACGACGATGCCGGCGTACTCGGCGAGCAGGAACAACGCGAAGCGCAGGCCGGTGTACTCGGTGTACGCGCCGAAGATGATCTCCGAGTCGGCGACGGGCATGTCGAAGGGGGGGCGCTGGAGTTCGGCGAGGCCGGCGGTGAAGAAGACGAGCCCGCCGATGATCTGCCACGGCAACCACCACCACTCGAAGGCCGAGACGATGCCGGGCAGGGACAAGGTCCCCGCGGCCATCGCGACGGAGGCGGCGGCGAGCAACATCGGCAGCTCGTAGGCGAGGAGCTGCGCCGCCGTGCGCAGGCCGCCGAGGAGCGAGAACTTGTTCGCGGAAGCCCAGCCGGCCATCAGGCTGCCGAGCACCCCCACGCCCATGACGGCCAGGGCGAAGAAGATGCCGGCGTCGATGACCTGGCCCACCGCGCCGTCGCCGGGGCCGACCGGGATGACGAGGAGCACCAGCAGGTACGGGAGCAAGGCGACGGCGGGGGCGAGTTGGAAGACACGGCGGTCGGCGTCGGCCGGAACCACGTCTTCCTTCTGGACGAACTTGACACCGTCCGCGACGAGCTGGGCCCACCCGTGGAAGCCACCCGCGTACATGGGGCCGAGCCGACCCTGCATATGCGCCATGACCTTGTGCTCGGTCTGACCGACGAGCAGGGGCAGGACGAGGAAGAGGGCGAAGACGACGAGCAGTCTCAGCGTGACGTCGAGGACGTCGTTCACCGGTCGCCTCCGTGGTCGGGATCGGGTTCGGGCTCAGGGCCTTCTTCGGGCTGGTGGTCGGCCTCGGGGCGGGGGGCCACGGCCGGTTCTTCAGCGGGCGCGCTGGGCGCGCCCGGGGTGGCCTCGGCGGCCGACTCGGGTGCGGCGGCGGAGTCCGGGTCTTCGCCGGTGAAGGCCGGGCGCGGGTTGTGCCAGGGCGCGTCGGGCTTGCGGGGCTGCGGGCCCCGGCCCGCTTCCGGCTTCGCGCCGGACCCTGCCCCCGCTTCCGGCTTCGCCTCGCCGCCCGACTCGACCGGAGAACCACCCGCCTGTGAGGCCGAACCCTGCGCCGCGCTACGCGAACGCCGCACCGGTCGGATGCCGGAGGAGGCTTCCCCGGTGCCCGGGGAAGCTCCCTCTGCCTGTGAGGCCGAACCCTGTGACACCGAGCGGCTGCGCCGGGCCGGGGCTCCCTCCCCCGCCGCGCGGGCCGGGCGGGCGGCCCGGGCCGGGCGGGCGGGGGCGGGCGGCAGCTGCCCCTTGAGCGGCCCCCACTCGTTGGGGTCGGGAACTCCCGGCGGCAGCATCTGGCGACGTTTCGGGCCGCCGTGGTCCGCGGACTCGCCCGGCTCCTTCGCACCGGGCCAGGCCTTGGCGACGCGGGCCGCGAGGACGAAGTCCTTGCGCAACGGATGGCCCTCGAAGTTCTCCGGGAGCAGCAAGTGTGCAAGGTGCGGGTGCTCGGTGAACGTGACGCCGAACATCTCGTGGGTCTCCCGCTCGTGCCAGGCGGCACCCGCGTACACGTCCACGGCCGAAGCCAGGACGGGAGAAGTGTGCGGGACCGTGGTGCGCAGCATCAGCCGCCGCACCCGGTGTCCTTCCAACGCGACGACATGGGCGCACACCTGGAAGCCGGTTCCGGGTTCGTCCACGGCGCTGAGCCAGTCGAAGTAGGTGCAGCCGAGTTTGTCGCGGGCGATCTCCAGGGCCGAAATCCACGAGCCGGCCGGGACGTCGACCGTCAGCAGGTCGTAGGCCGATTCCGCGGTGGCTTCCGCACCGAAGATCTCGGTGACCGCGTCCGGGAGCCGGTCGTAGGGGTGGGTGGCGGAAAGGCTCATGAGGACGTGCCTCCCTCGGACGCCCCGCCCTGCCCGGTGGTCGGCTCGGAGCCCGGGGCCGCGGCGGCGGGCACGGGCGGCGCGGCGACGAGCGGACTGGTCAGGGCCGCTACGGACGGCTGCGCGGCGTAGCGCTCGCCGAGCGACTCGCGGGCGATCTTCTCCTGCAGCTTGATGATGCCCTGGAGCAGGGCCTCGGGTCGCGGCGGGCAGCCGGGGACGTAGACGTCCACCGGAATGATCTGGTCGACGCCCTTGGTCACCGAGTACGAGTCCCAGTACGGGCCGCCGCAGTTGGAGCAGGCACCGAAGGAGATGACGTACTTGGGCTCCGGCATCTGTTCGTACAGCCGCTTCACGGCGGGGGCCATCTTGTCCGTCACCGTGCCCGAGACGATCATGAGGTCGGCCTGCCGGGGGCCGGGTGCGAAGGGAATCACACCGAGCCGGATGAAATCGTGTCGCGCCATGGACGCGGCGATGAACTCGATGGCGCAGCAGGCGAGTCCGAAGTTGAAGACCCAGAGGCTGTAGCGGCGCCCCCAGTTGAGGACGACCTTCATCGGTTCGGGGGCCAGACGTGCGAGCGCCCCCAGCCGCTTCGGCTCGGGGAGCAGCTCGGGGGTGGTGGCCGCGGCCGGATCAGGTGTCGGTGTCACGTCCATTGGAGGACGCCCTTCTTGTATGCGTAGAGCAGTCCCACAGCGAGGAAGCCCAGGAAGATGAACATCTCGACGAGGGTGACGGCCCCGTAGCCGGTCGCGGCGAAGATGGTCGCCCACGGGAACAGGAAGATCGAGTCGACGGCGAAGATCACGTAGAGGAAGGCGTAGACGTAGTAGCGGACCTGGGTGTGCGCCCAGCCCTCGCCCACGGGGTCGACGCCGCATTCGTAGGTCAGGAGCTTCTCGGGGGTGGGCACCACGGGCCGCAGCAGCCGGCCCGCGCTGAAGGCCACAGCCACGAACAGGATTCCGACGACGGCGATCAGCCCGACGACGGAGTAGCCGGCGAAGTAGTCCTCGGGTCCTTGGCCCGCGCTGTCCGCGGCGGTGCCCGCGAGCACGGTCATGGCGGTTGCTTCGATCACGTCCGTCCCACGCTCCTTGGCCACTGTCGACGATGTGTTCCACGATCGGTTCCGGACGGGAGTCTAGGGCCTGGTGTACGGAGGGTGGGGTTATCCCCCGTTCACCGCATCCCGGCCACCCCATGGCGCCGGTGGAGGTAGCCGGGCAGGCTGAGCTCCATGACCGCGAGTACCCGTGCCAGCAGCGCACTCGATCAGGACGGGCCACCGCCCGTACGTCCGGCCTACGACGCCTACACCTGGCGCGAGATCCTGGCTCTCCTGGTGAACCTCCCGATGGCGGTCCTCGGGTTCGTTTACACGGTCGTGATGCTCGCCGTCTCCGGTGGGTTGTCCGTGACGGTCATCGGACTGCCCTTGTTGGCGGCCGGCTTGCTGGGTGCCCGCCAGTTCGCCCGGGTCGAGCGGTACCGTGCCCGCGTCCAGCTGGGGGTGACGGTCAGGGAACCGAGTCCGCTCCCGGTTCGCCGGGCGGGCGGGTTCTTCCCCTGGTTGTGGACGGCGCTACGGGACCCGGTGGCCTGGCGCGCGGTGCTGTTCGCGATGATCCGCCTGCCGTGGGGGATCCTGACCTTCACGGTAACTCTGGTCGGCCTGTTCGTGGCCGGGCCGTTCCTGCCCTACGTGGTGCGGGCGATGACCCAGGTGGACCGGGTGATGGTGCGATGGCTGCTGTCACCTTCGGACGCCTTGGAACGGCGGATCGCCGAGTTGGAGTCGGACCGGGGGGTGGTGGTGGACACCGCCGCCGCTGACCTGCGCCGCATCGAACGGGACCTGCACGACGGCGCCCAAGCCCGCCTCGTCGCCCTCGCCATGGGCCTCGGCCTGGCCAAAGAAAAACTCCTCGAAGACCCCGACACCGCAGCCGCCATGGTCGACGAAGCACACGGCGAAGTGAAACTCGCCCTCCAAGAACTACGCGACCTCGCACGCGGCATCCACCCCGCCGTCCTCACCGACCGCGGCCTGGACGCCGCCCTCTCCGCCGTCGCCACCCGATGCACCGTCCCCGTCCACATCAACGTCGACCTCACCACCCGCCCCGCACCCGCCATCGAAGGCATCGCCTACTACACCGTCAGCGAACTCCTCCAGAACATCAGCAAACACGCCCAAGCCCACACCGCCACCGTCGACATCTGGCGCACCCAAGAACGACTCCTCATCCAAGTCCGCGACGACGGCAAAGGCGGCGCCAACACCACAACCGGCACCGGACTCACCGGCCTCACCGAACGACTCGGCGCCGTCGACGGAGTGTTCGTGGTGGATTCCCCGCCGGCCGGCGGTACCGCGGTCACGGCGGAGTTGCCGTGGCGGGACCGGGTGCCCGAGCCGGGGCGCACCCGTCGGTAAAGGCCACCGGCCGCCGAGGTGGGGTTCTTGGGGTGGGGTTAGCCCCACCCGAGGAGACCGACCCGCCGGATGGTCGCGGGCTGCCCGAACGACGCATCTTGGTACGGGACAGCAGGTCACAGACGTTCTGGGTGGTTTGGACCACCCCGGCGGAGACGGAAACGGACGGATTCATGGGCATCGACCGGGCACACCCGACGCCGCGGAGCCGAGGCGGCTCGCGCCTGCTCCCGAAGGCACTGGGAGCGCCGTTCGCGCCGGCGACCTGGCGCGGGTTCGGCTATCTGCTGCTCGGCCTGCCGCTGAGCGCGGTCTTCTTCTCCTTGTCCCTTGCCTTCACGGCTCTCGGGGCCGGGCTGCTGGTGACGTTCCTGGGCGTACCGGTGCTCGCCGCGACCTTGGCCATGACCCGGGGCTTCGGCGTGTTGGAGCGGGCCCGGGCGCGCACCCTGCTGGGGGTGACGGTGGCGGAGCCGGAGCCGATACGGCCGACCAAAGCGGGGGCCCTCGGGTGGATGGGCGCGATGCTGAAGAGCGGAGTGGGGTGGCGGCACCTGCTCTTCTCGTTCCTGCACTTCCCGTGGGCGGTCTTCGCGTTCTGCGTCTCGCTGGTGCTCTGGGCGTACGGCTGGGCCATGCTGACGTACCCGCTGTGGCACTGGGTCTTCCCGACCTACGTGGGCGAGCCCGGGCTACAGCTGTACGGGGACGACACCCGCCGGATCTACCTCGATTCCGCGCTGGAGCTGACCGTGACCGCGGGGGCGGGGTTGGGGTTGACGCTTATCGCGCCCTGGGTCATCCGGGGACTGACCCAGGTGGACCGGGTGATGGTGACCGGGCTGCTGGGGCCCTCCCGGCTGGCCGTCCGGGTTTCCGAGTTGGAGTCGGACCGGGGGGTGGTGGTGGACACCGCCGCCGCTGACCTGCGCCGCATCGAACGGGACCTGCACGACGGCGCCCAAGCCCGCCTCGTCGCCCTCGCCATGGGCCTCGGCCTGGCCAAAGAAAAACTCCTCGAAGACCCCGACACCGCAGCCGCCATGGTCGACGAAGCACACGGCGAAGTGAAACTCGCCCTCCAAGAACTACGCGACCTCGCACGCGGCATCCACCCCGCCGTCCTCACCGACCGCGGCCTGGACGCCGCCCTCTCCGCCGTCGCCACCCGATGCACCGTCCCCGTCCACATCAACGTCGACCTCACCACCCGCCCCGCACCCGCCATCGAAGGCATCGCCTACTACACCGTCAGCGAACTCCTCCAGAACATCAGCAAACACGCCCAAGCCCACACCGCCACCGTCGACATCTGGCGCACCCAAGAACGACTCCTCATCCAAGTCCGCGACGACGGCAAAGGCGGCGCCAACACC
This sequence comes from Streptomyces sp. NPDC006879, assembly GCF_042869595.1. Classification (NCBI taxonomy): domain Bacteria; kingdom Bacillati; phylum Actinomycetota; class Actinomycetes; order Kitasatosporales; family Streptomycetaceae; genus Streptomyces; species Streptomyces sp. NPDC006879. Next base: position 86,385 of record NZ_JBIAGC010000015.1, read on the forward strand.
ACAACCGGCACCGGACTCACCGGCCTCACCGAACGACTCGGCGCCGTCGACGGAGTGATGGACCTCGACTCGCCGGTGGGCTTGGGGACCACGGTGACCGCCGAGCTGCCGTGGCGGGCCGCCTGAGCGACGCTGCGGCCCGGACACCCGCGTCCCGGCCGGGGCACGTCCATTCGGCGGTGCCCCGTGTGGGGAGCGGGAGCAACTGGGATGCTGGAGGTAGGACCGTGCCGGCGAGCGGCAGGGCCAGGGACGCGGGAGCTACGGGGTCGTGGACGACAAGGTTCGGGTGGTCATCGCCGAGGATTCAGTGCTGCTGCGGGAGGGCCTGACCCGGTTGCTGACCGACCGGGGGCACGAGGTCGTCGCCGGTGTCGGGGACGGCGAAGCCCTGCTGGAGACGGTCGGCGACTTCGCGGCGGAGGGGCAGCTGCCGGATGTGGTGGTGGCCGACGTCCGGATGCCGCCAACCCACACCGATGAGGGCGTGCGGGCCGCCGTGCAGCTCAGGAAGGCCCATCCGGGCATAGGCGTGCTCGTGTTGTCGCAGTACGTGGAGGAGCGCTACGCCACCGAACTGCTGGCCGGTTCGAGCACCGGCGTGGGGTACCTGCTCAAGGACCGGGTGGCAGAGGTGCGGGAGTTCGTGGACGCCGTGGTGCGGGTGGCGGGTGGCGGAACGGCTCTCGACCCGGAGGTGGTCGCCCAGCTCCTCGGCCGTAGCCGCAAGCAGGACGTGCTGGCCAGGCTCACCCCGCGTGAGCGTGAGGTACTGGGCCTGATGGCGGAAGGACGCACCAATTCCGCTATTGCCCGACAGCTGGTGGTCAGCGACGGCGCGGTCGAGAAGCACGTCAGCAGTATTTTCGTGAAGCTACAGCTGTCGCCGAGCGAGGGCGATCACCGTAGGGTGCTCGCCGTACTGACATACCTCAACTCATGAGAGTGGAGCGCCCGCAGGGGCGGATTCAAGTCAGGTGAAAGGCAGGAAGTAGCAACGTAGGTCAGAAAGCGGTCCAGAAATGTGAGCGACCCGAGGAAGGGCAACCTTACCGACGTAGGGTTGAAGGTGGGGCGCCGCGCATCCGGACCGTAACCGAGCGGTCCCCCGCCGACGGCGGGTAGGCCCCACGCCTCGAAGGAGGTCCAGTTCAGTGACCAGCCAGGTCAGTACCCCAGCCGAGCAGGCCGACGGGGCCGGGGAGGCAGACGCCGAGGACGCGGTCCTAGGGGAGCAACGTGCTCCCACGGACGGCGGCTCGCCCTTGGGCGCCGGCAAGGAAGTGCGACGTCTCGATCGGGTGATCATCCGCTTCGCGGGTGACTCGGGTGACGGCATGCAGCTGACGGGTGACCGCTTCACGTCGGAGACGGCGTCGTTCGGTAATGACCTGTCCACCCTGCCGAATTTCCCGGCCGAGATCCGAGCCCCCGCCGGAACCCTGCCGGGTGTCTCCTCGTTCCAGCTCCATTTCGCTGATCATGACATCCTCACCCCCGGTGATGCGCCCAACGTGCTGGTGGCGATGAACCCAGCGGCCCTGCGGGCGAATATCGCGGATGTTCCGCACGGCGCGGAGATCATCGTCAACACCGACGAGTTCACCAAACGGCCGATGCAGAAGGTCGGCTACGACACCTCCCCCCTGGAGGACGGGTCACTTTCGGCCTACCGGGTGCACCCGGTACCGCTGACCACGCTGACCGTCGAGGCACTCAAGGAGTACGGGCTCTCCCGCAAGGAGGCCGAGCGGTCCAAGAACATGTTCGCGTTGGGCCTGCTGTCGTGGATGTACCACCGGCCCACCGAAGCCACCGAAGCGTTCCTGCGGCACAAGTTCGCGAAGAAGCCTGATATCGCGGCGGCCAATGTGGCGGCTTTCAGAGCCGGCTGGAACTTCGGCGAGACCACCGAGGACTTCGCGGTCTCCTACGAGGTCGCCCCCGCCACCCGGGCCTTCCCACCTGGCACCTACCGCAACATCTCGGGGAACTTGGCCCTGTCCTACGGACTGATCGCCGCCGCCAGGCAAGCCGACCTTCCGCTCTTCCTCGGCTCCTACCCGATCACCCCGGCCTCCGACATCCTGCACGAACTCGCCAAGCACAAGAACTTCGGCGTGCGGACCTTCCAGGCCGAGGACGAGATCGCCGGGATCGGTGCGGCGCTGGGAGCCGCCTTCGGCGGAGCACTGGCCGTGACCACCACCTCCGGGCCGGGCGTGGCCCTGAAGTCCGAGACCATCGGCCTCGCGGTCTCCCTGGAGCTGCCGCTGCTGATCGTGGACATCCAGCGCGGCGGCCCCTCCACGGGCCTGCCGACCAAGACCGAGCAGGCCGATCTACTCCAGGCGATGTACGGGCGCAACGGTGAGGCCCCCGTCCCGGTGGTCGCGCCGCGTACCGCGGCGGACTGCTTCGACGCCGCGCTGGACGCCGCCCGTATCGCGCTGACCTACCGCACCCCGGTGTTCCTGCTCTCCGACGGCTATCTCGCCAACGGTTCGGAGCCGTGGCGGATCCCCGAGACGGACGAGCTGCCGGACCTGCGCACGCAGTTCGCGACCGGTCCCAACCACACCCTGGCCGACGGCACCGAGGTGTTCTGGCCCTACCTGCGGGACCCGCAGACCCTGGCCCGCCCCTGGGCGGTGCCCGGCACACCGGGCCTGGAGCACCGGATCGGCGGCATCGAGAAGCAGGACGGCAGCGGGAACATCTCCTACGATCCGTCCAACCACGATCTGATGGTCCGCACCCGCCAGGCCAAGGTCGACGGCGTCGAGGTCCCTGACCTCCAGGTGGACGACCCCGACGGCGCACGGACCCTGGTGATCGGCTGGGGCTCCACCTACGGCCCGATCACCGCCGCCGTGCGCCGACTGCGGCAGGCCGGCAGCCCCATCGCCCAGGCCCACCTGCGTCATCTGAACCCCTTCCCCCGCAACCTCGCCGAGGTCCTGGGCCGCTACGACACGGTGGTGGTCCCCGAAATGAACCTCGGGCAGCTCGCCACCCTCATCCGTGCCAGGTACCTCGTCGACGCACGCTCCTACAACCAGGTCAACGGCATGCCCTTCAAGGCCGAGCAACTCGCCGCGGTCCTCACCGAGGCCATCAGCGAAGGAGGCGTGCGATGACCACCCACATCGGCCCTAAGGCTCCGTCCCCGCTGTCGCTGGTGCCCAAGGCCGAGGCCAAGCAGTCGATGAAGGACTTCAAGTCCGACCAGGAGGTCCGATGGTGCCCGGGCTGCGGTGACTATGCGGTGCTCTCCGCCGTTCAGGGCTTCATGCCCGAGCTCGGCCTGGCCAAGGAGAACATCGTCTTCGTCTCCGGGATCGGCTGCTCCTCCCGGTTCCCGTACTACATGAACACCTACGGGATGCACTCCATCCACGGTCGCGCCCCGGCCATCGCCACCGGCCTGGCCGCTTCGCGCCGGGACCTGAGCGTGTGGGTGGTCACCGGCGACGGCGACGCCCTGTCGATCGGCGGCAACCACCTCATCCATGCGCTGCGGCGCAATGTGAACCTCAAGATCCTGCTGTTCAACAACCGGATCTACGGACTCACCAAGGGGCAGTACTCCCCGACCAGTGAGCTCGGCAAGGTCACCAAGTCCACGCCGATGGGCTCGCTCGACGCGCCCTTCAACCCGGTCTCCCTCGCGCTGGGCGCCGAGGCCTCCTTCGTCGCCCGTACCGTCGACTCCGACCGCAAGCACCTCACCGAGGTGCTTCGGCAGGCGGCCGACCATCCGGGGACGGCGCTGATCGAGATCTACCAGAACTGCAACATCTTCAACGACGGTGCTTTCGAGGCCCTGAAGGACAACGAGCGGGCGCAGGAGGCCGTCATCCGCCTCGAACACGGCCAGCCGATCCGCCTCGGCGTGGACGGCGGGCAAGGCGTCGTGCGGGATCCGGCGACCGGGGACCTGGAGGTCGTCACGGTCACCGCGCAGAACGAGTCGCGCGTTTTGGTCCACGACGCCCACAGCGCCTCCTCGACCACCGCTTTCGCGCTCTCCCGGCTCGCGGATCCCGACACCCTGCACCACACGCCCATCGGGGTGTTCCGCAGTGTTCGTCGGCCGGTCTACGACACGCTCATGGCCGAGCAGTTGGACACCGCCATCGAGCAACACGGCAAGGGCGACCTTTCGGCACTGCTCACCGGCAACGACACCTGGACCGTCGCCGGCTGATCCGGCTCGGCCCGGCAGCGGGTCGGGGTCCCGTCAGGACGGGACCCCGGCCCGCTCCTCGTCGTAGGTCACCCGGGCCCGCTGCACCTCAGGGGTGTGACGCTCGGTCCAGCGGGCAAGTGCCTGCACGTACTCGGCGGCTTCCAGCCCGAGGGGGGTCAGGGAGTAGTCCACCCGGGGCGGGATGACCGGTTTGGCGTCGCGGTCGACGAACCCGTCCCGCTCCAGCGTCTGAAGCGTCTGGGCCAGCATCTTCTCGCTCACCCCGCCCACCTCGCGGCGTAGTTCGCTGAAGCGGTAGGACCGCTCCCGCAGGGCGACCAGCACCAGCACCCCCCACCGGCTGGTGAGGTGTTCCAGCACTCCGCGCGAGGGGCACATGGGCTCCCGCACGTTGAACGGCCTCGGCGTATCTACACTTACCGACATAGCAGTACCTTACTTCAAAGTGGGTACTTACGAAAAGTAAGTAACGCTCCTAGCGTTGGTCTCGTTGCCGCGGGGACCGACTCCGCGCGCCGACCGAAGGAGCACCCCCATGTCCCGCACCGTCGTCACCGGAGCCACCGGAGCCCTGGGCCGCCTGGTCATCGAGGAACTCCTGCAGCGGGTGCCCGCCGAGCAGGTGTCCGCCGTCGCCCGCGACGCGTCCCGAGCCGCGGATCTCGCCGCCCGGGGGGTCGAGGTCCGCATCGCCGACTACGAGGACCCGACGAGCCTGTCGCGGGCCTTCCAGTCCGGCGATCGGGTCCTGCTGATCTCGGGCAACGAGGTCGGGCGACGAGCCGCGCAACACGCCGCGGTCATCGAGGCGGCCCGGGCCGCCGGCGTGGCCCAGCTGGCGTACACCTCCATCCTCGGGGGCCCGGAGGCCGATTTCGACCTCGCCGCCGAGCACAAGGTGACCGAACGGGCCATCCTCGACTCCGCTCTGCCCCACACCCTGCTGCGCAACGGCTGGTACCACGAGAACTACACCGCCCAGCTGGCCGGCGTGCTGGAGCACGGCGTCGTCACGGCGAGCGCCGGTACGGGCAGGGTGGCCTCGGCGGCCCGGGCCGACTACGCAACCGCAGCCGCCGCCGTACTGACCGAGGACGGGCACCTGGGGCGCTCCTACGAACTGAGCGGCGACCACGCCTGGAGCTTCGATGAGTACGCGGCCGTGGTGGCCGAAGCTGCCGGTCGACGGATCACCCACCGGACCGTGGACGCGGAGACCCACTTGCGGATCCTGACCGGCGCCGGCGTCCCGGAGGGCTTCGCGGCGCTGCTGGTGGACGTGGATGCGGCGATCGCCCGCGGTGCGCTGGCCGGCACGAGCGGGGAGCTCTCGCAACTGATCGGTCGCCCGACCACCACGCTGGCCGAGGCCGTCAAGGGCGCCCTGTCCGAGTGAGCGCGAGAAGCGGGAGGGACAGTCGGTCGCACGCCGCACGCGCTACCCAGAGGTAATGACCATCTTGCAGTTACGGACATGACACCACCCCCTTCCCGGCGGTACCGTCGTCGAATCGACGTGAAGCAGGTCAGGAGGCTCGGTGAAGAGGCAGAGCGAACAGCGTGCAGGGTTCCTGTTCGGCATCGGCGCCTACGGCATGTGGGGGCTGGTGCCGTTGTTCTGGCCCCTCCTGAAGCCCTCGGGAGCGATCGAGATCCTGGCCCACCGGATGGCGTGGTCCCTGGTGGTGGTCGGGCTCGCCCTGCTGGTGCTGCGCCGCTGGAGCTGGGTCGCCGAGCTGGTCCGCGAACCCCGCAAGCTGGCCCTGATCTCGTTGGCGGCCACCGTGATCACGGTCAACTGGGGCCTTTACATCTGGGCCGTGAACGCCGGACAGGTCGTCGAGGCCTCCCTCGGCTACTTCATCAACCCCCTGGTGACCATAGCCATGGGGGTCCTCCTCCTGAAGGAGCGGCTGCGCCCCGCCCAGTGGGCGGCGGTCGGCATCGGGCTCGCAGCCGTGGTCGTCCTGACGATCGGGTACGGGCGCCCGCCGTGGATCTCCCTGGTGCTCGCGTTCTCCTTCGCCGTCTACGGCCTGATCAAGAAGAAGGTCAACATCGGCGGACTGGAGTCACTGGCCGCCGAAACCGCGGTGCAGTTCCTGCCCGCCCTGGCCTACCTGCTGTGGCTGGGCTCCTCCGGTGCGGCGACCTTCACCGCCGGCGGAGCCGGCCACGGGGCCCTGCTGGCGGCGACCGGCATCGTCACCGCGGCCCCGCTGGTCTGTTTCGGGGCGGCGGCGATCCGAGTCCCGCTGTCCACCCTGGGGCTGCTCCAGTACCTGGCGCCGGTCTTCCAGTTCCTGCTGGGCATCGTGTACTTCCACGAAGCGATGCCACCGGAGCGCTGGGCGGGCTTCTCCCTGGTGTGGGCAGCCCTGGCCGTCCTCACCTGGGACGCGCTGCGCACCTCCCGCCGGGCCCGGCTGGAACTCGCCGCTGCGACTGCCGCGGCGGTCGAACAGGCCGACCTCGCCCACCCGACCGCCAGGCCCAGCACGGTTCCCGGCTCGGCGAGTTGAACCGAACAGGCCCCGCGAAACCCCAGGTGAATCCGTACCATCCGACATCCGAACAGGCTCGTCCGATTTGCGCTCTTGACGCAGAGTCAGACTCTCGTTGACCATCAGGCTCGCACAGACGCTCCAACAGCTCCAATCGCCCCCGGCCACGCCAAGCCGGGGGCGACTTCGCACGTTCCGCACTGTCCCCGTACGGAATTCGGAGCCCCCACATGATCTTCTCCGTTCCCCGACGCATGGCCACGGCCGCCGCCATCGCGGTCGCCGGCCTGCTCGCCGCCACGGCGCCCGCGGCGCTCGCCGCACCCACGGCCGTTTCCGCGGCCACTCCCCCGGACATCCCGGTGGCCAACGTCAAGGCGCACCTCTCCCAGCTCCAGACGATCGCCTCCAACAACAGCGGAAACCGGGCACACGGTCGCCCCGGCTACAAGGCCTCCATCGACTACGTGAAGGCCAAGCTGGACGCGGCCGGCTTCACCACCAGCCTGCAGACCTTCACCTCCAGCGGTTCCACCGGCTACAACCTGATAGCCGACTGGCCGGGCGGCGACCCGAACTCGGTACTGATGGCCGGAGCCCACCTCGACAGCGTCACCTCCGGCCCCGGCATCAACGACAACGGATCCGGGTCCGCAGCGATCCTGGAGACCGCGCTCGCCGTCTCCCGCGCCCAGCTCCAGCCCACCAAACACCTGCGCTTCGGCTGGTGGGGTGCGGAGGAGCTCGGCCTGATCGGCTCGAAGTACTACGTGAACAACCTGTCGAGCACCGAGCGCGGCAAGTTCGCCGGCTACCTCAACTTCGACATGATCGGCTCGCCGAACCCGGGCTACTTCGTCTACGACGACGACCCGACCATCGAGCAGACCTTCAAGGACTACTACGCCGGTCTGGGCGTGCCGACCGAAATCGAGACCGAGGGCGACGGCCGCTCCGACCACGCCTCCTTCAAGAACGTGGGCGTCCCGGTCGGCGGCCTGTTCACCGGCGCCAGCAGGACCAAGAGCAGCTCCCAGGCCCAGAAGTGGGGCGGCACAGCCGGCCAGGCCTTCGACCGCTGCTACCACTCCTCCTGCGACACCACCTCGAACATCAACGACACCGCTCTGGACCGCAACAGCGACGCCGTCGCGTACGCGATCTGGACGCTCGGCACCGCCACCACCCCACCGCCCGGATCCTCCTTCGAGAACACCACGGACGTGGCCATCCCGGACTCCCCTGGTGCAGCGGTGACATCGGACATCCTCGTGACCGGCGTCCCGGGCAACGCCCCCGCGACCACCAAGGTGGACGTGAACATCATCCACACCTACCGCGGTGACCTGGTGATCGACCTGGTGGCCCCGGACGGCAGCACCTACCGCCTGAAGAACTCCAGTTGGGACTCCGGCGACAACGTGATCGCCACCTACACCGTCAACGCCTCCAGCGAGGTGGCGAACGGCACCTGGAAGCTGCGGGTGCAGGACGTGGCCAGTTGGGACACCGGCTACATCAACAGCTGGAAGATCACCTTCTGACCAACTGCCCCACCCGGTACGGACGGATCCGAGCTGCGCTCGCGGGCTACATCCGCGAGCGCAGTTCGCGGGCGATCGCCGCTATATCGGCCCTGCCGAGCTTGGCGTCCTCCACCAGGTCGCCCAGTTCCTCCGGCGAGGGCAACTGGCGGACACCCGCCACCCGCAGGTACGAGCGGGTGGCGGCGGCTGCATAGAACTCGTTCATCGGTGATTCGAGCGCCGGGCACACCGCCAGGGTGTGCAGGAAGGCGGCGGCCCGCCAGGCGATGTCCGGGGCCGGCTGTTCGGGCAGCATCACCAGATCGCTGCGGTGCCGGGCGACGGCTGCCACCACACCGGAAGGGTCCCAGACCGCGGGGTCGGACGGGAGGTGGTGCTCAAGGGCGGTCCAAGCCCATTCCAGAGTGATCTTCACGTGCCGAACCGCGACTGGAAGTAGTCCCAGTGGTCGGCGAACTCATCGATCCCGATGAGGAACTGGGCACGGTCCCCGTCCAGTTCCCGCTCGGTCACCTCGGTGATCAGCGCGGTCACCGTCGTCCCCAAAGCAGCCGCACGCGCCGTGAGGCGGTCGTGGAACTCCTCGTCCAGGCGAATGGTGACGTGTCTCGACATGCCGGCCACCGTACAGCGGGCGAGTCGCGCAGACACCCCCTGGCGGAAAGGTCCATGGGGCGGCCGAGGCGAGGACCTCGACCGCCCCTTCGGGCACCCCAGCCGCGACCTGCGGCTTTAGCGGGCCGAGTTGGCGGCCTTCAGGAGCGTGTCCTGGGTCACGGCGCCGACGTAGACGGTGCCGTGGTCCGTCATGAGGACGTTGACCAGACGGGTGGTGAAGATCCGTCCCCCACCGAAGGTGCCGGACACCTTCTTCCCCAGCGAGTCGAGGAACTGCCCGGCCTCCTTGGGCATGTCCTTCGTGGCGCCACCCACCGCACCCTGGGCGGTGCCGATCCGGGCGACGCTCGCCCAACCCTCGCCGATGACCTCGGTCTCCTTGCCCTGCGCACCGAGCCCGTCCAAGCCCGGGATCGGCAGCGACTCCAGGGGCTTGAAGTCCTTCAGGCCCTGGCTGAGGGCACCGGTATCGGCCGAGTCCTTGGCTCCGGCGTGGTCCTCCGCCGGACGGTCGCCCGGGACCACCTTCGTCCCCTTGGGCAGGGTGAAGGCGGCTGCCGCCGGCTTGCCGAAGTCGACCTTGGTGAAGCCCGCTTCGGCGATCGGTTTGCCGCCCGAACTGGAGAGCACCGAGAACCGCAGCGGGGTGCCGTTCCCCGCGTCCACCGCGATCCTGATGGAGTCCACGGTGGAACCGCTCTGCTTGGGCTTGAGCACCAACTGGTAGGCGTCGCGACCGGCCACCTGGAGGGTGCTGCCCAGGCTGACCGAAGTGGTGCCCTCGGTGGCCTTGAGGACCTCCTGCGCCATCACCCGTGGGGTGGGAGCGTCCTTGAGCGCCTCCTTGCGGGAGCGCACGCCATGACCGGCCCCGGCTTCCGGCACGCTCTCGTGCACCGCCTGGCCCGAGGCGCTGTCGTAGCCCCAGGCGTCCTTTCCGTTGTGGATGAGGCTGTACTCCTCCTGACCGTTCAGGAAGGTGAGCTTCTGGCGATCGGGTCCGTCCGCGGCGATCTTGAGCGTGTGCGTACCGCTCGTCAGCTCCATCAGCTTGGACTCGGGCGAGGCGCTGGACCCGCCCTCCTCATCGCCGACCAGCCCCTTCGCGAGACCGCTCAACGCGCCACCCCCGAAGCCGGGCAGCCCCAGGTCCGTGCTCACCTTGAGGGTGCCGGAGAGCTGCTCCGTCTGCGAACCAGCGATCTTTTCGATGAGCTGCTGCGCAGTGATCTCGGGAAGGTCGGGGCTCCCGTTCGCCGCCAGGGCGGGAACCAGCCCGATGGTCGCCGCGGCCACCCCCGCCACCGTGATGGGGACGACGTACCGCGCGGCTCTGCGCCGTCCCGCCCGCAGGTCCGCCGCTTCTTCGGCAGCGGCCACCCTCTCCTGCTCCGGGGCCCCGCCTGCGTTCGCTGCCATATCGTCCGCCCTACCCTCTTGTCTCGCCCGATCCGGTGGTCTCGATGTATCCATCTGACCAAATCGGGCCGGGCAAAGCGTCAGACCCCGGAATCAACTCCGCGTACTACGAAGGGATGACACCGTCGCAGCCGAAGTGGTGCATCCCGTAAGGGTTGCCCTTCCACATGCCGAAGCCCGGTGCCGCCGACGCGGGGACCGGGCTTCGTTGTGTGTGCGGGGGCTCAGCCGGCGCGGTGGACCACCGCGTCGCAGAGCTCCTCAAGGGCGGACTTCGCGAAGCACTCGGGCAGCGGGGCGAGCACGGTACGCGCCTCCTGCGCGTAGCGGATGGTGTCCCGACGGGCCAGCTCCAGCGCCGGGTGGACCCGCAGCCGGGTCAGCACCTCGGCGAGCCGGGCGTCGTCGGCGAGGTCCCCGTCGAGCAGCGCCACCAACTCCTGGTCCTCAGTACGGCCGTCACGGTCGGCCATCTCACGTAGACGGAGCACCGGCAGCGTGGGGATTCCCTCACGGAGGTCGGTGCCCGGGGTCTTGCCCGACTCGTGCGAGTCGGAGGCGATGTCCAGGACGTCGTCGGCGAGCTGGAAGGCGGTGCCCAGGCGCTCACCGTACTGCGTGAGGATGTCGACGACCGACTCGTCGGCGCCGGCCATCATGGCGCCGAAACGACCGGAGACGGCGATGAGCGAACCCGTCTTTCCGGAGATCACGTCCAGGTAGTGCTCAACGGGATCCCGGCCGTCGCTGGGGCCCGCGGTCTCCAGGATCTGGCCGGTGACCAGTCGCTCGAAGGCTTCAGCCTGGACCCGGACGGCCTCGGGGCCGAGGTCGGCGAGGATGTGCGAGGCCCTGGCGAAGAGGAAGTCACCCGTGAGGACGGCCACCGAATTGCCCCAGCGGGCATTGGCGCTCTGGACGCCCCGCCGCACGTCCGCCTCGTCCATGACGTCATCGTGGTAGAGCGTCGCGAGATGGGTGAGCTCGACCACCACCGCGGCGGGCACGATGCCCGGAGCGTACGGATCCCCGAAGCGTGCGGCGAGCATCACCAGCAGGGGCCGGAAGCGTTTGCCGCCGGCGCGCACCAGATGCTGGGCGGCTTCGGTGATGAAGGGGACGTCGCTCTTGGTGGCTTCGAGCAGTCCTTCTTCGACAGCCGCCAGCCCGGCCTGGACATCGGCCTCAAGAGCCTGGTCCCGCACGCTCAGTCCGAACGGCCCGACGACGGTCACGAGGGGTCTCCTGTCTGCTGACGATCACACGGATTGTCGATGTGTCGCTGCCTTCACTCAAGTCAGCGTATCCGGTCCATTTTCGATCACCGTGATCGCCCGCCCGTGACCGGCCACCCAGCGCACGAAGAGAACCGATATGCCTTGGATAGGTTTTTTCCACCCTATAGAGGCTTTTACCCCGCCTGCTGCCGGGAGGTCTCAGTCGAAGATCCGCTCCAGGACGACCGCGACACCGTCCTGCGCGTTCGACAGCGTGATCTCGTCCGCCACCGCCTTCAGCTCCCGGTGCGCATTGGCCATGGCAACCCCGTGGGCCGCCCAGCCGAACATCGGCACATCGTTCGGCATGTCCCCGAAGGCGATCGTGGACTCCGCCCCGAGACCCAGGCCAGCCGCCGCCAGGGCCAGCCCGCTGGCCTTGGTGACCCCCGGCGGCTGGAGCTCCACGGTGTGCTCGCCGGCCATGGTGACGCTCACCAGATCGCCCACGACGGCGCGAGCCACGCCGGTGAGCTCATCGTCGTCCAGCCGCGGGTGCTGCAACAACACCTTGGTGATGGGCGCGGTCCAGAGCGCCTCCCGGGTCGCCACCCGCACGGTGGGCAGATGGGGGTGCCACATCCGGTAGCCGGGGCCGATCAGCATCTCCGCATCCAGGCCCTCCCCGTTCACCGCGGCGTAGACCTCGCCGACCTCGGCTTCGATCTTGCCGAGCGCGAGGTCCGCGAGCTCCCTGTCCAGTGGCACCGAGCTGACCATCCGGCCGGCGGACACGTCGTACACCTGCGCCCCCTGGGCGCAGACCGCGAGCCCCTGGTAACCGAGGTCGTCCAGGAGGTGACGCACCTGGGCGACGGGGCGCCCGGTGACGACGATATGGCGGGCCCCGGCCGTACGAGCGAGGTCGAGTGCGGCGCGGGAGCGCGGGGAAACCGTCTCCCCTTCGCGTAACAAGGTGCCGTCCAAATCGGTGGCGACCAAGGAATAGGGGAGGGCGGAATTCACGGTGTCAAGCATACGGACGGAGATCATGATGGGTGGTGACAAGTCGTATGAATAGGAGTGTGATCCGTCCGCTTTCCGGCCTCCCGCCTCCGGCATGCGCCACGTAACGTGTCATCCCGCACCGACACTTCCCGGGAGCCACCCCGGAACGGAAACCCGGGCCCGCCCCGGACCGCGTGGAAAGCGAGGCAGCACCCCATGCCCGAGCAGAGCCCGCTCGACCTCCCCGAGGGCGACCCCTTCGGACCGCACAATCTGCCGTACGGCGTGTTCAGCACCGCCGACGAGCCGGAGCGGAGGCGGATCGGCGTCCGCATCGGCGGGCACGTACTGGACGCGGGAGCCGCCGCCCGGTCGCTCGGTTCCCCCCACACCACCCTGCTCGACCACTCCAGCCTCAACCCGCTGCTGGCCGCGGGACGCACGACCTGGAGCGAGGTCAGGCGGGCACTGACCGCCTGGGTGACCGACCCCGGCCACCGCTCGGTGGTCGAGCCCCTGCTGCACCCCCTGTCCGAGGTACGGCTCCACCTGCCCTACGAGGTGGCAGACTACGTCGACTTCTACGCCAGCGAGCACCACGCCACCAACGTGGGCCAGATCTTCCGCCCGGACGGTGCGGCACTGACCCCGAACTGGAAGCACCTTCCGATCGGTTACCACGGTCGTTCCGGCACCATCGTGGTCTCGGGCACCGAGGTGGTACGCCCCAGCGGGCAGCGCAAGACGCCCGCCGAGACCGCGCCCGTCTTCGGCCCCTCGGTCAAACTCGACATCGAAGCCGAGGTCGGCTTCCTCGTGGGTACCCCCTCGGCACTGGGCCAGCCCGTGGGGCTCAACGAGTTCCGCGACCACGTCTTCGGGCTCTTCCTCCTCAACGACTGGTCGGCGCGCGACATCCAGGCCTGGGAGTACGTACCACTCGGCCCCTTCCTCGGGAAGTCCTTCGCCACCTCGGTCTCCGCGTGGGTGACCCCGCTGGAGGCCCTCGAAGCAGCCCGAGTGGCCCCGCCGGCCCGCGACTTCGACCTGCTGCCCTACCTCGACGACTCGACCGCCGCCCAGCCCGACGGCTTCGACCTGCGGATCTCGGTGGAGATCAACGGGCAGGAAGTCTCCACCCCGCCGTTCGCCACGATGTACTGGACCGCGGCCCAACAGTTGGCGCATATGACCGTCAACGGCGCCTCGCTGCGCACCGGCGACGTCTACGGCTCCGGTACGGTCAGCGGCCCCGAGGTCGGGCAGCGCGGCTCCCTGCTGGAGCTCACCTGGAACGGGCAGGACGCCATCGAACTGACCGACGGCAAGCGCACCTTCCTGGAAGACGGCGACGAGGTGACACTGACCGCCTGGGCCCCGGGCCCGGACGGCACCCGAGTGGGTCTCGGCGAGGTCCGCGGCAAGATCACACCCGCCAACGCCTGAGGCCCGTCCCGGCATCCCCACCGGGCACACCGCAACCGACCGGCGAGACACAGAACGTGCTTCAGGCCCGGCCCCTCCACGAGGTGCCGGGCCTGAAGCACGGGTGCGAAACCGCGGGCTCAGCGGACGAACACGCTCGCCTGGTTGGCGAGGTCGAGGAAGTACTGGGGGGCCACACCGAGCACCACCGTGACGAGCACGCCGGCCGCGATCGCCGACATCGTCAACGGGGAGGGAACCGCCACGGACGGACCGTCCGCCTTGGGCTCACTGAAGAACATCAGCACGATCACCCGGATGTAGAAGAAGGCGGCGATCGCGGAGGAGAGCACACCGACGACCACCAACGCGCCCGCTCCCCCCTCGGCCGCCGCCTTGAACACCGCGAACTTCCCAGCGAACCCACTGGTCAGCGGAATGCCGGCGAAGGCCAGCAGGAAAACGGCGAAAACGGCCGCGACCAGCGGCGAACGGCGGCCCAAACCAGCCCACTTGGAGAGATGAGTGGCCTCGCCGCCCGCGTCGCGGACCAGGGTGACCACGGCGAAGGCTCCGATCGTCACGAAGGAGTAGGCCGCCAGGTAGAACAGGACGGAGGAGATGCCCTGCTGGTTGGTGGCGATCACACCGGCCAGGATGAAGCCGGCGTGCGCGATGGAGGAGTACGCGAGCAGCCGTTTGACGTCAGTCTGCGTCACCGCGATCACCGCACCGGCCAACATCGTGACGATGGCCACGCCCCACATCACCGGGCGCCAGTCCCAGCGCAGGCCCGGGAGCACCACGTAGAGCAGGCGCAGAAGGGCCCCGAAGGCGGCCACCTTGGTGGCGGCGGCCATGAAGCCGGTCACCGGGGTGGGCGCGCCCTGGTAGACGTCCGGCGTCCACATGTGGAAGGGCACCGCACCGACCTTGAACAGCAGGCCAGTGAGGATCATGGCCCCACCGATCAGCAGCAGCACGTCGTTGCCCATGGTGTCGGCGAGCGCCGGGTCGATCCGTGCGACCGTGCCGTCCACGACATCGGCGATCGCGGCGTAGGAGACGGATCCGGCGTACCCGTAGAGCAGCGCGATGCCGAAGAGGAAGAAGGCCGAGGAGAACGCGCCCAACAGGAAGTACTTGACCGCTGCTTCCTGGGACATCAGCCGCTGGCGGCGGGCGACCGCACAGAGCAGGTACAGCGGCAGCGAGAAGACCTCCAGGGCGACGAACAGCGTCAGCAGGTCGTTGGCGGCCGGGAAGACCAGCATGCCGGTGACGGCGAACAGCGCCAGCGGGAAGACCTCCGTGGTGGTGAATCCCGCCTTGACCGCGGCCTTCTCGTGCTCACTGCCCGGGATGGCGGCGGCTTGGGCGGCGAAGGAATCCACCCGGTTGCCGTGGGCGGCCGGATCCAGCCTGCGCTCCGCGAAGGTGAAGACAGCGACGATCGAGGCGAGCAGGATCGTGCCTTGGAGGAACAGCGTCGGACCGTCCACGGCGATGGCACCCATCGCGGCGACATGTGCCTTGGTGGTGCCATAGCCGGCGGCGGCCAGCCCCACGACGGCGGCGAACGCCGAAGCGAGGGCCGCGACCGCGAGGAACAACTGCGCGTAGTACCGGCTTCGGCGCGGCAGGAGGGCCTCAAGGAGAATGCCGAGGATCGCCGCGCCGACCACGATGAGCACGGGGGCGAGTTGGGCGTACTCGATGTGCGGGGCCGGGATCTTGTCCACCGGGTCGGCGGCCACCACCCATCGACCCGCGAGCTCCTGGACAGCTGATGGGCTCACTTCGCCGCCTCCACTTCGGGCTGGGGGTCCGTCTGCTTGACGTCGGACATGGTGTGCTGAACCGCCGGGTTGACGATGTCGGTCAGCGGCTTGGGGTAGACGCCCAGGAAGAGCAGCAGTGCGATCAGCGGCGTGACGACGAGCAGTTCGCGCATCCTCAGGTCCGGCATGCTGCGGACCTCTTCCTTCACCGGGCCGGTCATCGTGCGCTGGTAGAGGACCAGGGTGTACAGCGCGGCGAGCACGATGCCGAGGGTGGCAATGATGCCCACCGCCGGATACCTGGAGAAGGTGCCCACCAAGACCAGGAACTCACTGACGAAGGGCGCCAGCCCCGGTAGCGAGAGCGTGGCCAGGCCACCGATGAGGAAGGTGCCGGCGAGCACCGGCGCGACCTTCTGAACCCCGCCGTAGTCGGCGATCAGTCGGGACCCGCGCCGCGAGATCAGGAAGCCGGCGACCAGCATCAACGCCGCGGTCGAGAGGCCGTGGTTGACCATGTAGAGGGTCGCGCCGGACTGTCCTTGGGAGGTCATCGCGAAGATGCCCAGGATGATGAAGCCGAAGTGCGAGATGGACGCGTAAGCGATCAGGCGCTTGATGTCCCGCTGTCCGACGGCGAGCAGCGCCCCGTAGACGATGCTGATCAGCGCGAGCACCAGGATCACGGGGGTGGCCCACTTGCTGGCCTCGGGGAACAGCCCCAGGCAGAAGCGGAGCATCGCGAAGGTGCCGACCTTGTCGACGACGGCGGTGATCAGAACGGCCACCGGCGCGGTGGCCTCGCCCATCGCGTTGGGCAGCCAGGTGTGCAGCGGCCACAGAGGAGCCTTGACTGCGAAGGCGAAGAAGAAGCCGAGGAAGAGCAGCCGCTCGGTGTTGGTCGCCATTTCGAGGGTGCCGGCGGCGCGGGCCGCGGTGATCTCCTGGAGGGAGAAGCTGCCCGCCACCACGTACAGGCCGATGACGGCGGCCAGCATGATCAGGCCGCCGACCAGGTTGTAGAGCAGGAACTTGACCGCGGCGTAGGAGCGTTGGGTGGCCGCGTGCTCGTCCGAACCGGAGTGCGCCCGGTCCCCGAAGCCACCGATGAGGAAGTACATCGGGATCAGCATGGCTTCGAAGAAGATGTAGAAGAGGAAGACGTCGGTCGCCTCGAAGGAGATGATCACCATCGCTTCGACCATCAGGATCAGGGCGAAGAAGCCCTGAGTGGGGCGCCACCGCTTGGACTCGGACGCCGCGGCTCCTTGGTCCGGCGCCGCCGGACCGGTGGCGTCGTACCAACCGGCGACGATCACGAAGGGGATCAGCAGCGCGGTGAGCGCGATGAGGGCCACCCCGATGCCGTCCACACCGAGCTCGTAGCGGACCCCGAAGTCGGGGATCCAGGACTGGGACTCGGTGAGCTGGTAGCGCGCACCGCCCGGGTCGAAGCGGATGGCGACGATCGCGGCGAGCGCCAGCGTGCCGAGGGAGAAGAGCAGCGCGAGCCATTTGGCGGCGGTCCGGCGGGCGGCCGGTACGGCCGCCGTGAGGATCGCGCCGACCGCGGGCAGCGCGGCCGTCGCCGTCAGAATCGGGAAAGACATTTCACACCGCCCTCATCAGCAGGGCAGCGGCGATCACAATCGCCGTGCCTCCGAACATCGAGACCGCGTAACTGCGGGCGTAGCCGTTCTGTAGCTTGCGCAGACGGCCCGAGAGCCCGCCGACCGAGGCGGCCGTCCCGTTGACCACGCCGTCGACCAGGGTGTGGTCCACGTACACCAGCGAACGGGTCAGGTGCTCGCCGCCGCGGACCAACACCACGTGGTTGAAGTCGTCCTGAAGCAGGTCGCGACGGGCTGCGCGGGTGAGCAGGGAGCCGCGCGGGGCGACGAGCGGAACGGGCTTCTTGCCGTACTGGACGTAGGCGACGCCGACGCCGACGAGGAGGACCACCACGGTCATGGAGGTGATGGCGGCGGCGCTGAGCGGCGCGTGCCCGTGTTCGAAGGAGGTGACGGGCTCCAGCCACTTCACGAATGCCTCGTTCAGGCTGAAGAGCCCGCCCGCGAACACCGAGCCGAAGGCCAGGATGACCATCGGGATCGTCATCGACTTCGGGGACTCGTGCGGGTGCGGAGGATTGCCCTGCGCGTCCGGCTGCCAACGCTTCTCGCCGAAGAAGGTCATCAGCATCACGCGGGTCATGTAGTACGCGGTGAGGGCGGCGCCCAACAGGGTGACCGCGCCGAGGATCCAGCCCTCGGTGCCGCCCTTGGCGAAGGCCACCTCGATGATCTTGTCCTTGGACCAGAAGCCGGACAGGCCCGGGAAGCCGATGATGGCCAGGTAGCCGAGGCCGAAGGTGACGAAGGTGACCGGCATGTACTTGCGCAGCCCGCCGTACCTGCGCATGTCCACCTCGTCGTTCATGCCGTGCATGACCGAACCAGCGCCGAGGAAGAGGCCCGCCTTGAAGAAGCCGTGCGTGACCAGGTGCATGATCGCGAAGGCGTAGCCGATGGGGCCGAGCCCGGCAGCCAGCACCATGTAGCCGATCTGCGACATCGTCGATCCGGCCAGGGCCTTCTTGATGTCGTCCTTGGCGCAACCGACGACGGCACCGAACAGGAGGGTGACCCCACCCACCACCACGGTGACCAGTTGGGCGTCCGGGGCACCGTTGAAGATCGCCCCGGAGCGGGTGATCAGGTAGACGCCGGCGGTGACCATGGTGGCGGCGTGGATGAGTGCCGAGACGGGGGTGGGGCCCTCCATGGCGTCCCCCAGCCAGGACTGGAGCGGCACCTGGGCCGACTTGCCGCAGGCCGCGAGCAGCAGCATCAGCGCGATGGCCGTCAGCTTGCCCTCGCTCGCCTCTCCCGCCGATTCCAGTACCGGCCCGAAGGCGAAGGTGCCGAAGGTGGTGAACATCAGCATGATCGCGATCGACAGTCCGATGTCACCGACGCGGTTGACCAGGAAGGCCTTCTTGGCGGCGGTGGCCGCGCTGGGCTTGTGTTGCCAGAAACCGATCAACAGGTAGGAGGCGAGTCCGACGCCCTCCCAGCCCATGTACAGAAGCAGGTAGTTGTCGGCGAGGACCAGCAGCAGCATCGCCGCGAGGAAGAGGTTGAGGTATCCGAAGAAGCGGCGCCGGCGCTCGTCGTGCTCCATGTACCCGATCGAGTACAGGTGGATCAGCGTGCCGACGCCCGTGATCAACAGGACGAACGTCATGGACAGCTGGTCGAGCTGGAAGGCCACGTCCGCTTGGAAGCCCTCCACGGGGATCCAGCTGAACAAGAACTGGTGCAAGGTGCGGTCCTCGCCCGGGCGACCGAGCAGGTCCACGAAGAGAGCGACGCCGATGCCGAAGGAGACGGCGGCGAGCACGGTGCCCAGCCAGTGGCCGGCACGGTCGAGGCGCCGACCGCCGCACAGCAGTACGGCCGCTCCGAGCAGTGGCGCCGCGATGAGCAGCGCGATCAGGTTCTCCACTTTGAGCGACCCCTTACAGCTTCATCAGGCTGGCGTCGTCGACCGAGGCCGAGTGGCGGGTACGGAACAGCGACACGATGATCGCCAGGCCCACCACGACCTCCGCGGCGGCGACGACCATCGTGAAGAAGGCGATGACCTGGCCGTCGAGATTTCCGTGCATCCGGGAGAAGGTGACGAGGGCGAGGTTGCAGGCGTTGAGCATCAGCTCGATGCACATGAACAGCACGATCGCGTTCCGCCGGATGAGGACCCCCACCGCGCCGATGCCGAAGAGCAGGGCGGCGAGGTAGAGGTAGTTGACCGGATTCACTTGGCAGCCTCCTCTTCACGGCCCAGCCGGTCGGCGGAGCGGCGCTCCAGCGCCTTGAGGTCGGCGAGGGCCTCGCCGGACACGTCGCGGATCTGACCTCGGGCGCGCAGCGTCTGACTGACCGACAGCTCGGACGGGGTGCCGTCGGGCAGCAGCCCCTCGACGTCCACCGCGTTGTGCCGGGCGTAGACGCCGGGGGCGGGCAGCGGAGGCAGTTGCACGCCCGCGCGGACCCGACGCTCGGCCAGCTCGCGCTGGGTGGATGCGGCCTCGGTGCGCTCCCGATGGGTGAGGACCATCGCACCGACGGCCGCGGTGATCAGCAGGGCGCCGGTGATCTCGAAGGCGAACACGTACCTGGTGAAGATCAGCTCGGCCAGGCCCTCGACGTTTCCCGCGGAATTGACCCTGCCGAGGCCGTTGAAGGTCTTCAGCGAGGCGTTCGCGATCCCCGCGATCAGCAGGATCCCGAAGCCCAGGCCGCAGAGCGCGGCCATCAGCCGCTGACCCTTGAGGGTCTCCTTGAGGGAGTCGGCCGCGGTGACACCGACCAGCATCACCACGAAGAGGAAGAGCATCATGATCGCACCGGTGTAGACGATGATCTGCACGATGCCGAGGAAGTACGCGCCGTTGGCCAGGTAGAACACCGCCAGGATGATCATCGTCCCGGCCAGGCAGAGCGCGCTGTGCACGGCCTTGCGCATCAGGATCGTGCAGAGCGCGCCGATGACGGCGGTGATCCCGAGGATCCAGAACTGCACCGCCTCACCGGTCGAGGTGGTGGATGCGGCTGCCAACTCCAGGGCTGCACTCATCGCTTGGTCACCTCCTGCGCTGCGGGCTCGCCCGCGACGGAGCCGGCTGCCTCGGAGGTGCCCGCCTCTGTGGGCTGTTCTCCCTTGGAGAGAGCCACCTGCCGGACGGTGCCAGGGGCGGCGCCGGTGACCGCACCGCGGTAGTAGTCCTGCTCGTCCGCGCCAGGGAAGATCGAGTGCGGGGCCTCGACCATGCCCTCCTCCAGCCCGGCGAGCAGTTCCTCCTTGGTGTAGATGAGCGAGGCCCGACTACTGTCGGCCAACTCGAAGTCGTTCGTCATGGTCAGCGCCCTGGTCGGACAGGCTTCGATGCACAGGCCACACAGGATGCAGCGGGCGTAGTTGATCTGGTAGACGCGCCCGTACCGCTCCCCCGGGGAGTACCTCTCCTCCTCCGTGTTGTCCGCGCCCTCCACGTAGATCGCGTCGGCGGGACAGGCCCAGGCGCACAACTCGCAGCCGATGCACTTCTCCAGGCCGTCCGGATGACGGTTGAGCTGGTGCCGGCCGTGGAAGCGGGGGGCGGTGATCTTCTGCTGCTCCGGGTACTGCTCGGTCAGCCGCTTCTTGAACATGGCCTTGAAGGTCACGCCGAAGCCGGCAACCGGGTTCAGCCGCTTCTCATCAGACATCCCCAGCACCCTCCTCTCGGTCACTGTCAGAATTGGCGCCACCACTGACAACCAACTCCCGCTCCTCGCGGGGCCGTCGGCGGGGAACCGGTGGAAGGGTCTGGCCGGGCTTGGGCGGCACCGGGTAGCCGCCGGCCATCGGGTCGAACTCGGCTTCGGAAGCTGCTGGACCGGCCGCTTCTGCCCGTTGCCTGCGGTCGCGGAAGAGATCGACGACGAGGGACAACAGCAGCACCGCGACCACAGCCCCGCCGACGTACAGCAGGATCTCGTTGAACGCGTAGTCCTCGTTGCGCAGCGCGCGCACCGTGGCCACCAGCATCAGCCAGACCACGGAGACCGGGATCAGGACCTTCCAACCGAGCTTCATCAACTGGTCGTAGCGCACCCGGGGCAGGGTCCCGCGCAGCCAGATGAAGAAGAACAAGAACAGCTGGACCTTGAGGACGAACCAGAGCATCGGCCACCAGCCGTGGTTCGCACCCTCCCAGAAGGTGCTGATCGGGTACGGAGCCCGCCAACCACCGAGGAAGAGCGTGACAGAGACCGCTGAGACGGTGACCATGTTGACGTACTCGGCGAGCATGAACAGGGCGAACTTGATCGAGGAGTACTCGGTGTTGAAGCCGCCCACCAGGTCGCCCTCGGACTCCGGCATGTCGAACGGCGCCCGGTTGGTCTCCCCGACCATGGTGACCACGTAGATGATGAACGAGACCGGAAGCAGCAGGATGTACCAGCGGTCTGCCTGCGCGTCCACGATCGCCGAGGTGGACATCGAGCCCGAGTAGAGGAAGACCGAGGCGAAGGCCGCACCCATCGCGATCTCGTAGCTGATCATCTGGGCGCAGGAACGCAACCCACCCAGCAGCGGGTACGTGGAACCGGAGGACCAACCGGCCAGGACGAGGCCGTAGATACCCACCGAGGCCACCGCGAGGATGTACAGCATCGCGATGGGCAGATCGGTCAACTGCATCGTGGTGCGCTGGCCGAAGATCGACACTTCGTTGCCGGCCGGCCCGAAGGGGATCACGGCGATGGCCATGAAGGCGGGGATGGCCGCGACGATCGGAGCCAGGACATAGACCGCCTTGTCGGCCCGCTTGACGACCACGTCCTCCTTCAGCATCAACTTGACGCCGTCGGCCAGGGACTGAAGAAGCCCCCAGGGGCCGTTGCGGTTGGGGCCGATGCGCAACTGCATCCAGGCGACGACCTTGCGCTCCCACACGATGGAGAAGAGCACCGTCAGCATCAGGAAGGCGAAACAGAAGACCGCCTTGACCACCACGAGCCACCATGGGTCACGGCCGAACAGGGACAGGTCCTCCGCGGCGAGCAACAAGCCGCTGCCAGGTGCGGTGGCCAGGGCCATCATGCGGACACCTCCGGTTCGTGCGTCTGGCTCGGTGCGGTGGCGGGCCCGATGCGGACCAGCTCGCCCGGATGGGCACCGGTGTCCGAGGTCAGGCCCTCGCCCACCGAGTTCAGGGGCGCCCAGACCACCCGGTCGGGCATCTCGGTGATCCGCAGCGGCAGCGTCACGGTGCCCGAGGGGCCGGTGACGGAGAGAGCGTCGCCTTCCTTGACGCCGGTCTCGGCCGCGGTGGCGGCCGAGAGCCGGGCGACGGCCGCATGCCGGGTACCGGCCAACGCTTCGTCACCGTCCTGGAGCCGACCCTGGTCAAGCAGCATCCGGTGTCCGGCCAGGACCGCCTCGCCCTCGGCGGGCCGGGGCAGCGCCCGGGCCGACTCGACGGCGTCGTCAGCGAACTCCCCCGACCAGGCGCCCAACCGGTCCATCTCGGAGCGCAGGGAGCGCAGGTCGGGCAGTGCGAGGTGGACGTCGAGGGCGTCGGCGATCATGTGCAGCACCCGGGCGTCGCTCGGGGCCAGCCGCCTGGTCATCTGGTCCGGTTTGAGTGCCGCCTCGAAGGGCCTGGCCCGCCCCTCCCAGTTGAGGAAGGTCCCGGGCTTCTCGGCGACCGCCGCGACCGGCAGGACCACGTCCGCCCGCTCGGTCACCTCGCTGGGCCGCAACTCCAAGGAGACGACGAAGGCCTCGGCCAGCGCCTCCCGGGCCCGCGCCGGGTCCGGGAGGTCCGCGACCTCGACCCCGGCGACCAGCAGGGCACCGAGTTCCCCGGTGGCCGCCGCCTCCACGATCTGGCCGGTGTCCCGGCCGTAGCGCACCGGGAGTTGGGCGACGCCCCAGGTGCGGGCGACCTCCTCGCGGGCCCGCGGATCGGTGGCGGGGCGACCGCCCGGCAACAGCGAAGGCAGTGCGCCCGCCTCGATCGCGCCGCGCTCGCCGGCCCGCCTGGGGATCCACACCACGGCGGCGCCGCTCGCGGTGCCGGCCCGGACCGCCGCGGTCAGCGCGCCGGCCACCGAGGCCAGCCGCTCCCCGAGGACGATGACCGCGCCGGGCTGGCGCAACGCGTCGTACGCCTCCTGCCCGCCGGTCTCCAGTCCTGCTCCGGAGGCCAGGGCGTCCAGCCACTCCGTCTCGGTGCCGGGGGCCGCGGGCAGCAGCACTCCGCCGGCCTTGGCCAGGCCCCGGGTGGCGTAGGGCGCCAGGGAGTAGGTGCGCTGGCCGTGCTTGCGGTGGGCCTTGCGGAGCCGGAGGAAGACCCCGGGGGCCTCCTCCTCGGACTCGAACCCCACCAGCAGGACCGCCGGGGCGGATTCCAGCGAAGCATGCGTGACTCCCGAACCGTCCAGGTCACGGCCGCGACCGGCGACCCGGGCGGCGAGGAAGTCGGCCTCTTCACTTGAGTGCTGCCGGGCCCGGAAGTCGATGTCGTTGGTGTCGAGGGCGATCCGCGCGAACTTGCTGTACGCGTAGGCGTCCTCCACGGTGAGCCGGCCACCGGTCAGCACGCCGGCCCGCCCCCGCGCCGCCGACAGGCCGCGGGCCGCAGCCTCCAGCGCCTCCGGCCAGTTCACCGGCTCCAGTTCACCGCTCGCCGGGTTGCGCACCAACGGCTGGGTGAGCCGGTCGGGGCGCTGGGCGTAGCGGAAGCCGAAGCGGCCCTTGTCGCACAGCCACTCCTCGTTGACCTCCGGGTCCTCGGCGGCCAGTCGGCGCATGACTTTGCCGCGCCGGTGGTCCGTACGGGTCGCACAGCCGCCCGAGCAGTGTTCGCACACGCTCGGCGAGGAGACCAGGTCGAAGGGGCGGGCGCGGAAGCGGTAGGCGGCCGAGGTGAGGGCGCCGACCGGGCAGATCTGGATGGTGTTGCCGGAGAAGTACGACTCGAAGGGGTCGCCCTCACCGATGCCGACCTGCTGGAGCGCTCCCCGCTCCAGCAGCTCGATCATGGGGTCGCCGGCGATCTGGTTGGAGAAACGGGTGCAGCGCGCGCACAGCACGCACCGTTCCCGGTCGAGCAGTACCTGGGTCGAGATCGCGACCGGCTTCTCATAGGTCCGCTTGTGGCCCTCGAAGCGGGAGTCGGCCTGACCGTGGGACATCGCCTGGTTCTGCAGCGGGCACTCGCCGCCCTTGTCGCAGACCGGGCAGTCCAGGGGGTGGTTGATCAGCAGCAGCTCCATGACGCCGCGCTGGGACTTCTCCGCCACTGGCGAGGTGAGCTGGGTCTTGACCACCATGCCGTCGGTGCAGGTGATGGTGCAGGAGGCCACGGGTTTGCGCTGGCCCTCCACTTCGACGATGCACTGGCGGCAGGCGCCGACCGGGTCGAGCAGAGGATGGTCACAGAACCGCGGGACCTCGACGCCGATGAGCTCCGCCGCCCGGATCACCAAGGTCCCCTTGGGGACGCTGACGGCGACACCGTCGATGGTCACCGAGATCAGGTCCTCGCGCCCGATCGCCGCCTCGCCGCCCCCGGAGGGCGCGTTCGCGGTGACTGTCATGCGTTCACCTCCGTGGTGCTGGCGGGGCTGTCGGCCCACAAGGTCGACTGGGCGGGGTCGAAGGGGCAGCCCGCACCGGTGATGTGCTGCTCGTACTCCTCCCGGAAGTACTTCAGCGAGGAGAAGATGGGGCTGGCCGCGCCGTCGCCGAGGGCGCAGAAGGACTTGCCGTTGATGTTGTCCGCGATGTCGGCGAGCTTGTCGAGGTCGGCCATCCGACCGCGGCCGGCCTCGACGTCCCGTAGCAACTGGACCAGCCAGTAGGTCCCTTCGCGGCAGGGAGTGCACTTTCCGCAGGACTCGTGGGCGTAGAACTCGGTCCAGCGGGTGACGGCCCGCACCACGCAGGTGGTCTCGTCGAAGCACTGGAGCGCCTTGGTGCCCAGCATGGATCCGGCGGCGCTGACGCCCTCGTAGTCGAGGGGAACGTCGAGGTGTTCGTCGGTGAACATAGGGGTGGAGGAGCCGCCCGGGGTCCAGAACTTCAGGCGGTGCCCGGCCCGCATGCCGCCGCTCATGTCCAGCAGTTGGCGCAGGGTGATGCCGAGCGGGGCTTCGTACTGGCCCGGGCCCGCCACGTGCCCGCTGAGCGAGTACAGCGTGAAGCCGGGGGACTTCTCGCTGCCCATGGATTTGAACCAGTCCTTGCCCCGGTGGAGGATCGCGGGAACCGAGGCGATGGACTCGACGTTGTTCACCACAGTGGGGCACGCGTAGAGGCCCTCGACGGCGGGGAAGGGAGGACGCAGCCGCGGCTGGCCGCGGCGGCCTTCGAGCGAGTCGAGCAGGGCGGTCTCCTCACCGCAGATGTACGCGCCGGCGCCCGCATGCACGGTGAGTTCCAGATCGAGTCCGCTGCCGAGCACGTTCGGGCCGAGGTAGCCGGCTTCATAGGCCTCGCGCACGGCCTCGTGCAGCCTGCGCAGCACCGGCACGACCTCGCCGCGCAGATAGATGAAGGCGTGCTGCGAACGGATCGCGTAGCAGGCGATGACGATGCCCTCGATGAGGGAGTGCGGGTTGGCGAAGAGGAGGGGGATGTCCTTGCAGGTTCCCGGCTCCGACTCGTCCGCGTTGACGACCAGGTAGTGCGGTTTGCCGTCGCCCTGCGGGATGAACTGCCACTTCATCCCGGTGGGGAAGCCGGCGCCGCCGCGTCCGCGCAGACCGGAGTCCTTGACGTACGCGATGACCTCGTCGGGGCTCATCGCGAGTGCCTTGCGCAGGCCCTGGTAGCCGTCGTGGCGCCGATAGGCCTCCAGAGTCCAGGAGTCCGGCTCGTCCCAGAAGGCCGAGAGGACGGGCGCGAGGACCTTCTCCGGGCTGGTTCCGTTCTCGTTGATCTCGGCTGTCACCGTCATCACTCCCCCTCCTCGATGGCTGCGTCGGGAGCGTCGGCACCTTCGCGGCTACCGCCTGAGGCGGGGCTCTCGCCGCGCGGGTGCACCACCCGGTCCCGGTGGGGCGCCTCGCCCTTGGCCAAGCGGAGCCCGACCAAGGAGGCGGGCCCGGCCCCGCCGGACGCCCCGACCGCGCCCTCCCGCTCGTCGGGGAAACCGGCCAGGATGCGCGACGTCTCCCGGTAGGTGCACAGTGGCGCACCCCGGGTCGGCTCCACCGGGCGACCGGCCCGCAGGTCGTCCACGAGCTGCTTGGCGGTCTCGGGTGTCTGGTTGTCGAAGAACTCCCAGTTGACCATCAGCACCGGAGCGAAGTCGCAGGCCGCGTTGCACTCGATGTGCTCCAGCGTGACCTTGCCGTCCTCGGTGGTCTCGCTGTTGGCAACACCCAGGTGCGTCTTGAGCTCCTCGAAGATGGCGTCGCCGCCCATGACCGCGCACAGGGTGTTGGTGCAGACCCCCACCTGGTAGTCCCCGGAGGGCTTGCGCCGGTACATGGTGTAGAAGGTGGCGACGGCGGTGACCTCGGCCGTGGTCAGGCCGAGCACCTCGGCGCAAAAACGCATCCCGGTGCGGGAGACGTAGCCCTCCTCGGACTGCACCAGGTGCAGCAGCGGCAGCAGCGCGGAGCGGCTGTCCGGGTAGCGGGCGACGATCTCCTTCGCGTCCGTCTCCAGGCGGGCGCGGACGTCCGCCGGGTAGTCGGGGGCGGGAAGTTGGGGCATGCCCAGACTCGTAGGCGAGGTGGCGTCCGTCATCGGTCAACGCCTCCCATCACGGGGTCGATGGAGGCGACGGCGACGATGACGTCGGCGACCTGGCCGCCCTCGCACATCGCGGCCATGGCCTGCAGGTTGGTGAACGAGGGATCGCGGAAGTGCACGCGGTAGGGGCGGGTACCGCCGTCGGAGACGATGTGCGCGCCCAGCTCGCCCTTGGGCGATTCGACGGCCGCGTACACCTGCCCGGGCGGCACCCTGAAGCCCTCCGTCACCAACTTGAAGTGGTGGATGAGCGCTTCCATGGAGGTGCCCATGATGTTCCGGATGTGATCGAGCGAGTTGCCGAGGCCGTCCGGGCCGAGGGCCAGCTGGGCGGGCCAGGCGATCTTCTTGTCGCTCACCATGACCGGCCCGGGCTCCAGTCGCTCCAGGCACTGCTCGACGATGCGCAGCGACTGGCGCATCTCCTCCAGGCGGATCAGGAAGCGCCCGTAGGAGTCGCAGGTCTCGGCCGTCGGAACGTCGAACTCGTAGTTCTCGTAACCGCAGTACGGGTCCGTTTTGCGCAGGTCGTGCGGGAGTCCGGCGGAGCGCAGGATGGGGCCGGTGGCACCGAGCGCCATGCAGCCGGCGAGGTCGAGGTAGCCGATGTCCTGCATCCGGGCCTTGAAGATCGGGTTGCCGGTGGCGAGCTTGTCGTACTCCGGCAGGTTCTTCTTCATCGTCTTGACGAAGTCGCGGAGCTGGTCCACGGCTCCCGGAGGGAGGTCCTGGGCGAGACCACCGGGCCGGATGAAGGCGTGGTTCATGCGCAGGCCGGTGATCAGCTCGAACACGTCGAGGATCAGCTCACGGTCCCGGAAGCCGTAGATCATCATCGTGGTGGCGCCGAGTTCCATCCCGCCGGTGGCGATGCACACCAGGTGGGAGGAGAGCCGGTTGAGCTCCATCAACAGGACGCGGATGACCGAGGCCCGGTCCGGGACCTGCTCGGTGATGCCCAGGAGCTTCTCGACGCCGAGGCAGTAGGCCGCCTCGTTGAAGAAGGGCGTCAGGTAGTCCATGCGGGTCACGAAGGTGGTGCCCTGCGTCCAGTTGCGGAATTCGAGGTTCTTCTCGATGCCGGTGTGCAGGTAGCCGATTCCACAGCGCGCCTCGGTGACCGTCTCGCCGTCGATCTCCAGGATCAGCCGCAGCACCCCGTGGGTGGAGGGGTGCTGCGGACCCATGTTGACGACGATGCGCTCGTCATCGGCCCGAGCGGCGGACTGGACGATCTCGTCCCAGTCGCCGCCGGTGACCGTGTAGACGGTGCCCTCGGTGGTCTCGCGGGCGGAGGCGTGCGGGGAAGCGTGGGAAGTGCCGTTGGATGCAGACATCAGCTGTACGACCTCCGCTGGTCCGGAGCCGGGATCTGGGCGCCCTTGTACTCGACGGGGATGCCGCCGAGGGGGTAGTCCTTGCGCTGCGGGAAGCCCTGCCAGTCGTCCGGCATCATGATCCGCGTCAGGGCCGGGTGGCCGTCGAAGACGATGCCGAAGAAGTCGTAGGTCTCGCGCTCGTGCCAGTCGTTGGTCGGGTAGACCTCGACCAACGAAGGAATGTGTGGATCGCCGTCGGGCGCCGACACCTCCAGCCGGACCAACCGGCCGTGGGTGAGCGAGCGCAGGTGGTAGACGGCGTGCAGTTCACGGCCCTTGTCCTCGGGCAGATGGACTCCACTGACCCCGGTGCACAGCTCGAAGCGCAGGGCCGGATCGTCCCGCAGGGTACGGGCCACCCTCAGCAGGTGTTCGCGGGCGATGTGGAAGGTCGCTTCCCCGCGGTCGACCACCGTCTTCTCGATGGCGTTCGCCGGCAGCACGCCCTGTTCTTCCAGGGCGCCTTCGAGCTCGTCGGCCACCTCCTCGAAGTAGCCCCCGTAGGGGCGAGTGGAGGCACCGGGCAGGGTGACGGTGCGGCGCAGGCCGCCGTAGCCGGTGGTGTCTCCGCCGCCGCCGGCGCCGAACATGCCCTTGCGGTGGCCGATGACCTCGCCGGTGTCGGCGCGCTGAGCCGGAACGTTGTCCCCGTTCCCCTGCGTGCCGGTGTGGTTCTCACTGCTGTCGCTCACCGGAGCAGCCCCTTCATCTCGATGGTGGGGAGCGCCTTGAGGGCCGCCTCCTCCGCCTCGCGGGCCGCCTCCTCCTGGTTGACCCCGAGCTTGGAACTCTGGATCTTCTGGTGGAGCTTGAGGATCGCGTCCATCAGCATTTCGGGGCGGGGCGGGCAGCCCGGCAGGTAGATGTCGACCGGGACGATGTGGTCCACGCCCTGGACGATCGCGTAGTTGTTGAACATGCCGCCCGAGGAGGCGCACACGCCCATGGAGATCACCCACTTGGGAGCGGGCATCTGGTCGTAGACCTGACGCAGGACCGGGGCCATCTTCTGGCTCACCCGCCCGGCGACGATCATCAGGTCGGCCTGGCGCGGGGAGCCGCGGAAGACCTCCATGCCGAATCGGGCCAGGTCGTAGCGGCCGGCGCCGGTGGTCATCATCTCGATGGCGCAGCAGGCGAGGCCGAAGGTCGCGGGGAAGACGGACGCCTTGCGCACCCATCCCGCGGCCTGCTCGACGGTGGTCAGCAGGAATCCGCTCGGCAGCTTCTCTTCGAGTCCCATGTCGGTGAGCCCCTCAGTCCCATTCCAGGCCGCCGCGCCGCCATACGTACGCGTAGGCAACGAACACGGTGAGCACGAAGAGCAACATCTCCACGAGCCCGAAGATCCCGAGCGCGTCGAAGGTGACCGCCCAGGGGTAGAGGAAGACGATTTCGATGTCGAAGACGATGAAGAGCATCGCCGTCAGGTAGTACTTGATAGGGAAGCGACCGCCACCGGCCGGCGTGGGTGTCGGTTCGATACCGCACTCGTAAGCCTCAAGCTTTGCCCGGTTGTACCGCCTTGGGCCGATAAGCGTGGCCATGACCACGGAAAAGATCGCAAAGCCTGCCGCGAGGGCGCCGAGCACGAGGACGGGCGCGTAGGCATTCACGCTCCTCGCTCCTTCCAGTCGTCCTTGACCGTTGGACCGCCATCCCGGCGTGCGCCCCGCCCCGCGAAGATCGTGTACATGTGAGGCAGTTCACAAGCCGGACTGCTGCGCATCCTATGCCCGCCGCTCTGTGATCTGCGACACGGGTACCGACAACGAGTTTGTGATCTTCACCACCTGACGAACGATCATGAAGTCGGATGAGCGGTGATCTTCATACGTGAAGCACCCAAGTGGTCACCAGAGGTGATATCCAACCGCGTTACCGCAGGTAGAAGGGGGTCTCCCCTATCAAATGATGTGAGCTACAGGCAAATTTGCCTGATGATGCCCCACCGGGGTATCGCACCCCACACCCCCCGACCGGGGGACATGCGTGTACCCAGGTGGACACGTGCATCCGTTCACGAGCCAGACGTGATGAACCTGTGACCTGCACCACGCGGCATTCGCGGCAGCGAAAGCGGGCTTGGCCATCTAACGGCCAGATGGTAGGTGATGGATCAATTCGGGCATCCAATCGAAAGTGGCACGTCAACAGCGTGCAGGCGGGAGCCCGATTAGTCCGTTACGCCGTCAATAAGGCTTGCGGGCAGCCGAATTCGCGCCACTACCGCGTAACTGTGGCGCAAAGCACGTTTCTTGAAGGGAACCGCAACCGGCTGATAGCGGTTGTCCTCATGTCCCTCACCGCTCACATACCCAGCCACCGCAAGCCGCGCCGCAGCGCCTCGAAGCTCGCCGTTCGCGCCGGCGTCGCCGGTGGCGTCCTCGGCACCCTGGCCATGGCCGGGCCGGCGAGCGCGGCCGAGACCACGGAGCCGGTGACCGAGACCATCGAGATGCCGGTCCTGGACCTCTCGGCGGTCACCGCCTCGGTGACCGCCGCCCTGAACAAGTCCGCCGAGGCCACCGAACAGGCCGCGCTGGAGCAGGAACTCACCGCCCGCGAGGAGGCGGCCCGCGAGGAGGCCGCCACCTTTGCCAAGAAGGCGAAGGCAGAGGCGAAGAAGAAGGCGGAGGCGGAAGCGAGGGCCGAAGCGGAGGCCGAGGCCAAAGCGAAGGCAGCCGCCGAGCGCCGGGCCGCCGCGGAGCGGGCCGCACGCTCCGCTGCCCGCACCACGCTGACCGCGCCCAAGAACTCCACCTCCACCGACGGGAGTTCCGCCTCCGGCAGCACCAAGAGCTCCACTCCCAAGAGCTCGACGGCCAAGACCACCTCGAAGGCCACCGGTTCAGCAGCGGCCATCGTCAACTTCGCTCTGGCGCAGGTGGGCGACTCCTACGTGATGGGGGCCACCGGCCCCAACTCCTGGGACTGCTCGGGCCTGGTCCAGGCGGCCTACCGACAGGCCGGCATCTCGCTGCCCCGCATGTCCCAGGGACAGTCCTCGGCCGGCACCCAGGTCTCCCTGTCCAACCTCAAGGCGGGCGACATCCTGTACTGGGGCGGTGCTGGAAGCGCCTACCATGTGGCGATCTACGTGGGCGGCGGCCAGTTCGTCGGTGCGCAGAACTCCTCCACCGGAGTCGTCAAGCGCTCCCTGGACTGGGACACCCCCTCGGGCGCCGTCCGGGTCCTGTAAGACCCCCTGCACCCGCCAAGGGCCGGTACACCTCCGCTCGGGGGCGGTGTACCGGCCCTGCGGCGTGCGGGGCACAGAAGGGCACCAGTTGCCGTCGTCGCTTCTTCAGGGGGGCGACGGGCCCATCGGTGCAATCGGGGCGTGGTGAACCCCCGGTGCTGCCGGTGACCTCTGATACGTCGCACCTTCCGGCCTGCCCGACTCGTGCCGCGTGGCCCGGCCTCGAACGATCAGGCTTTGGGGGCCACCTTGCTCAGACCGTTGATGACCCGGTCCATCGCGTCCCCGCCGGTCGGGTCGGTGAGGTTGGCGAGCATCTTCAACGTGAAGCGCATCAAGACCGGGTGGGTCAGTCCGCGCTGGGCGGCCACCTTCATCACCTTCGGGTTCCCGATCAACTTCACAAAGGCCCGGCCCAGCGTGTAATAGCCGCCGTAGGTCTCCTTGAGGACCTTGGGGTAGCCGTGCAGGGCCAGCTCCCGCTGCGTCGGGGTCTGCCGGGCGTGCGCCTGCACGATGACCTCGGCCGCGATCTGGCCGGACTCCATCGCATAGGCGATGCCCTCGCCGTTGAAGGGGTTGACCAGGCCGCCGGCATCACCGACCAGCAGCAGGCCCTTGGTGTAGTGCGGCTGCCGGTTGAAGGCCATCGGCAGGGCGGCGCCCCGGATCGGACCGGTCATGTTCTCCGGCGTGTAGCCCCAGTCTTCCGGCATGGAAGCACACCAGGCCTTCAGCACCTCGCGCCAGTCCAGTTCCCTGAAGGCCGAAGAGGAGTTGAGGATGCCCAGGCCCACGTTCGAGGTGCCGTCGCCCATGCCGAAGATCCAGCCGTAGCCGGGCAGCAGGCGGTCCTGAGCGCCGCGCCGGTCCCACAGCTCCAGCCAGGACTCCAGGTAGTCGTCGTCGTGTCGGGGCGAGGTGAAGTAGGTCCGCACGGCCACGCCCATCGGGCGCTCCTCCATGCGGTGCAGCCCCATGGCCAGCGACAGCCTTGAGGAGTTGCCGTCGGCCGCCACCACCAGTGGGGCGTGGAAGGAGACCTGCGTCTTCTCCTCCCCCAGCTTGGCGCGCACCCCCGTGATGTGACCGGTGCGTTCGTCGCGGATCGGCTCGCCGACGTTGCACCGCTCGTAGAGCCGGGCACCGGCCTTCTGCGCCTGCCGGGCGAGTTGCTCGTCGAAGTCGTCCCTTTTGCGGACCAGGCCGTAGTCCGGGAAGGAGGCGAGGTCCGGCCAGTCCAGTTGGAGGCGCTGGCCGCCACCGATGATGCGCAGTCCCTTGTTGCGCAGCCAGCCGGCTTCCTCGGAGACGTCGATGCCCATGGCGACGAGCTGCTTGGTGGCGCGCGGGGTCAGGCCGTCGCCGCACACCTTCTCGCGGGGGAAGGCGGTCTTCTCCAACAGCAGGACGTCGAGTCCCGCCTTCGCCAGGTAGTAGGCGGTGGTCGAGCCGGCGGGCCCGGCACCGACGACGATCACATCCGCGGTGTGTTCGGAGAGGGGCTCGGTCACGGCGTGATCTCCCGAAGACTCGATATAGGGTGCCGATTGCACAGGACATGGGCAGTCTATGCAGCGACAGGTGATCACGAACCCGAAGGGCTGCCCTCGATGACCATGCCGCTTCAGCCGCTGCCCGCCGTCCAGCTGCGGGTGCCCTCCGAGGAAGACGCCTTCGCCTGGCACCAGGCCTTCGCCGATCCTGAGGTGATGGAGTTCCACGGTGGTCGGCCCGCCGAGCTCTCGGTGTACGAGGAGCTGACCGCCCGCCAACGGATGCACGACGCCCAACTGGGTTTCTGCCTGTGGACGGTCCTCGACGAGGAGGGCCGCGTCCTGGGCTTCGTCGGCGCCCAACCGTGGCCCTGGGACTGGGGGCCGGTGGGCCAGATAGAGATCGGGTGGCGGCTGGCCCGGCCGCATTGGGGCAAGGGTTACGTCACGGCGGCAGCGCGCCAGACGCTCGACCGGGTGCGGGCCGCGGGCGTGGCGCAGGTGGTCGCCATGGTCGACGAGCGCAACGTGCGTTCCATCGCGGTGACCCGGCGCCTGGGGATGGAGCTCGT
The DNA here is from genome assembly GCF_042869595.1 of Streptomyces sp. NPDC006879. NCBI lineage: Bacteria > Bacillati > Actinomycetota > Actinomycetes > Kitasatosporales > Streptomycetaceae > Streptomyces > Streptomyces sp. NPDC006879. The sequence continues at coordinate 120,085 of NZ_JBIAGC010000015.1, forward strand.
CGACGTCTACACCACCCCGAAGTCGGAGCGCTCGGGCCACTGCTACCGCCTTCAGCTGTGAGGGCGTCCGGGCGCGGTCCGGTGGGGGGTCAGAAGACGGACAGGCCGGTGCGGGTGGTGAAACGGTCCAGCGCGGCCACTCCGGCCACCGAGTTGCCGCGTTCGTCCAGGCCCGGGCTCCACACCGCGAGGGTGCAGCGTCCGGGGACCACCGCGACGATCCCGCCGCCGACCCCGCTCTTGCCGGGCAGGCCCACCCGGTAGGCGAACTCCCCGGCCGCGTCGTAGGTACCGCAGGTCATCATCACGGCGTTGATCTGCTTGGCCTCGCTGCGGGTGAGCAGCCGAGTGCCGTCGGCGCGCAGGCCGTGCCGGGCCAGGAAGCGCACGGCGAGGGCCAGGTCGGCGCAGCTCATCTCGATGGAGCACTGCCAGAAGTAGTGCTCCAGCAGGGCCGGTACCGGATTGTCGATGTTGCCGTAGGACGCCATGAAGTGGGCGACGGCCGCGTTGCGGTCCCCGTGGTCGGCTTCCGAGGCGGCCACCTCGGCGTCGAAGGCCAGCTCCGGGTTGCCGCTCTCCTGCTTCAGGAACTCCAGCAGTTCGCTACTGGCGTCGCCGGTCAGGGTCTGGAGCCTGTCGGTGACGACCAGGGCACCCGCGTTGATGAACGGATTGCGCGGGATGCCCTGTTCGTACTCCAGCTGCACCAGGGAGTTGAACGGGTTGCCGGAGGGCTCCCGCCCGACCCGCTCCCACAGACTGGGCCCGCCCTCCGCGAGCGCGAGGGCCAGCGCGAAGACCTTGGTCACCGACTGCGCCGAGAAGGGCATCTCCCAGTCACCCACCCCGTAGACCTTGCCGTCGACGTCGGCTATCGCCATGCCGAAGCGGTTCGGGTCGACCGTCGCCAGCGCGGGAATGTACTCGGCCGGGGTGCCGCTGCCGATGAGTGGGGCGATGTCCTCGGCAATCTGCCCCAAAAGTGCCTGGTAGTCCACGACGGCGACTACGCGTTCTTGTAGCCGCGGTGCAGGGCGACGACACCGCCGGTGAGATTGCGCCACGCCACCCGGCGCCAGCCGGCCTTGCCGAGCATCGCGGCGAGTTCGGGCTGGTCGGGCCAGGCTCGGATGGACTCGGCGAGGTAGACGTACGCGTCCGGGTTCGAGGACACGGCCCGCGCCACCGGAGGCAGCGCGCGCATCAGGTACTCGGTGTACACGGTCCGAAAGGGCGTCCAGGTCGGCTGTGAGAACTCGCAGATGACGACCCTCCCGCCGGGCTTGGTGACGCGGTGGAGCTCGGCCAGCGCCTCGTCGGTGGCCTGCACGTTGCGCAGCCCGAAGGAGATGGTGACGGCGTCGAAGACCTCGTCGCGGAACGGCAGCTTCGTGGCGTCCCCCGCGGTCAACGGCAGGTACGGGTGTCGCTTCTTGCCCTGGCGGAGCATGCCCAGCGAGAAGTCGCAGGGCACGGTGTAGGCGCCCGTGGCCGCGAAGGGCAGCGAGGAGGTGGCGGTGCCGGCGGCGAGGTCGAGCACCTTCTGCCCGGGGCGGGCGCCGACCGCCGCGGCGACCGCCTTGCGCCACGACCGGGTCTGGCCGAGGGAGAGCACGTCATTGGTCAGGTCGTAGTTCGCCGCGACGTCGTCGAACATCGAGGCGACTTCATGCGGCTGCTTGTCCAGGGAAGCACGGGACACTGGCGTTCGGCCTCGCTCACTCGATCGGTTCGGGCGGGTACCCGGACATTCTGGCAGGCCCCCCCAACGATCGAGGTGGCGGTACGGCCGGACGGGCCGCCGGGCGCGAAGGCGGTGACGAGGCCGCCGTACGGGGTACGGGGTTCAGCGCGCCCGGTACACGAGGCGCCCGCCCAGCACGGTCGCCAGGCAGGTGTTCCCACCGCCCGTGAGCAGCGCGGCCTCGTCGGGGGCGTCGAAGGCGGCGAGGTCGGCGCGCGCTCCGACCTCCAGGGGCCCCGCGATCGCCTCGGCCAGCGTGCGGACCCCCGACAGCGGGTCCAGAACGGCGATGCCGGGCGGCCCGTCCGTCCCGACAGCGGCCCGGTACGTCAGGAGTCCGACGCGGGACACCGCCGGTGCGAGCAGCGGGTGTCCGGGGTCGACGGCGACGGCGGTGGTTCCCCGACGCAACATCTGCTGGAGTCCGCGGCGCACGCTGCCCGCGCGTCGCGGCGCGTCCAGGGCGAGCGCGTCGAGCGCCGGACCGAAGAGGGGCAACTCCCCCAGTTCCGCCGCCTCCCGGGGGTCGGGGAAGTAGCAGCCGGTGAGCAACCAGGTCGCGTGCCGCTGCCGCAACCCCGGGGTCAGCGCTCCGGGCCAGTGGCGCACCCGAGCCGCCGGGTGCTCGGCACGGAGCGCTTGCGCCGTACCGAGCGCGGCGATCCGGTCGCCGTCGACGAGTACCGCACCACCGGCGATCGTCTCCCCGTCGCCGGGGAGCAACAGCGCGGTGGTGTGCAGCGTGAGCACGGGGGCGGGGTCAGTTGGAGGAGATCAGCTTGAGTTCGGGGTGGGCGGTCCCGCCCTCCAGCGCGGTGGAGGAGATGTGCGAGACCACCCGCTCGTCGACCGGGTCCAGGGCCGGGTCCTCGTGCACCATCAGGTGCTCGTAGGTCGTGGCGCGCTGCGCCGGGGTCCGGCCGGCCTTGCGGATCAGGTCGATGATCTCCTGGCGGTTGGAGCGGTGCTTGGCGCCGGCGGAGGAGACCACGTTCTCCTCCAGCATGATCGAGCCGAGGTCGTCCGCGCCGTAGTGCAGGGACAGCTGGCCGGCTTCCTTGCCTACGGTCAGCCAGGATCCTTGGATGTGCGCGACGTTGTCGAGGAAGAGTCGGGCGATCGCGATCATCCGCAGGTACTCGAAGATCGTCGCCTGGGTGCGTCCCTTGAGGTGGTTGTTCTCGGGCTGGTACGTGTACGGGATGAAGGCCCGGAAGCCGCCCGTGCGGTCCTGCACGTCGCGGATCATCCGCAGGTGCTCGATGCGTTCGGCGTTGGTCTCGCCGGTGCCCATCAGCATGGTCGAGGTGGATTCCACGCCCATCCGGTGGGCGAGTTCCATGATCTCCAGCCAGCGCTCGCCCGACTCCTTCAGCGGTGCGATGGCCTTGCGGGGCCGCTCGGGGAGCAGTTCGGCGCCGGCACCGGCGAAAGAGTCCAGGCCTGCGGCATGGATGCGGCGGATCGCGTCCTCGGCGGAGACCCCCGAGATCTTGGCCATGTGCTCCACCTCGGAGGCCCCGAGGGAGTGGATGACCAGCTGCGGGAAGGCTCGCTTGATCGCGGAGAAGTGCTCCTCGTAGTACTCCACTCCGTACTCGGGGTGGTGCCCGCCCTGGAACATGATCTGCGTGCCGCCGAGTTCGACGGTCTCCGCGCAGCGGCGAAGGATGTCGTCGAGGTCGCGGGACCAACCCTTGCGCGTGTCCTTGGGCGCGGCGTAGAAGGCGCAGAACTTGCAGGCCGTCACACACACGTTGGTGTAGTTGATGTTCCGCTCGATGATGTACGTCGCGATGTGCTCGGTGCCCGCGTAGCGCCGACGGCGCGCGGTGTCGGCGGCGGAGCCGAGCGCGTGCAGCGGAGCGGAGCGGTAGAGGTCGAGCGCCTCCTCCGCGGTGATCCGGCCCCCTGCGGCGGCGCGGTCGAGGACAGACTGGAGAGCGGCCTGGTCGGTCACCGGTGCGTCACCTTTCGGTGGTGTGTCGTGTGTGACGTGTGTCGTCGGCTGTCAGGGGGGTCCGGACCCAGTCAGCCTACGCCAGCGCCCCCGGGCAACTACCCGACCCCTCACCCCTCGACACCACAACCCCAGGGGACCGCGGGGCCCCGCCCCGGACCCGCCGCCTTCGGCGACTGCCCTCGCGCCGAGCACCTCAGCCGCGGCGGCTGAGGTCGCCCTCAGGCTGACCGGCTGCCTCGTCACCCGACCGGTAGTGGAGGGCTCCGGTCGGCGTCAGCGCAAAGCTCTCCCGAGCCGAACCCCCCGAGCAGATCCCCGGGTGCGGGTTCGGTCCCTCGGTGGTGTCCAGCACGATCGCCCGCACGGTCGCCGACACCAGTTTCCAGTCGGCACTGCAGTCATAGATCTGCCCGCGCAGCTTCACCTTGGACCGGTCCCGGGCGACGACATCCCCGACCCGACCTTGATGGATGTTGATCTCGAACTCGCTCGGCACCCCGAGACGGGCTGTGGTCACCGTCCCCTTCCAGGTGCCGATCAGCGCCACGGGGACGGTGACCGCGCCGCCGGGGCCGGCGCTGACCGAGGGCGAGCCGGCTGCGCCCGCCGCCCGGGGTTCCGCATCCCCGTCCCCACCACCGGGCAGCACGTCCAGAGCGAACAGCCCTCCGACGGCGGCTACCGCGAGCGCACCGACCGCGAGGAGGGCCCTGCGGCGCACCCGACGCCGCGCGGCCACCGTGACGGTGGCCTCACGCACCGGGGGCGGTGCCGGCTCCCCGGCGCGGGGCGCCGGCACCGCAGGGACACTCCGTGCCGCAGCCGCCCCACGGGGCCGTTCGCCGTCCACAGGGACGGTTTCACGCCGCCGGGCAGACGCGGCCTTCAGCGCCGCGACGTCCGCGGGCGGATCGAAGGTGGCCACGCCGGAGCCGGCGACGGTGGCACCGGCCGGCGCCGCCTCCGCCCGCCGCGCCGTACCGGAGCGGGGCGCTGACACCGACCCGGCCGGCTGCGGGTGGCTCTTCTCCACGACGGCGGCAACAGGGTCCGACACCGGTCGCCGCTCCGCCTCGTCGGCCTCGTCCTGAGCGTCCTGGGCCGCTGCCGGCGCCCGCCCCGTGGCGGTCGCCTCGGCTTCGGTCTCGGTGTCGGTCTTCGGAACGGATTCGACCGCGGAGCCCGCCGTGTCTGCCGCGTCCGCCTCGCCCGCCCGGGCGGCGACCTCGGCGTCGTCGACCTCCGAGGTCGGGGCGGAGGGTTCGAGCTCCAGGGACTTCACGGCGGCCCGGCCCACCTCGGCGACCAGGGAGGCGGGCAGCCAGGCCTCGGCCATCAACACCTGCACCCCGGCCGGGGCGAGGAAGGCCGCGACCTCGTGCGGCGCGGGCCGCGCCATCGGGCTCTTCTCCAGGCACTCGGACACCAACTCGCGCATCACCCCGGTCAGCGGACCGTCCAGCCGCGGGGCCTCGTGCACCACCTGGTGCAGGAGCCCCGCGGAGCTGTCCGCGCAGAAGGGCGCCACCCCGGTGGCGGCGAAGGCGAGCACGGCGCCCATCGAGAAGACGTCCGCCGCGCCGGTGGCCGCCTTGCCCTGGATCTGTTCGGGCGCCATGTAAGCGGGCGATCCGATGGACACCCCGGTGAGGGAGGCGCCCACCTCGGTGGCGCGGGCGATGCCGAAGTCGATCAACCGAGGCCCGTCCACGGCCAACAGCACGTTGGACGGCTTCACGTCGCGGTGGACCAGTCCCAGGTCGTGCACGGCACAGAGAGCCTCGGCGAGACCTGCGCCCAGCGCCCGTACCGTCGCTTCCGGCAACGGGCCGTGTACGGCCACCGCCCGGGCCAGCGAGGGGCCGGCCACGTAGCCGGTGGCCACCCAGGGGACGGTGGCGTCCGGGTCGGCGTCCAGGACGGGGGCGGTCCATTCGCCGCCCACTCGACGGGCCGCCTCCACGTCCCGCCGGAAGCGCGCCCGGAACTGCTCGTCGGCGGCGAACTGAGGGTGCACGATCTTGATCGCCACAGTCCGGCCGCCCGCGCTGCGGCCGAGGTAGACCCGGCCCATCCCGCCTGTACCGAGCCGGCCGAGCAGCCGGTAGGCGCCGATGGTCCGCGGTTCCTCCGCCTGAAGCGGCTGCATGACGTCACCCTCCTGAACTCCCCCGGTGGCCCGCGCGGTCGCGGCGCGTGCGCAAGGGGTCACCGACTCGCACCCTAGCCGCGCGGGGGCTCCGGTGTGGCGCGGATCACCCGGATCGATACGGAGGAAACTGCTCCGGGTGGCGAATCGAAGTCGCGGACCCACACCGAGACGGAACGATCAGCACAGAAGACAGGAAAACGGACGATTCAGGGTGATCAACCCCTTAATGCCCTGACCTGTTCGTCACCGCGGTCCGGTAGGGGCCTCGACCGGAAGCCGGGCTCAGACGGCCGCACCGAGCAGTTCCACCCGGACGTCGGCAGGAAAGCCGGTGGTCGGCCCGGTCCGGCGCGCGAACTCCTGCACCCCGGCCAGCTGCGCGGGCCCGAAGCGGAAGTCCAGCGTGGTGAAGTACCGCTCCAACAGCTCGGCGTCGAACGCCTCCCAGCGGGCCGCCTGCTCGGCGACCTTGGCCACTTCCTGGAGCGAGAGGTCCCGGGAGGCCAGGAACGCCTCGTGGACCCGCTGGACCACGGCCGGTTCACGCTCCAGGTACTCCCGTCGGGCCGCCCACACCGCGAAGACGAACGGCAGGCCTGTCCACTGCTTCCACATCTGGCCCAGGTCGTGCACCTCCAGGCCCAGCCGGGGCGCATCGTGCAGGGAGGCTCGCAGCGCGGCGTCCCCGATCAGCACCGCCGCCTCGGCCTCCTGCATCATCACGCCCAGGTCGGGCGGGCAGGAGTAGTAGTCCGGTCGGACCGCGTACTGCTCGCCCAGCAACAGCTGGGCCAGCCGCACGGAGGTGCGGGAGGTGGAGCCGAGCGCCACCCGGGCACCGTCCAGACGGGCGAGCGGGACCTGCGAAACGATCACGCAGGACATCACCGGCCCGTCACAGCCCACGGCGAGATCGGGAAAGGCCACCAGCTGATCGGCGTTGCGCAGGAACTCGACCAGGGTGATCGGGGCGATGTCGAGGTCGCCGGCCACCAGTCGCTCACTGAGCTTCTCCGGGGTGTCCTTCGTCAGCTCCAGATCCAGGAGCGTGCCGGTCCTGGCCAGGCCCCAGTAGAGCGGCAGACAGTTCAGGAACTGGATGTGGCCGACCCTGGGCCGACTGCGATAGGACTCCACGTCGTGAGACTAGTCGCGCTCGGGGGCACGCCTGGGACCCGGGTCCGGTGAAGTACCGGGAACATCTGGAAGAACGTTCGTCAAGCCTCTAAGGCGCATGTCAGACGTCTGGGTGAAGTGATCTCTCCCTCTACCCTCTCGCGCACTCTGCGTGCTAGGCTCGACGCAAGTTGCAGTTTGGTTTCCCTTGCAGTACAGAGCCTGCGGAGCATGTGACCCGCAGGCTTTTGTAGTTTTCAGACTTCTTCGTGGGTTCTGGAGCAGGGCAACCCTTTGGCCCAAGGAGGGCTTATGGCTACCGGAACCGTGAAGTGGTTCAACGCTGAAAAGGGCTTCGGCTTCATCGCCCAGGACGGCGGCGGCCCGGATGTCTTCGTCCACTACTCCGCGATCAACGCGGCTGGTTTCCGCTCCCTGGAGGAGAACCAGACCGTGAACTTCGACGTCACCCAGGGCCCGAAGGGCCCGCAGGCTGAGAACGTCACCCCGGTCTAAGTTGCCCGGGCCGACCGGATCGCGGTCGAAGTAGCAGTACCCAAGGAGCCTTCTCCCCGCCTCGGCGGAGGGAAGGCTCCTGCCTTTTTCTGGGTCTTACTTTCCGATCAGCGACCTATCTTTTTCGGACACCCTGCGGGCCACACGACCCCGGAACGACTCGGGAGCCCGGCCGAAATATCCGGCAGGGCTCCCGTGTTGAGGTGAAACTCCGCCTCCGGGACAAGCGCGCCGTCCCTCATGCGTGCCGCGAACGCATGTGGCAATACCAAGCGTTCCGGCTTCATAAGCACAGCTGACGATTGCGGCGGCCAGGGCCACCGCAATCCGCGACTTCAGCCCTCGGTTGTTTCCTGAGCGGCAGCCTTCGAAGTACCCGAGGATTCAGGGTCCTCCGCGGGGTCCTCGGCCTTCGCGCCCCTGGAGGTGTCCGCTTCCTTCGGGGTCCCGTCAGCGACCGGGTCCGAAGGAGTCGCAGCGGGGTCGGGCGTGACCGGCGGCTCCGGGTCGGGAACCGGCTGCGGGTCGACCACGAGGTCGAGGACCAGCTCGACCCCCCCAGCGGTGCGCAGGCGCAGCTGGAAGGTCCCCACCTGGTCGCCCGCGAAGACATCGGGCAGGGTCAGCTTGCCCTCCCCGTCCGTCACGGGCAGCTTCAGGCTTCGTACGGCCTTGCCTTCGGCGCCCTCGAAGTACGGGCCGGTCTTCGCCGGAACGTACTTCCCCTCCTCGTCCTTCTCCAGCACGGTCGCCTCGAGTTCTTCGCCGGCCACCGGCTTGCCCTCGTCGGTGGCGAGAACACTCACGGGCTCGGTGAATCGACCGCCCGCGACGGCCGACAGGTCGCCTTCGCCGACCCGGGCCAGGCGGTCCGTGACGGGGGCGGGCTGCGGGGTGACCTTCGCGTCGAAGCGGACGGTGAACTCGTTCGCCGCGTACACGGTGGCGCGCAGTCGGAAGCCGCCGTCCTCGGGCCCGGCGAGTTCGCCCGCCTTGAGGGTCGGGGCGGTGGCCAGGCCCACGGAGTTCGTGCGGACCACGGCATGCGTCTTGCCGGTGCTGAAGCGCGAACCCGTGTCGTCCTGCTCGATCTCGAAGATCACGACTTGGTTGACCGCCGGCTTGCCGTCGCCGAGCACCGCCTTGACCTGCGGGCGCACGGCGAAGTTCTGCCCGGCCCGCGCCGTCAGCTCAGCAGCACCGACCCGCTGAAGCTCCGTCACCTCGGGTGCCGGCTTCGGAGCCTCGGGCTTGGGCTTGGGCTTCTCGGGCTTGGGTTGTTCCGGCTTCGGCTTCTCGGGCTTGGGCTGTTCCGGCTTGCTCGGCGGGGTCGGCTTGCTCGGCGGGGTTACCGGCGGCGTGACCGGAGGAACGACCGGAGGGACAACCACCGGTGGGTTGACCACCGGCGGGTTCGGGATGTCGTTCGCGCCGTTGTTCTGGTACTGCCGCATGTAGGCGAGCACCGTGTTCACGTAGTCGCGCGAGTTGTTGTAGCTGAGGACCGCCCGGTCGAGGTCGCCCGGGTCGGCGAGGTCCCGGTCGCCCGCACACAGGTACAGACCGGCCCCGAGGGCGGCGTCGTAGATGTTGTTGGGGTCGCGCTTGCCGTCGCCGTTACCGTCCGCGCCCCAAGTGGCCCAGGTGGAGGGGATGAACTGGAGTGGCCCGATGGCCCGGTCGAACTCGGGGTCCGCGTCGAACTCGCCCTTGTCGGTGTCGAGGATGCGCGCGAAGCCGTTGCCGTCCAGGCGGGGGCCGCGGATCGGCTTCTCGGTGGACCCGTCCGCCTTTAGACCGTAGCCCGAGGCATGTACGGATTCCACCCGACCTATGCCGGCGATGAGTTCCCAGGGCAGGTGGCAGCCGGGCAGGGCGGCGGTGACCGAGGTGGCGGCTCGCCGGTAGGCGTCCAGGGCGGTGCCCGGGATGCCGGCGGAACCCTCCGGAGTGATCACGGGCGGGGTCCCGCCGGGCACGACACCGGGATTGCCGGCCAGGTCGGGAAGGTCCAGGCGGGCGTTGCCACGGTCCTGCGCCTGCGGGCTGTCGGGCGTGGGTTCGGACTCGCCGGCGTCGGCGAGCGGCGGGTTGGTCACCACAGCGGCGGTGGTCAGGCTCGCCGCGAGCGCGGCGGTGCAGAGCACCTGGCGTGACGTGGTGATCATGTGGCGGCGTAGAGGCTTCACAGTACGGCGGTCCCCCCGAGGCTTACAGGCCGGTCAAGCCGTGAATGGGTCAGGTTTATCAGGTCAGACGGGGGGAGTCGCCAGGCACCCCCTGTTCCGCGACCGACTGTTCGTTTGTACGACGATCCGCCCGGCGATATCAGGGGTTCCGGGGTATTTACTGGGGGATCTCCCGCAACCACGGCGGCGCACGACGACACCTGCGGCGCCGCGACCGCGGTGAAGGCACCGGCGAGCGCACGCTCGACCCGCACCACTCGCGCCTCAACGTCCGCAGCCGGACGCGGACACCACCGTCGCCCGACTGCTGGTGGTGCGCTCCCGGTTCGAGCAGCACCCCAGGAGGGCTACCGTCACAGGATGCGGAGGCAGCCGACCATCACCGTGCACCAGGTGCGGGCTGTGCTCGCCGGTGCCTACCGGCACGGAATCGACCCCGTGCCGCTGCTCCAGGCCGCGCAGATCCCGCCCCTGCTCCTGGGGGACGACCGGGCGAGGATCACATCCACCCAGTTCTCCCGGCTCTTCCGAGCGCTGTACCGGAGCACGGGGGACGAGTTCCTCGGTCTGGCCTCGGCGCCCAGCCGTCCGGGTACCTTCGCGATGATGTGCTACGCCGTGCTGGGCTGCCGGGACCTGGGCGGTGCGATGGCGCGGGGGATCGACTTCTACCGACTGTTCCCCAGCGGGCCGGACCTGGAGTTGCGGGTCGAGGACGGCCGGGCCCACTTCTACGTCCGCAACGAACTGGCCGGGGACGAGGGGCGGTTCCTCACCGAGTGCATGCTGATCGTCTGGCACCGGTTGTGCAGCTGGCTCATCGGCCGGCGCATCACCCTGAGACAAACGCAGTTCGTGCACCCATCGCCCCCTCACCGCGACGAGTACCAGGTGTTGTTCGGCTGCCCTGTGCGGTTCGGGGAACGGCACAGCGGCGCCACCTTCGACCCGGGGTGGCTCTCCGCGCCGCTCGTGCGGGACGAGGTGGAGGTGGACCGGATGCTGCGGCGGGCACCTTTCGACCTGCTGAGCCGACGTGCCTACGGCACCACGGTGGCCGAGCAGGTGCGGCGGGCCCTCGTGCAGCGGTTGCGCGGTACGCCCCGGCTACCGACGCTGCCGGAGGTGGCGGAGAGGCTCGCGGTCAGCCCGGCGACGTTGCGGCGGCGGCTGAACCAGGAGGGGACCTGTTTCCGGCAGCTGAAGGACCAGGTGCGCCGCGACGCCGCGATCGCGGGACTGGCCGAGGGCGGGGAGCCGATCGCCGAACTCGCCGCGCGGCTGGGGTTCTCCGAGGACACCGCTTTCCACCGGGCGTTCCGGCGGTGGACCGGCACCACCCCGGGTGCGTACCGGACGGGGAGAGCCACCGGGGGGCCGGCACGGACTGCGGAGGAACCACGGGGGCGCCAAGAAGTGTGAGGCGCAGCCAGCAAAGCTGAGCTACGCGGTCAGCCCGGAAACTGCCCGCCGGTCACTACCTTCGGCTCACCCCGGTCTGTTCCGGGCGATCTCCTCGGGCCCGCGATGGCAGCCGTGGCACCTCGTCGTGGCCTCCCGGTCACCCGAGCACGTCCAGAACGGGGGCGAGCCCGCGCCGTGCGATGCGCCGCACCCCACGCCGTGAAGGATCGCCCGGGCCAGGCCCACCCCGCCTGGGACCCTCGGGAGAGCCGCCATGCAGACCCGCTTCCACGCACCCCCCAATCCCCGCCGTACCCGGGCCCGGCACGGCTTCCTCGCCGTACTGGCAGCCCTGACGCTGGCCGTAACCGCCGTGCCGGCGACAGCGAGCGCAGCAAGCACGCCGGCCTCCGGTCCCGGCGAGCTCCTCGGCTTCGCCCCGTCGGCCCTTCATCCGCTGCCCGGCCAGTGGACCAACACGCGCGCCTGGAAGATCGAGTACCGCTCCACCACCGCGGACGGACACCCCGACACGGTCAGCGGAACCGTCATCGTTCCCCAGGACGGCAGGACCGCGCCCCGCCCGCTGATCACCTACGCGGTGGGCACGGTCGGTCTCGCCGACTCCTGCGCGCCGAGCGCCAACTTCCCCCGGGGCACGGCCCTGGAAGCCAACCTCATCCAGAAACTGACCCAACGCGGCTGGGCCGTGGCCGTCACCGACTACGAAGGGTTGGGCACTCCCGGCGACCACACCTACACCGTCGGGCGCTCCGCCGGCCGGGCCATGCTCGACGCGGCCCGGGCCGCCCAACAGTTGCCGGAGGCCGGGCTGAGCGCCGACGGACCAGTGGGGATCATGGGCTACTCGCAGGGTGGGCAGGCCGCCAGTTGGGCAGCGGAACTGCACGGCAGCTATGCGCCCGAGCTCAAGGTGAAGGGGACCGCGGCCGGCGGGGTGCCCGCCGACCTGATGCGGGTGGCGGCCTCCAACGACGGGTCCTACGGCTCCGGCCTGATCTTCATGGCGGCGGCCGGGCAGGATGCCGCCTTCCCCGAACTGGACCTGGACTCCTACCTCAACCCGGCGGGAAGGGTCCTCGTTGACTACTTCCGCACGCACTGCGTGGCGGTCGATGCCGCGCTGGGCTCCTTCAAGCGGATCTCCGACCTCACCACCCGCAACCCGCTGGAGCAGCCGGACTGGCAGCTGCGGCTGGACGGGTCCACGCTGGGGCGGACCGCCCCGGACCACCCCGTGTACCAGTACCACGCGCTGGCCGACGAGCTGATCCCCTACGGGGTGGGACGGCAGTTGCGCAACGACTGGTGTGCCCGTGGGGCCACCGTGAACTGGTCGACGGTCTGGATCGGTGAGCACGTCAGCGGCGCGATCACCGAGGCGAACCGGGCCGGCGACTGGCTGGCGGATCGGTTCGCCGGACGGACCGTGCGCGGCAACTGCTGAGGGGCGCCCTCGGCCCGAACGCCCGGGCCGGCCCCGTCGGCCGTCACTGGTCGGCGGGGCAGGACCGGGTACCGGAGGGCAGCCTTCCGTCGATGAGGAACGCGTCCACGTGCCCGCGGACGCAGGGGGAGGCGGAATAGGCGCCGTGGCCCTCACCCCGATAGTCCAGGACCACCGCGGCCGGGCCGAGCCTGGCCGCGGTCTCCTCGGTCCAGCGGTAGGGCGTGGCGGGGTCGCCGCGGGTGCCCACCAGCAGCATCCGCGGAGCGCCCTTCGGAGGGGGGAAGGTGCGCAGGTAGTCGGTGCCGGCCGGCCTGCCGTAGCAGGAGAGCAGGGTGCCTAACTTGATCTTTAACCTCTGCGGCGTGGGCGAGGAGTCGTTGACTTCTTCGTTTTCGGTTTCGTGGTGTCGGGTTTGCGGACTGTGTGCACGTCGTGTCGTGGGGTGGGCCGAGTGTTCTTGCGGCCTGGTGGCCTGCCGGGGCCGGGGCGGGAGGGTTTCGGTGCACCGCCCGAAGACCACGAGGCTGTCGCACGACTTCCCTCAGTCGGGAGTCAAGAGCGATTCGCTGTTCGGTGCCGAAGTCTGCGGGGACAGCGGAATCTTGCCTGGTGGGG
>NZ_JBIAGC010000016.1:0-127754 GCF_042869595.1 Streptomyces sp. NPDC006879
GGCCAACGTCCTGTGGGCCATGATCCGAGACGGAGCGTGCTACCAAGCCACACCACCGGTCACGACACCGGCTTGACAACGGCATTGGGAAGTTCTCTGCGCTGCAAGATCCACGAAGGTGCCGTGTTCGTTCCTCCATCATTCCCCGTCGCTGCCCCCGTGCCTCATGCGCCCCGCCTGGAAGCCCTCGGCGAGAGCGACGGCCGCCACGAGCAGCGGCTCGTGCAGGTCGTCACCGTCGACGGCCTGCTCTTCCCGCACGCGGCCCAGGTCCTGCGCATCCAGCGCAGACGCCGCCTCTACGGCGCGAAGAAATGGTCCAGTGAGACCGTCTACGCCATCACCGACCTGCCCGCCGAGGAAGCGAACGCAGCCGAGATCGCGTCCTGGGCTCGCGGGCACTGGACCGTGGAAAACACCGTCCACTGGTGTCGAGACGTCACCTTCAACGAGGACACGTCCCAGGTCAGGACCCACAACGCGCCCGCCGTACTCGCTGCCCTCCGCGACCTGATCCGCAGCGCGCTCAAGCTCGCCGGCTACGTCAACATCGCCGCCGGACGACGAGCCCACACCGAGCGCCCCCGCGTCCTAGCCCTCTACGGCATCACATGATCAAACCGGACGATCCAGGCACTCGCCGGGCCCTGCGGGCCGGCCCCTTCCTCACATTGGCGAGAAATAGCCCTCTGCCGTCAGATCACCGCTGCAATTTAGCCCGAATTTATACCATTTGTCACTATTCGTAAATCGCGTCACATCCACATATCGGAGACATCCGCAGGGAACTATGTATGATCATCTTCAAGGTCGGGCGATTCGTTAGGACCACTGCGGGGACGACCAACCCCGAACAGCGAATCCCCACCCTGTTACATAAAACGAGGGGAAAAGGAAAATGAACATCAGCAAGCGCGTCTCGCGTCCGCTGGCCGTGGCCACAATGGTGCCGGCCCTGGCGATCGGAGCCGCGAGCAATGCTTTCGCCGACGGGAACGTCTCCTGGCGGAACGTGGCCACCGGAAAGTACCTCATGGTGGCACAGGGCACCTTCGGGATGGTCCTCACCGGTTCCGACAGCTCGGCCCGCTGGCGCGAGGTCAAGCAGAGCGACGGTTCCTGGCAGCTGAAGGCGCACCGGGGTTCCGGAAACGTCTGCCTCGACAGCAACGCCGCGGGCAAGGTCTACCTCAACCCGTGCGGGAGCAACAACAACTACCAGAAGTGGTGGGAGACCAAGACCTCCACCGGCTGGAAGATAACCAACAAGGCGACCGGCCGGGTTCTGGACAGCAACTCGCGTCAGCAGGTCTACACGCTGCCCGACAACGGCGGAAAGAACCAGCGCTGGTCCTGACACCGGCCGCTGGTGAACCCCGCAGGGCCGACCGGACCACCAACGGCCCCGACAAACCCTGACCAGCGCTGACCGCCGTCCGCGCCTGGCGCGGACGGCCGGTTGCCGCAGCGGGCGCAACCTTCACCGGCACGTGCGCGGGCCCCGCCGATCGAACGAGATCGGCGGGGCCCTTCGGCATCTGTGGTCGGCCGGTCAGATCCCGACCGCGTTGGAGGTGGGCAGCCAGGCCTGGAGCTGTAGGACGAACTGCTGCCAGACCCCCGTCACCAGCAGGACGCCCACCAGGACCAGGAAACCGCCACCGATCCTCAGGACCCACGCGTAGTGCTTCTTGACCCATCCGAAGGCGCGCATGGACCTGCGGAACGCCACGGCCGCGAGGATGAACGGGACGCCTAGACCCAGGCAGAACACCGACATCAGAAGAGCCCCGCGACCAGGGTTCTGCTGCCCCATCGAAAGCCCCACCACGGCCCCGAGGGTCGGCCCCATGCACGGGGTCCAGCCCAATCCGAACGTGAAGCCGACGACCGGAGCCCCGAGAAGTCCCGCGCTGGGCTTGCGGTGGATCCTGAAGTCCCGCTGCATCAGGCCTGGCAGGAATCCCATGAAGGCCAGACCGAAAAGGATCGTGAGGCTGCCCAGGACGATGTCGAGGGTGTCCTTGTACTGCGACAGGGTGTTTCCGAAGAATCCGAAGAATGCGCCCTGGGAGACGAAGGGGGCGGAGAAGCCGAGTACGAAGAGCAGCGACCCGGCGGCCATACGACCACGTTTGGCTTCCCGCGCCTCGGGATCCAGATCGGAGGCTGAAAGCCCCGCGACGTAGCCCAGATATCCGGGTACCAGAGGCAGCACGCAGGGGGAGAAGAAGGAAATCAGCCCGGCCAGCAGCGCGACGGGTATGGCGGCCATCAGAGCGCCGTTCACCACCACTGAGTCGGCGGATTCTGCCAGGACCACCGGAACTCCTTCTGCATTGCCTCGCCGACCGGCCCGGGCACGTCCACCCGGGCTTCGTCAGTGTGGCACGGCCACCTAGCCGTCTATCGGCCAGGGCCCCGCCCCGGGGAGGGCGGTGTTCTCCCCGGCTTGCCCGGTTCATGGTGAACTTGTGATGGTTGGCGCCCCAGACGCAGACGAACACGGTCCTCGTGGATCCTGTCCGCCGTCCGGCAAGGCGAGGGCATCTCCCTGGCCGGCCACGGGATCGGCGCGTAGACCAACGAGATGAGCGAGTTCGCCCCCGGTGTGGACCAGACCGAGAGCTCCGACCGCACGGGGCGGTCATCAGCGTCGACGCTCCGCCCCGCCCAACGCTCCCCCGCTCGCCACCTCGACGGACAGCGCAGCGCTCACGCCCTGCCCCAGGTATCGGGCCGTTCACTTGCCGCCCATGCTGGCGCGTACCTGCGCCAGACGATGCCAGGACCGCCGGTGGAGGCGGGGCCCTACGAGGCGGTCATACCTGTGATCGCCGTGAAGCGGGCCAGCGTCGTTTGGACTGCGCTGGGTTTCTGTGGCGGCGGATGCGTATTTCGGCCTCCGAGTTCCAGTGATCTTCCCCTCAGGGTCTCCGGCAATTGGCGTTCCGCGCACCGTGAAATGATCATCTGCGTCATATCGTCGCCGGCCTGACCCCCGGTGACATCAGAAGCTACTCGGGGAACACAAATGAACAACCGCGCGACGAGCAGGACGGCTCTCACAGGCATAGTGGCGCTGACCGCTGCTGCTCTGCTTTCCTCTGCCGTTCCAGCATTCGCGGACACCGGTGCACCTTCAACGAATACGAACGTTCGCGCAGCGGACGTAGTGGAGAAGGCCACCGGTGTCGCCGACCTCACCGCCCCCCGGACTGACGGCGGCAAGCTTGTCGCGGATGCGGGAGGAACACGCGTGGAAATGCCGACCAGCGGCTCCGGTAAACTCACTGTTTCCGACGCCAGCGGTACCAGGATTGCGATCACCCTGCCTGGCTCGGCATCGACATCCCCCCAAGCCAGCACGCACGGCACTGTGGTCTACACCCAGCCGAACGGGTCTGTCGACGTCGCCGCCCAGGTTGGGAGGAACGGCAGCGCCAGCGCCTTGATCACGATGAACGACGCCACGGCGCCGACTGAGTATCGTTTCCCCCTCGACCTGCCCAGCGGCGCCCACCCCGTCATCGATGAGGACGGTGGCGTGGTCGTAATCGGCGGTGACGGAGAGTTGCTCGGCACCTTCGAAGCCCCCTGGGCCAAGGACGCCGACGCCCAGGCTGTCCACACCGCCTACCGTCTCGAAGGCAACGAACTTGTCCAGACCATCGGGGTCAACGAGTCCACCGCTTACCCGGTTGTTGCCGACCCCAAGTGGTGGGACAAGACCAAGGAGATCGCTGGAGGCATGGTCAGCGACACCTGGAACTCCATGAAATGCGGCGGCGCACTCGGCGCGGCCTTCATTCCCGGAAGCGCCGCTTACAAGGTGATCAAGAACGCTGGCGGAGTCAAGAAGGTCCTTACCACCCTCGCCGGCGTGGACACCAAGAAGGGGGCTCTGTCAGCCCTTGGATCCGGCGGATCTACGCTGTTCGGCATCAAGGCCATCAAGAAGGCGTGCTTCGACGACCTGAAGTAAACCCATGTACCGCATCACTAGGGGCCTTTGTGAACACCCTCCACGCTGACAACACCAACCGGCGGGCGATCCCATGGCGGGGGGCCTTGATGATGGCTCTCGGATATGCCGTCTTCTACGTTGGGTTGGCCTACTTCATCGACCACCCCTTTAGTCTGCACTGGCTCTTGTGGCCAGCTCTGGCGGTGGTGTGCATCACTGGCGCGGCAGACTGGAAGGGAGTCGGCGACCGACCCTGGTTCATCCGGACGCTGACGGGTGTCATCGTCGCAGTAGCGATCACGGGCGCAATCATGTCGTGACGCACACCTCAGGACGTATGCGGGTCTGTCATCGCCAGGCGTCACGAAGCCCCCGGACTCAAGAAGCGGGTCCGGGGGCTTCGCACCTCGAACTCGTTCGGACCGATCGACGGCCCGGACTTCGTCCACGACTGCCCTGACCTGTACTTTCTCCAAGTGCCTTGCCCCAAGGGCCCCGGGGAGGGCCCCTTCACGGGTCGGCGGTACGGCAAGGGCGGGCCGGTCGGGGCGCGGGGAACGTCAACCGGACCCCGGCCGGGGAGCACGCTCCCGAGCGAAGAGCGGCCCGGGAAGGATCAGCCCGTCACGGGCCGCGCCTTCTCCCCCGCGGGGCGGCACTCAGCCGTACATGCGGCGCATGGCGAAGTCGACCATCTGCTCCACGGCCTTGGCGTCGAAGACCATGCGGTGGTCGCCCTCCATGTCCAGGACGAAGCCGTAGCCGGTGGGCAACAGGTCGATCACCTCGGCTCCGGTGATGACGAAGTACTTGGACTCCTTGCCCGCGTACCGGCGCAGCTCCTTGAGCGTGGAGAACATCGGGATCACCGGCTGCTGTGTGTTGTGCAGCGCCAGGAACCCCGGGTTCTCACCACGAGGGCAGTACACCTTCGAGGTCGCGAAGATCTGCTGGAAGTCCTCCGGCGCTAGCGACCCCGTCGTGAAGGCGCGCACCGCGTCAGCGAGCGACGGCGGCGACGGCTCCGGGTACAGCGGCTGCTCGCCGTAGCCGCCGGCCATCTGCGGCGGCGGCTGCGGGGCGGCGTACTGCTGCCCGGCGTTCACGTTCTGGTCGTAGCCGTACATGCCGCACAGACTACCGAGAACGGGACCCGCCGGGTCGGGCCCGATCCGATCCGGTCAGGGCTGGGCCAGGTCCGACCTGATCGCGTCCACGAAGGAGCTCCAGGCGGGTGCGGGGAACACCACCACGGGGCCGCCGGCAACCTTGGAATCCCGTACGGGCACGAGACCGGGGATGTCGTCCGACACCTCGACGCAGTTGCCGCCGTCCGTGTTGCTGTGGCTGCTCTTGCGCCAACGGGCGGCGCCGAAGTCACTTTGGCTACTTGCCATTTCGAAAGTCCTCCGCTGTCGCTGCGATCAAGGCGAGGGACTCCGCTGGCGACAATGCGGCAGCCCTGAGCAGATCGTACGACTTCCGGTAGTGCTTCACGAGGGCTGGATCGTCGATCGTGTCGCCACTATGAACGGACTCCGTGTAGACGAGTGGCGGCGAGTCACGAAACGTCATGATCGTGGCGCTGCCACCTGACACGAAGGGATGGGCTCCAGCCTTCCAAGGAAGAATCTGTGGAACGATGCGTCGCCGCTTCCCCAGGTCGGCCACACGATCAAGCTGTGCGGCCAACTGTTCGGGAGGGAGCACCGGAAGCCTCAGCAAGGACTCATGCAGGATCACCCAGTACTCGGGACTCGCTGGGTCGCCCTCGAAGATACTCGCCCGCACCAGCCGCGAGTTGACCTTGGCGTCAGTCTCACCTTCGCACTCAAGAGGGCGCTCCGCTCGAAACAGCGCACGGATGTACGGCTCGGTTTGCAGCAACCCCGGGAAGATCGTGGGGCACCACTCTTCGATGGTTTCTGCCCTCTTCTCCGTCTCCAGCGCCCTCTCGAAGTAGCTTGCGTGGCCGGTGTTCCGTGCCTTGCGAACGTCCTCGCAGCGCCGCTCGAAGAACCCGTCGGTCGAGAGCACTCGATCCACGTGCCGGGCAAGGTCCTCGGGCATGCGGCGTGCGCCCCGCTCGATCTCGCTCAGGTAGCTCACCCCGTAGAAGCTGCCCTCCACAGCCTGCTGGAGCGTGAGGCCGGCCTCCTCCCGTTTCCAGCGGAGCTCCTTGCCGTAGAAGGCCGGCACGCTCGCCGAGCCGTCGATGTCCTTGCGTGCGGCCACACTCGCCCGCCTTCCACACTTCCCTCAGTGGAGCCCGAAACCCTTCCGAAGGTACGCGTGATGACCGCAGGCTGTGAGGTGTTCGTCACATTCCGCACTCGAAGGGTTTCCCATGAGCAGCCACCCCCACGACCTCGACGCCGAGACCGCCCTCGCGCAGCTCCGCGCCGCGCTGGCCGCGCACGGCATCACGCTTCCCTCGCTCGATCTGGACCTGCCCTCCTACGCGAGCCGCTACCACGCCCCGCCACTGATCTCCCTGGGCAACTGCAATGCGGCCACCGCGCAGCGGTTGGCCGAAGCACTGGGCGTTGTGGCGGAAGGACGGTGAAGCCGCTGACCCTGGGGCTGTTCGCCGTACCCGAGGCGGTACCGGTGCTTCGCAGGGCGTTGCGGGAACACGCGGCGGGGCCCTGCCCCGATCTCCAGTTGTGCGTGAGCGAGCTGCTCACGAACGTGATCAGGCATCTGGGGGAGGGCACCCCGGTGACGCTGGGGGTGGCCCGCACCGCGGACGACCGGATCCGGGTGGAGGTCACGGATCCCGATGGGAGCGGACGGCCGGTGGTGCGGCGGGCCGGGGAGGGGCAGGAGTCCGGGCGGGGTCTGGCCCTGCTGGCCGCCGTGGCGATGCGCTGGGGGGTGACTCCGGTGCCCGGTGGCGGGAAGACGGTCTGGTGTGAACTGCGGGTGCCGTGAAGGTGTCGATGACCAGCCTTGCGGTCCATAGAGGAGACAGCGGGGGTTGACGCTGGTCACAGTGGAACGAACAAGGCTTGACCTTGTTACCCGTGGGTAGCATCATTACGTTACCGATTGGTATGCGAGTAGCTGGTACTACGAGGATCCGCCTCCCCGAGCCTTAACGGAGCCGTCGCCATGGGGCACTACAAGTCGAACCTCCGAGACATCGAGTTCAACCTCTTCGAGGTGCTCGGCCGCGACAAGCTGTACGGCACCGGACCGTTCGCGGAGATGGACGTCGACACCGCGAAGAGCATCCTGGACGAGATCGCCCGCCTCGCGGAGAACGACCTCGCCGAGTCCTTCGCCGACGCCGACCGCAACCCGCCGGTGTTCGACCCGGAGACCAACACCGCGCCCGTCCCGGAGTCCTTCAAGAAGTCCTACAAGGCCTTCATGGAGTCCGAGTACTGGCGCCTCGGCCTGCCGGAGGAGATCGGCGGCACCACCTCGCCGCGCTCGCTGATCTGGTCCTACGCCGAGCTGCTGCTCGGCTCGAACCCGGCCATCTGGATGTACTCCTCGGGCCCGGCCTTCGCCGGCATCCTCTTCGAGGAGGGCAACGAGGCGCAGAAGAAGGTCGCGCAGATCGCCGTCGAGAAGCGCTGGGGCTCCACCATGGTGCTCACCGAGCCGGACGCCGGCTCGGACGTGGGCGCCGGTCGCACCAAGGCCGTGCAGCAGCCCGACGGCTCCTGGCACATCGAGGGCGTCAAGCGCTTCATCACCTCTGGTGAGCACGACATGGAGGAGAACATCCTCCACTACGTCCTCGCCCGCCCCGAGGGCCACGGCCCGGGCACCAAGGGCCTCTCGCTCTTCCTCGTCCCGAAGTTCCACTTCGACTGGGAGACCGGCGAGCTGGGCGAGCGCAACGGCGTGTACGCCACGAACGTCGAGCACAAGATGGGCCTGAAGGCGTCCAACACGTGCGAGATGACCTTCGGCGACCAGCACCCCGCCAAGGGCTGGCTGATCGGTGACAAGCACGACGGCATCCGCCAGATGTTCATGATCATCGAGTTCGCCCGGATGATGGTCGGCACGAAGGCCATCGCCACCCTCTCCACCGGCTACCTCAACGCGCTGGAGTACGCCAAGGAGCGCGTCCAGGGACCGGACCTGGCCAACTTCATGGACAAGACCGCCCCCAAGGTCACCATCACGCACCACCCGGACGTCCGGCGCTCGCTGATGACGCAGAAGGCGTACGCCGAGGGCATGCGCTCACTGGTGCTCTACACCGCCTCCGTCCAGGACGAGATCGCCCTCAAGGAAGCGGCCGGCGAGGACACCTCCGCGCTGGTCGGCCTGAACGACCTGCTGCTGCCCATCGTCAAGGGCTACGGCTCGGAGAAGTCCTACGAGCAGCTCGCTCAGTCGCTCCAGACCTTCGGCGGCTCGGGCTACCTGCAGGAATACCCGATCGAGCAGTACATCCGGGACGCCAAGATCGACACCCTGTACGAGGGCACCACGGCCATCCAGGGCCAGGACTTCTTCTTCCGGAAGATCGTCCGTGACCAGGGCGCCTCCCTGAACCTGCTGGCCGACGAGATCAAGAAGTTCCTCGCCGCGGGCACCGGCGGCGAGGAGCTGGCCGAGGCACGTGACACCCTCGCCACGGCCGCCGTGGACCTGGAGGCGATCGTCGGCGCGATGATCACCGACCTCACCGCCACCGGCGAGGACGTCAAGAACATCTACAAGGTGGGCCAGAACACCACCCGCCTGCTGATGGCCTCCGGTGACGTCGTCGTCGGCTACCTGCTGCTGCGCGGTGCCGCCGTGGCCGCCGAGAAGCTCGCCGGAGCCTCCGCCAAGGACGTGCCGTTCTACCAGGGCAAGATCGCCGCCGCGAAGTTCTTCGCCGCGCAGGTCCTGCCGGGCGTCTCCGTCCAGCGCGCCCTCGCCGAGCGCGTGGACAACTCGCTGATGGACCTGGACGAGGCTGCTTTCTAGTCAATCCGTCCGGACCGATCCGGCCAACGCAGGGGCCCCGGGCCCGCCGTCAGGCAAGCCCGGGGCCCCTGCGCACACCTGCCGGCTCCGGTTGTCGGCGCGACATGCGACTCTCGTAGACATGAGTTCCCAAGAGCAGCCCAGGGAGCACGGCCGGAGCGGGTACTCCGTGCCCGCCGGCCGCCCGTACCAGCTCACAGAGCTGCGCGGGAAGCTCGGCGCGCTCGGCGACCAGGTGGGCGAGCTGTACGAAGGCGCCTACCCCACGGAGTACGAGTCGGTCGCCGACGCCCTGTACGCCGCCTTCCAGACGGCAGCAGGTCTGGCGCCGGCCAAGAGCCTCACCGGCTGCCCCACCCACCCCAACGGAGCGCTGGACCCCGAGGCACCCGACGGCTGGGGCCGCTGCCTGCTGTGCAACAGCAGGCGCCGGCTCGGCGAACGCGGCGCACCGCGGCGCACCGCGCCGCCCGGCGCGGGCCTCGGCCCCCGCCGGCTGGGCTACCCCGTCCCGGAGGGCCCGTACACCCTGGAGGGACTGAAGGGCTATGTGCGGCAGATCAACGAACGGGCCTTCTCGCTCGGCTCCTCCTCACCCGCCGAGGAGTTCGTGGGCCTCGCCGACGACCTGCACCGCGCCTTCATCACCGCACGCGAACTGTCCCGACCGCGCAACGCGTCGGGCTGTTCCGAACACCCCGGCGCACCCATCGACCCCGACGCACCGCCCGGTGAGGCCTGTATCTTCTGCGCCGGAAGGAAGAGACGCGCACTGCGTTCACCGCAGACCCCGCAGATGCTGCCCCGTGTGCGCCGCGGCGAGCGGCGCAACCTGCGGCGCCGATTCGACCGTCCACCGGGCCCCTGATCCGAGGGGGGACCTCGGGTGCCACACAACACACCCTGTCCTTTCGGCCACCCGCCGCAGTCCGGCCAAGGCGTACACGACCGTCGTTAAGGTGAACAACATGACCTCTCCCGCCCGCTTCGACCGCGGCCACACCGACGATCTGATGTCCTTCCTCGCGGCGAGCCCCTCGCCGTACCACGCCGTGGCCAACGCCGCTGAGCGGCTGGAGAAGGCAGGATTCAGGCAGCTGTCGGAGACCGACGCCTGGGACGGGAGCACCGGCGGCAAGTTCGTACTGCGCGGCGGAGCGGTCATCGCCTGGTACGTGCCGGAAGGCGCCCAGGCCCACACTCCCTTCCGGATCGTCGGAGCGCACACGGACTCCCCGAACCTTCGCGTCAAGCCACAGCCCGACCTCGGCTCCGCCGGCTTCCGGCAGATCGCCGTGGAGATCTACGGCGGCGCCCTGCTGAACTCCTGGCTGGACCGCGACCTCGGCCTCGCCGGCCGGGTCACCCTGCGGGACGGCACCCAGCACCTGGTGAACATCGACCGGCCGCTGCTGCGCGTGCCACAGCTCGCCGTCCACTTGGACCGCTCGGTCAACAGTGAGGGGCTCAAGCTCGACAAGCAGCGCCACATGCAGCCCATCTGGGGCCTGGGCGAGGTCAACGAGGGAGACCTCATCGCCTTCCTGGAACAGGAGGAGGGTCTGGGCCAGGGAGAGATCGCAGGCTGGGACCTGATGGTCCACAGCGTGGAGGCACCCGCCTACCTGGGCCGGGACCACGACCTTCTGGCCGGACCCCGCATGGACAACCTGCTCTCCGTCCACGCCGGGACGGCCGCCCTCGCAGCCGTCGCCCTCGCCGCGGGCGAACTGCCCTACATCCCGGTCCTGGCCGCCTTCGACCACGAGGAGAACGGCTCCCAGTCCGACACCGGCGCCGACGGCCCGCTGCTGGGCAACGTGCTGGAACGTTCTGTCTTCGCCCGGGGCGGGACCTACGAGGACCGCGCCCGCGCTTTCGCGGGGACCACCTGCCTCTCCTCCGACACCGGACACGCCGTCCACCCCAACTACGGGGAACGCCACGACCCGACGCACCACCCCCGGGCCAACGGCGGCCCCATCCTCAAGGTCAACGTCAACCAGCGGTACGCCACCGACGGACAGGGCCGCGCGGTCTTCGCCGCGGCCTGTGAGAAGGCAGGCGTGCCCTGGCAGACCTTCGTCTCCAACAACTCCATGCCGTGTGGCACCACCATCGGGCCCATCACCGCGGCCCGGCACGGCATCCACACCGTGGACATCGGCGTGGCCATCCTCTCCATGCACAGCGCCCGCGAACTGTGCGGCGCGGAAGACCCGTTCCACCTGGCCAACGCGCTGGTGGCCTTCCTGGAGGGCTGAGGGCGCCACGCCTTGGGGGTTCGCCTTCCCGGCGATCGGGTCCGCCTCCTCGCTTTCGTGACCGGGCCGTCGGGTGCCCGACGGCCCGGTTCCGTCCCCGTCCTCGTGGCCGGACGGAGACCGCAGAAGGACCCCGTCCGGGCGTCTGAGGGCCCTCCCGGCATCTTTGAGCCGCAACGAACCGGGTGGAAACGGTTCATGTGTGCGCCACACCCTCGCCATGTGCCATGTGAAATATCACATGGCATAACTCCTTGAGGAAAGCCCGAGGAGTCCAAGAACCGAGGAGAATCCCGATGAGGCGACTCGCCCTGCTCGCAGCCGGCGTCACCGGACTGACCGCCCTCGCCGTCTCACCCACCGGCGCCGCCACGGCCACCACCCTCACCACCTGCGGCCCCATCGGCTACCAAGCCGGCCTCGCCACCAAGGTCTGCGCCGACGTCACAGGCAACACCGTGGAGTTCTACGGCCGCGTGTCCCTCGCCGGCCCGCCCTCCCCCGGCAGCCCCGCACCGACTCCGAAGGAACTGACCACCACCCTGTCCGCCGCAGTGGTCGGCGGCGCCTCCCTCGGCACCCAGGCCAAGCAGATCCTCTTCTCCACCTCGACCATCGAAGTCCACGGTGTCGCCGACACCCTCCCCTGCGACACCACCGTGCGGGGCACCCTCGGCGTGGCCTCCTACCCCTGGACGCCCAACCCCGTCCCCCACACGGTCACGGTCACCTGCTGACGACCGGAGCTGCCACCCAGGGGGCCGCACCCCGCCCGGGAGTGCGGCCCCCACCCGCAGGGAGTGCCCCAGCGCTACCCTCAGTCGTCCATACCGGCCAGCACCAACGGCAACCGCACCGCGCCGCCCTCCACCACCGTGACCGGCACGCCCCAGTCCTGCTGGTGCACATGACACGCCGGGTACTCGTTCTCCGGGTCGTCATCACAGGAAGCGGCCATCGCGGAAACGTGCAGCACCCCCTCCTCGACCCCGCCCGCCAACACCAAGTCCCGGAACAGGTCCGTTCCCTGACCGGCGCCCTGCGCGAGCAGCTCCGCAGGAGTGGAGCTGACCAGCAGCCGGGTGGAGGGCCCGTACCGGGTGTCCAGCTTCTGGCCGGCCGGGGCCTGGAAGACCACGTCGAGGCGGAGGGTGCCCGGGGCGACCTCGGTGGCGGCGCGCTGGGTGCGGTGGGCGACCGCGTCCACCCGGACCGCCTCTTCAGGCAGCCGGAGCCGAGTCAGCCGGTGCCGGGCCGACTCGACGACCACGATGTCCCCGCCGACCAGGACCGCGTCGCTGGGCTCGCGCAAGTCGGTGGCGAGCGTGCTGACCTGGCCGGTGGCCGGGTCGTAGCGGCGCAGCGCGTGATTGTACGTGTCGCAGACCGCGACCGAACCGTCCGGCAGCGCGGTCACGCCAAGGGGGTGCTGGAGCAGCGCCTCGGCGGCATCGCCGTCACGGTGGCCGAAGTCGAACAGGCCGGTACCGACGGCCGAGACGATACGGAAGCCCTCCGGGGCGTCCGGATCCCGCTCGACGTACCGCAGGGCGCTGGTCTCCGAGTCGGCGATCCAGAGCCGGTCGCCGGCCGCGGCCAGCCCGGACGGCTGCGCGAACCACGCCTCGGCGGCCGGGCCGTCGACCAGTCCCTCATTGGTCGTGCCGGCCTCGACGCGGACCGTGCCGGTGGCCGGGTCCCATGACCACAGCTGGTGGACGCCAGCCATGGCGATCCAGACCCGGTCCGCCCACCAGGCCACGTCCCACGGCGAAGAGAGGTCCACCTCAAGCGCCGGCCCGCTGACAGCCGATCCCTGCCACCACTGCCGGCCGGTGCCGGCCACCGTCTCCAGGGCACCGGTGGCGAGGTCGAGGACGCGCAGGGCGTGGTTCACGGTGTCCGCGACCACCACCCGGCCGTCGGGCAGCAGGGCGAGGCCCTGCGGCTCGTTGAAGCTGTCCGCGGTGAAGCCGCGGCTGCCCGTGCCGATCCGCCGGACCACGCTCTCGCCGTCCGGGGCGAGTTCGACGAGCTGGTGGCGGGTGGTGTCGGAGACGAGCAGGTTGCCGTCCGGCAGCACCAGCGCCTTTCCGGGGAAGCGCAGGTCGCCCGCGACCGGCTCGGGCGCGACATACGGTCCGTCACCGCGCCGCAGCGTGCCCTTGGCCTCATGTTCGGCCTCCAGCTCCTCCACCAGCTTCTCGATGGCGTGTGCGTGCCCCTCACCGGCGTGCTGGGCGACGACGTACCCCTCGGGGTCGATCACCACCAGCGTCGGCCAGGCACGGACGGCGTACTGCTTCCAGGTCGCCAGCTCCGGATCGTCCAGCACCGGGTGGTGAACCTCGTAGCGCTCCACCGCGTCCACCACAGCCTGGTGTTCGGCCTCGTGCACGAACTTCGGCGAGTGCACGCCGACGACCACCACGGTGTCCCGGTGCTTCTCCTCCAACTCCCGCAGCTCGTCCAGGACATGCAGGCAGTTAATGCAGCAGAAGGTCCAAAAATCGAGGATCAATGTGCGACCTCGGAAGTCGGCGAGCTTCAGGTCCTTCCCACCGGTGTTGATCCAGCCACCCTTCCCGACCAGCTCGGGGGCACGGACACGGGCACGGCGGGGCGCGGGCGCGGGGGTGGGCGCCGGGGCAGCATCGTTCATCCTTCAAGCTTGCCATTGGCCCATGAACACTGGATCACGGCCGTACGACACCGTTGTCCTGCGCAGCTACGGGATCCGCTCCACGACGGCGACCTCCGAGAATTCTCGGAGGTAGGTCATGTGCCCGGTCCGGCCAGTGTGCTGTATGCACATGTCGGTGCACACGTCCGCATTCCCGGTCGGTTCGGAGGTCCACCGGCAGTCCGGGTTCAGGCACCGCGCGGTTGCCGTGGTCTCGACCGATGAGTGGCGGCGCATGACGTAGCTCACGTACCGCAGCACGGCTTTCACGCTCACGTCGACTCCCCGGGGTGCGGGTGGTTCCTGAGCTCCACGTTGCAGTCACTGACCACGGAGCCGTCGCCTTCGAGGCGGGCCTCTCGACGCTGCGCGGCCAGGGCGGCGCAGACTCCGCAGCCGGCTGCCGGTACGGGCTCCGGATCTGTTCGCAGCGGCAGCTCTACCGAGGGCTGCGCATAGGTGATCGGCTTCACGGCCCGATCTCGTGTCGTCCGCATGGTGACCACGCTAGGAACGCCGAGGTCACACTTCCCATGAGATTGCATGAGGTTGCACGGCTGTCCCCGCTGGGTCTGAATGACGCTCGTGATCAGTGCTCGGGCCTTCGCTCCGTAAACCGCCATGTCGGCCAATTCCCTGAACGTGTCCGCGTAAGCAGCAACCTCACTGGGCTGGGTCAGCGTGAGGTAGCCCGAAACCAACTCGACGTTGACCTGTGCGGTGTCGAAGATCCAGAACCCCTCCACCGGCATCCGCGATCGCTCGGTACGCGTGGGGACCACGCCCAGGCTGACACTGGGCAAAGAGCCGACCGTGATGAGGTGGCGGAGCTGTTCCTCTTGTACCTCCGCCCCTCCGAGCCCGTTCCGCAAGACCGATTCCTCGACCAGGAACGCGAACCGCCGATCACCCTTGTAGAGCACGCGCTGACGCTCCATGCGGACGGCGACCGCATCGGCAACGTCGTCCACATCGACTCGTCTGCGCTGGACCGCGCGCAAGACGGCTTCCGTGTAGCCGTAGGTCTGGATCAGGCCCGGGACGAACCACGAGGAGTACGCACGGAACCGGCGGGTTCGCTCGAAGAGCGGGAGACGGGCTTCCTGGGCCTGCCTGAGCCCGGCTCGCTCCATTCGCCGCCACCCGATCCACATGCCTTCGGCGGTACGCAGCGAGGCCAACAGGTCTTCCGTCTGATCTTCCGAGCCACACGCCCGGCACCACGCCCGGATGTCATCAGCGGACGGAGGCGTACGGGCGTTCATGACGAGCTTGCTCCGGATCACGCGGGCCTGCCAGCAACTTGCACCAACTTCTACGACCCCGGAGATCCCACAGTCCCGCACCCGCCGCCCGGTCAGGGGTGACGAGCGCGGGACTCAAGGGATATCCAGTGGGCTTCGGAAGGGCTTAACAGGGGCAAGCACGGACGCTGATACGTCCACGAAGCCGCGTTCTGTGCACCGCCGAGTGCTGTGCTCGGGCCGGTGCATGACGGGCGGGTGGCTGCACGTCCTGCCTCTCAGTTGTCGTCCGGGCGAGGGATGTACTTCAGCATCACCGCGGGCAGCCGGATGATCGTCTCGTGGTCCGGCACGTCCGTGGAGCGATCCGGGATCGAACGGAATCAGAAGGGGTCGTGGAGGGCACCGAGCCGGTCGGTCAACCGCAGGTTCTCGGAGTAGTCGACGGGGCACGCGATCACGCTCACGCCGCCCACTTCGAACGCACGCTCCAGAGCGGGCCGCAGTTCCTCAGGCGAGGTGATGCGTTGGCCGCGCGCCCCGAAGCTCTCGGCGTACGCGACGAAGTCCGGGTTGGTGAAACGGGTGTGGCTGTGGCGGCCGAGCTCCAGGTCCATCTTCCAGGTGATCAGTCCGTACTCCTGGTCGACCAGCACGAGCACCACCAGTGGAACCTGTTCGCGTACCGCGGTCTCCAGTTCCTGGGAGTTCATCATGAAGGCGCCGTCGCCCATCACGGCCAACACGCGTCGCTCCGGGTGGGCCAGCTTGGCGGCGATCGCACCGGGCAGCGCGAAGCCCATCGTGGACAGGCCGTTGGAGAGCAGGCAGGTGTTGGGCTCGTACGTCGGGTAGAGGCGGGCCATCCACATCTTCCCGGCCCCGGTGTCGGCGAGCACGATGTCGCCACGGCCCAGCACGGTGCGCACGTCAGCGACCACACGCTGGGGCAGTACGGGGAACGCATCGCTGTTCCGGCCGCGTTCGAGTTCCTCGGCGAGCAGGGTCTGGATGGTGGCTCCGGTGCGGGCGGCGTCTTCGGACGCGCTCGGTACGGCTTCGGCGAGGGCGTCCAGTGCCTGGGAGATGTCTCCCTCCACGCCGACCGTGACGCTGTAGTGCGCGTCCACCTCGGCGGGGAAGCGGTGCAGGTGCAGGATGCGCTTGTCGCCCTCGGGGTTGATCTTCACCGGGTCGAACTCCTGCACTTCGTAGCCGACGCAGACGACGACGTCCGCACGGTCGAAGCCGAAGTTGGAATAGTCGTGGCGCATGAATCCGACCGCCCCGAGCGCGTTGGGGTGGTCGTCGGGGAAGACGCCCTTGCCGTGGAAGGTCGTCGCCACCGGCACGTTCAGTCGTTCGGCGAACCGCACCAGGGCCTCTGAGGCCCTACCCCGGGCGGCGCCGTGTCCGGCGAGGACCACCGGCCGGCGTGCCGTGGCGAGGACCTGTGCCGCCCGCGCGATCTGAGAAGCTGAGGGCGCGTCCGCGTGCACGGTGGCGATCGGGAGCGGCTGTGGTGAACTGCTGCACCGCAAGGCTTCGATGTCCTCGGGTACGGCCAGGAAGACGGCTCCGGGGCGCTCACCCTCGGCTGTCTTGAACGCCTTGCGCACCATCTCGGGCACCGCGTCGGGGACCTGGACCCGTGCCGCCCACTGGGTGACCGGTGCGAACATCGACACCAGGTCGACGACCTGGTGGGATTCCTTGTGGACCCGGTTCAGCGCGCCTTGCGCGGACAGGGCCACCAGCGGAGCGCTGTTGGTCGTGGCGTCCGCCGTCCCCAGCAGCAGGTTGATCGCGCCGGGGCCCAGTGTGGCCGAGCACACGCCCGCCCGGCCGGTCAGCCGCCCGTAGATCTCCGCCATGAACGAGGCTGCCTGCTCGTGCCGGACCAGCACGTAGCGGATCGAGGAGTTCCGCAGGGCGTCGACGAAGTGGATGTTCTCCTCCCCTGGGATCCCGAAGACGTACTCCACCCCCTCCGCCTCCAGGCAGCGAACCAGTACGTGGGAGACCTCGTCCGTGCTGGTCTCGGAGCCTCGCGGGCCGGCGGTGGAGTGGGTGTCCATGCCCTCGAACCTAGGGAGGCCGCGGCGGAACGGCCACACGGCGGCCCCTGGCCGGGTGACGGCCCACGCGGGGCACCAGGCGCGGGCCGGTCTCCGGGCAGCGCCCGGAGACCGTGGGACGCCCCGCTCAGGTGCTGCGGTGCTTGGGCGCGGCCACCGGGAGCACGCGGTCCCTGAGGACGGGGAACTGTTCGCGGGTCTGCGCGACCTTCGCCGGGTCGATTTCCACCGTGAGGACCTGCTCGTCGGGGCCGGCCTGCGCCAGGACCTCGCCCCAGGGGTCGACCACCAGGCTGTGCCCGGACTGTTCGACGCCGGCGTGGGTGCCGGCGGTGGAGCAGGCCAGTACGTAGGCCTGGTTCTCCACGGCGCGGGCCCGTGCGAGCAGGGTCCAGTGTGCTCGGCGGCGCTCGGGCCAGCCGGCGGGGATGACCAGGGTTTCGGCGCCGAGGTCCACCAGGCCCCGGAACAGTTCCGGGAACCGGAGGTCGTAGCAGGTGGCGAGGCCCAGCACGGTGTCCGGCAGCCGTACGGTGGCCAGTTCGCCGCCGGCGCCCATCAGGACGGCTTCGCCCTGGTCGAAGCCGAAGCGGTGGATCTTGCGGTAGCTGCGGACGAGTTCGCCGTCGGGGGCGAAGACGAGGGAGGTGTTGTAGAGCGGGCCCTCTGGGTCCCGCTCCACCAGGGAACCGGCGTGCAGCCACACTCCGGTGTCCCGTGCCGCCTTCGACATCGCCTCGTAGGTGGGGCCGTCGAGCGGCTCGGCCTCTGCGGCGAACTGCTCGTAGGCGAAGGCGCCGACCGGCCACAGTTCGGGTAGGACGACGAGATCGGCGGCCCCGCGCTGGGACCGGACGAGTTCGGCGACTCGTTCGCGTCGCACGCTGATCGGTTCGTCATCATTTACTGCGATCTGAAGCAAAGAGGCGCGCACAGTACCACCGTCCCGGCCGATGAGATGTCAACTCCGGCCTACGATCGTCACACGAAAGCACTGCCGGGTTTGGGCCCAGCGGCGTAACTTGAAGCCCAAGTCTCGCATTCGATCCGAACAGGCCACTGAACAGCACGAGGGGTCCCGTGACCGTCCATCCCAGCCTTCAGCCCTACATCGACGCCTGGACCCACTCGATCGAAGCGATATCCGAACTCGTCCAGCCACTGGCAGAAGGCGAGTGGAACCGTGCCACGCCCTGCCCCGGCTGGTCGGTGCGGGACATGGTCTCGCACGTCATCGGCATCGAATGCGAAATGCTCGGCGATCCCCGGCCCATCCACACGCTGCCGCGCGATCTGCGTCATGTGGTCGACGAGTTCTCCCGGTACATGGAGGTCCAGGTCGACGTCCGGCGCCACCACACCGCGCCCGAGATGACCTCCGAGCTCGAATACACGATCATCCGGCGCTGCCGGCAGCTGCGCAACGAGAAGCGCAGCCCGGACGCCCTGGTCCGAGGGCCGTTGGGGAAGGAGGTCACTCTGGAGCGGGCGCTGCGGATGCGTGTCTTCGATGTGTGGGTGCACGAGCAGGACCTCCGGTTCGCCCTCGGCCGGCCGGGCAACCTCGACTCGCCCGGCGCCCATGTGACCCGGGACCTGCTGCTGTCCCAACTCCCGCAGGTGGTCGCCCGGCGGGCGAGTGCTCCCCCTCATTCGGCGGTGGTGGTGGACGTGCACGGCCCGATCGAGTTCCTGCGGACCGTCCGAGTGGACGCCTCGGGCCGCGGCAGCATCGACGGTGCCCCCTCGTTGGGACCCGCGGTGACCCTGGCGACGGACTGGGAGACGTACGTACGGCTGGCCTGTGGCCGGGTGAAGGCGCCGGCGGTGGCCGACCGGATCAAGGTCGAGGGGGACCGGGGGCTGGCGGACGCGATCCTGCGGGAGTTCGTGCTGGCGCCGTGAGCGGTTCGCCCGGCTGGCCCGGTGCCGCGGTCACGGAGTGCACCGGTGCGGCTGCCGCGGCCCGCTCTCGTTCCCTGCGGTGTGCGGCCCCGCTCAGCCGGAGGATCTGGGTCAGCCCGAGGACCTGGAGGACGTGGACGGAAGCGAAGGCGATCCGGTAGTCGTCCCCAGTGGCGTCGAGGAGCAGTCCGACGGCGAACAGGGTGGTCATGGAGGCGACGAAGCCACCCATGTTGGTGATGCCGGACGCGGTGCCCTGCCGCTCGGGCGGGTTCGCCGGGCGGGCGAAGTCGAAACCGATCATTGAGGCGGGTCCGCAGGCGCCCAGGACGGTGCAGAGGGTGATCAGCAGCCACATCGGCGCCCGGCCCCCCGGGTAGCAGACCACGACCGCCCAGAGGACGGCCGTCACGGCGACGGTGCCGAGCGCCAGGGGTGCCCGAGCCGCCCGGCGGCTGGCGATGATCTGCCCGTAGGCAAGGCCGAGGACCATGTTCGAGGCGACGACCAGGGTCAGGAGTCCGCCCGCTGTCGCACGGGGCAGCCCCTGGGCCTGTACCAGGAAGGGCATGCCCCACAGCAGGAGGAAGACCATCGCGGGGAACTGGGTGGTGAAGTGCACCCACAGGCCCAGTCTGGTGCCCGGTTCCCGCCAGGACTCCTGGATCTGGCGGCGGACGAAGCTCCGGTCGCCGGACGGCCTCGGGGCCGGCTCGTGCCCGCGCGGTTGGTCGCGCAGGTAGAGCAGCACCGGCACCAGCACCAACAGCCCGGCGAGCGCGCTGCCAGCGAAGGCGGCGGTCCAGCCGAAGGCGTGCAGGACCCGGGAGAGCAGCACGGTGGAGACGAGGTTGCCCGCCATGCCGGTCAGTCCGGCCAGTTGAGCCATCAGGGGGGCGCGCCGGGTCGGGAACCAGCGTCCGCTGAGGCGGAGCACGCTGATGAAGGTCATGGCGTCACCGCAACCGAGGAGGGCACGGGCGGCGAGTGCCATCGGGTAGGTCGGGGAGAGGGCGAAACCGAGCTGGCCCGCCGTGAACAGCAGCAAGCCGATGGTCAGCACCCTCTTGGTGCCGAGCCGGTCGACGAGGAGGCCAACGGGTATCTGCATGCCGGCGTAGACGAGGAGTTGCAGGATGGAGAAGGTGGAGAGCGCGGAGGCATTGACGTGGAAGCGGTCCACGGCCTCCAGCCCGGCGACGCCGAGGCTGGTGCGGAAGATGACGGCGACGAAGTACACCGAGACGCCGATCGACCAGATGGCGACGGCGCGCCGGCCTCCGAGGGGTTCGGCAGCCGTCGGTTCACTGCCGCGGTGCTCCCCACCCGGCAGCCGAGGCCCGGTCACCGCCCTTCACCCCGGACCAGGACCTTGACCCAGCCCAGGTGCTCGCGCACGTGGGCTGCGGCGAGTTCGCCGTCCCCGGCCCGGATCGCGTTGAGGATCTCGGAGTGTTCGGCGATGTTCTTGGCGATGCGGTCGGGCTGGGAGTGCATCACGGCCACGCCCATCCGCAGTTGCCGGTCGCGTAGTTGGTCATAGAGGCGGGAGAGGATCTGGTTCCCGGCGTGCCGGACGATCTCAGCGTGGAAGCAGCGGTCGGCGGCGGCCACTTCGGTCAGGTCGCCGCCCGCCGCGTGCCTACGTTGTTGCTCCAGCAGTTCTTCGAGACGGTCGATGAGGGTCGCCGGTGCGGGTACGGCCTTGCGCACGGTGAACTCCTCGACCAGCAGCCGGGTTTCCACCACGTCGGTGATCTCCTGGGCGGAGACCGCGAGGACGAGTGCGCCCTTCTTGGGGTAGAGCCGGATCAGCCCCTCGACCTCCAGTTTGAGCAGGGCTTCCCGCACGGGAGTCCGGGAAACGCCTACGGCGAGTGCGAGTTCGCCCTCGGTGAGGAGGGCGCCGCCTTCGAAGTGGCGTTCGAGTACGCCTTGTTTGACGTGGTGGTAGACGCGGTCGGCGGCGGTGAGCATGCGCACAGGATAGATACAACACAGACGCATCAGCGGTCCCGTCCACCATCCGGACCCGAGCATCCTCGCGGTCGAGTCAAGGTGACCCGGATCACATCGATGTCGTGCATCCCCCCACCCCCAAGAAAGTGTCTTATATAAAAGGCTCTTCGCAGCTAAAAACCATTCCAAAAAGTGCAGTTTCCGACCAATTCCGCACTTCTACACTCGGGGTGTTTCTTGATACTCAGCCTCACGCGCCGCCGGCTCCGCAACGGCGGCGCCGTCGCCGTCATCACCGGCGCCCTGCTTGCCGCGACGCCCATGGTGGTACCCGCCCAGGCGGCCTCGCCCACCGTCTCCGCCAAGGGCGCCTTCCTGCTCGACTCCGGTACTGGCAAGACGCTTTACAGCAAGTCCTCGAACTACCGCCGCGAAATGGCGAGCACCACGAAGATCATGACGGCCGCGGTCGTGCTCTCCACCAAGAACCTCGACCTGAACCGCAAGGTCACCGTCAAAAAGGCCTACCCCGACTACGTCCAGCGCGTCGGCGGCTCCAGCGCCTACCTCTACGTCGGCGACAAACTCACCGTCAGGGGCATGCTCAACGCCATGATGGCCCCCTCCGGCTGCGACGCCGCCTACGCCCTCGCCGACACCTTCGGCAAGGGCTCCACCAGGACCGCGCGCAAAGCCGACTTCATCAAGAAGATGAACGCCAAGGCCCGCTCCCTCGGCCTCACCAACACCAAGTACGACTCCTTCGACGGCATCTCCGCCAAGGGCCAGAACTACACCACCCCCCGCGACCTCGCGAAGCTCACCCGCTACGCCATGAAGAAGTCCGTCTTCCGCAGCATCGTCAAGGCGCCCCAGGGCAAGGCCACCGCGACGGCCGCCAACGGCCGCACCCGCTGGTACACCTGGAACAACACCAACCTGCTGGTCCGCCCCAAGCCCGGTGGCTACGCCTACCCGGGCGCCATCGGCGTCAAGACCGGCACCGGCACCAAGGCAGGCAAGTGCCTGGTCTTCGCCGCCACCCGCAACGGCAAGACCGTCATCGGCGTCCTGCTGAACGACGAGGAGCGCTACACCGACTCCATGAAGCTGATGGACCGCTACCTCGGCAGCCCCAGCAAGTCGACCGGGTTGAGCAGCCGTACCGCTGCCAAGCCGATCGCGGACGTGCTCGACTGACGCACTGAAGCAGTGGCACCGAAGGGGGCCGTGGGCGCGCCGAGCGCTCCCACGGCCCCCTTCCCATGACCCCGGAGCCGCCCCGGTCGTTCCCCCAGAAGGACCTTTGTCGTCAGGGCATTTCAAACCACTGGGGTGTTGTTCCTTGAATCTCAGCCTCTCGCGCCGCGCCACCGTCCTGGCCGCCGCCCTGCTGTTCGTCTCCACACCGCTGGCCTCCGCAGCCCCCGCCGAGCCCCCTGAGATCAGCGCCCGGGGCGCGTTCCTGTCGGACCGCGACGGCCGCACCACGCTGTTCGAGAAGTCGGCCGACACCCGCCGCGAAATGGCGAGCACCACGAAGATCATGACGGCCGCGGTCGTGCTCTCCACCAAGAACCTCGACCTGAACCGCAAGGTCACCGTCAGCAAGGCCTACCCCGACTACGTCCAGCGCGTCGGCGGCTCCAGCGCCTACCTCTACGTCGGCGACAAACTCACCGTCAGGGGCGTGCTGGGCGCCATGATGGCCCCCTCCGGCTGCGACGCCGCCTACGCCCTCGCCGACACCTTCGGCAAGGGCTCCACCAGGACCGCGCGCAAAGCCGACTTCATCAAGAAGATGAACGCCAAGGCCCGCTCCCTCGGCCTCACCAACACCAAGTACGACTCCTTCGACGGCATCTCCGCCAAGGGCCAGAACTACACCACCCCCCGCGACCTCGCGAAGCTCACCCGCTACGCCATGGCCGACCGGACCTTCCGGGACATGGTAGGGGCGGTCGAGACCAAGACCACCGCGACAGCCGCCAACGGCCACACCCGCTGGTACACCTGGAAGAACACCAACCGTCTGCTGGGCTCCTACACCGGCGCCATCGGCGTCAAGACGGGCACCGGCACCAAGGCGGGCCCCTGCCTGGTCTTCGCCGCCACCCGCGACGGCAAGACCATCACCGGTGTGCTCCTCGGCTCGGCCACGTCCACCGGCAGGTACGCCGACGCCAAGAAGCTCTTGGACTACGGGTTCGGGCAACGCCCCGGCGAGGAACTGAACCTCCGGCTGCTGCCGCCGGGAGCGAACCGGGACTGACCCGGGCCGCCGCCCGCGCCGTGTGGACGGCGGCCGATCCGAATACCGCCGGCCTGTGCACCGGACGCACAGAGGTCCCCCGCCTTGAACCGGCGGGGGACCTCGGACGGGCACCGGCGGCCGGGCCGGGCGCCGCGGTCCGTCAGGACCAGGTGATCAGGCGCCTGGGGTGCTCCAGCACGGCTGCGATGTCCGCGAGGAACTTCGAGCCCAACTCGCCGTCGATCAGACGGTGGTCGAAGGACAGCGCCAAGGTGGTGACCTGACGCGGCTTCACCTTCCCCTTGTGGACCCACGGCTGCGCCTTGATGGCGCCGACCGCGAGGATCGCCGACTCACCCGGGTTGATGATGGGCGTACCGGTGTCGACGCCGAAGACACCCACGTTGGTGATGGTGAGGGTGCCGCCCTGCATGTCCGCCGGTGAGGTCTTGCCCTCACGGGCCGTGGCCACCAGGTCGGACAACGAGCCCGAGAGCTCCGGCAGGGTCTTGAGGTGCGCGTCCTTGATGTTCGGCACGATGAGACCGCGCGGGGTGGCTGCGGCGATCCCCAGGTTGACGTAGTGCTTGAGCACGATCTCCTGGTTCGCCTCGTCCCAGGAGGCGTTGACCTCCGGATTGCGGCGGACCGCGATCAGGACCGCCTTGGCGATGAGCAGCAGCGGGTTGACGCGCAGCCCCGCCATGTCGGGGTCCGCCTTCAGGTCCGCGACCAGCTTCATGGTCCGCGTCACGTCGAGGGTGATGAACTCGGTGACGTGCGGGGCGGTGAAGGCGGACCCGACCATCGCCTGGGCCGTCACCTTGCGTACGCCCTTGACCGGGATGCGGGTCTCCCGGTCACCCGCCGGCACGGGGGCGGGCAGGGCCTCGACGGCCGGGGCGGCCAGGACCGGCGCGGGGGCCACCGGTGCGGGAGCCGCAGCAGCGTGGACGTCCTCCCGCGTGATGATCCCGTCGGGACCGGTGGGGGTCACCGTCGCCAGGTCGATCCCCAGGTCCTTGGCCAGCTTGCGGACCGGCGGCTTGGCCAGCGGGCGGGAACCCTGGGCCGGCACGGTGGCCGCGACCGGGGCGGCCGGGGCGGCCGGGGCCTCACCGTGGCCGTTCAGCGGGGCCGCCGGCGCGGCGGTTGCCTTGCGGGGGCGCCGCTTGGTGGAGCCCTGGGACACCCCGTAGCCGACCAGGACCGGCTGACGGGCCGGCGCCTCCTCAGTAGCGGCAGGGGTGGGCGCGGCGGCGGGCGTGGGCACGGCGGCGGGCGCCGGTGCGGAACCACCCGAACCGGTCTCCACCGCGATGATCACCTGCCCCACGTCCACCGTGGTGCCCTCGGGGAAGCGCAACTCGTGCACGACTCCGTCGAAGGGGATGGGCAGTTCCACGGCCGCCTTCGCCGTCTCGACCTCGCAGACGACCTGGCCGTCGGTGACGGTGTCACCCGGCTGGACGTACCACTTGAGGATCTCGGCCTCGGTGAGGCCTTCGCCCACGTCCGGCATCTTGAATTCGCGGACCGTACCGCTCGCGGTGCTCGTCATCGTGGTCACGGACCTTTCCTCAGTACGCCAGCGAGCGGTCGACGGCGTCGAGCACGCGATCCAGGCCGGGCAGGTACTCGTCCTCAAGTCGCGCCGGCGGGTAGGGGGCGTGGAAACCGCCGACGCGCAACACCGGGGCCTCCAGGTGGTAGAAGCACCGCTCCGTGATGCGAGCGGCGATCTCCGCGCCCGTGCCGAGGAAGACCGGTGCCTCGTGGACGACGACCAGGCGCCCGGTCTTCTCCACCGAGGTCTGCAAGGTGTCGAAGTCGATCGGCGAGAGCGAGCGCAGGTCGACGACCTCCACCGACTTGCCCTCCTCCGCGGCGGCAGCCGCGGCCTCCAGAGCGACCTTCACCATGGGGCCGTAGGCGGCCAGAGTCAGATCAGAGCCTGCGAGCGCCACCTGCGCACGGTGCAGCGGCGCCGGAATGCCCTCGGTGTCGACCTCGGCCTTGTCCCAGTACCGACGCTTGGGCTCGAAGAAGATCACCGGGTCGTCGCTCAGGATGGCCTGCTGGAGCATCCAGTAGGCGTCCGAGGCGTTCGAGGGAGAGACCACCTTCAGGCCGGCCACGTGCGCGAAGAGCGCCTCGGGCGACTCGCTGTGGTGCTCCACCGCGCCGATGCCGCCCGCATAGGGGATGCGGATCACGATGGGAAGCTTGATCTTGCCCAGCGCGCGGGCGTGCATCTTCGCGAGCTGCGTGACGATCTGGTCGTACGCGGGGAAGACGAAACCGTCGAACTGGATCTCTGCCACGGGCCGGTACCCGCGCAGGGCCAGGCCGATCGCGGTGCCGATGATGCCCGACTCGGCGAGCGGGGTGTCGATGACCCGCTCCTCACCGAAGTCCTTCTGGA
Organism: Streptomyces sp. NPDC006879; assembly: GCF_042869595.1. Taxonomy (NCBI): domain Bacteria; kingdom Bacillati; phylum Actinomycetota; class Actinomycetes; order Kitasatosporales; family Streptomycetaceae; genus Streptomyces; species Streptomyces sp. NPDC006879. Next base: position 25,721 of record NZ_JBIAGC010000016.1, read on the forward strand.
GCCCGTCGGTGATGCGGAAGACTCCGCCGAGCTTGCCCACGTCCTCGCCCATGATGAGGACCTTGGGGTCGGTCTCCAGAGCCTTGCGCAGCGACTCGTTGAGCGCCTTCGCGATCGACATCTTTTCCACGGCCATGGCTACTTGCCCTCCTCGGACGCGTCGGCGAAGGACGCCAGGTATTCAGCGAACTGCGCACGCTCCTCGTCGACCAGCGCGTGCCCGTCCGCGTAGACGTTCTCGAAGATCGCCATGGTGTCCGGGTCGGGCATGGCCCGCACGACCTCGCGGACCCGCTTGCCGAGGGCCTCGCTCTCGGACTCCAGGGACTCGAAGAACGCCTCGTCAGCGGCGCCCGAGGCGAGGAGGTGGGCCTTGAGCCGCAGGATCGGGTCCTTGGCCTCCCAGGCCTCACGCTCCTCGTCCCGCCGGTACTTCGTCGGGTCGTCCGAGGTGGTGTGGGCGCCCATGCGGTAGGTGAAGGCCTCCACCAGGGTGGGTCCTTCGCCGCTGCGGGCCCGCTCCAGCGCCCAGCGGGTCACCGCCAGGCAGGCCAGCACGTCATTGCCGTCCACCCGGACACCGGGGAAGCCGAAGCCCTGGGCGCGCTGGTAGAGCGGCACCCGGGTCTGGCGCTCGGTGGGCTCGGAGATGGCCCACTGGTTGTTCTGGCAGAAGAACACGACCGGGGCGTTGTAGACGGCCGAGAAGGTGAACGACTCGGCCACGTCGCCCTGGCTGGAGGCACCGTCACCGAAGTAGGCGATGACCGCGGAGTCCGCGCCGTCCTTGGTGACGCCCATGGCATAGCCGGTCGCGTGCAGCGTCTGCGAGCCGATGACGATCGTGTACAGGTGGAAGTTGTTGGTGTTGGGGTCCCAGCCGCCGTGGTTCACGCCGCGGAACATGCCCAACAGGTTGGTCGGGTCGACGCCACGGCACCAGGCCACGCCGTGCTCCCGGTAGGTCGGGAAGACGTAGTCGTCGTCGCGCAGCGCCCGACCGGAGCCGATCTGGGCGGCTTCCTGGCCGAGCAACGAGGCCCACAGGCCCAGCTCGCCCTGCCGCTGGAGCGACGTCGCCTCGCCGTCGAACCGGCGGGTGAGGACCATGTCGCGGTACAGCCCGCGCAGGTCTTCCTCGGTGAGGTCCGCGACGTAGGGCGCGAATTCCGCGGACACGGCGTCCTCGACGCGGGTCCCTTCGGGTGTCAACAGCTGTACGAGCTGCGGCTCGGCGCTCTGGGCGGCAGTCGCGGTCGCGGGCTGCTTCTTCGCGGCAGCGCCCGCCGCTCGCTTGGTGCCGCTGCTGCGTCGCGGCTTGCGCGCGGCAGTGCTCTCCACGGTCACGTGTGCTCCTCCGTCGGTCCGGCTCCCGGGGTGGCCGGAAACCAGTGCGGCTCGCCTGTATCCGTACCCGCGCACGGGGTGGGTGCGACTCGGCAAGGGAGACAGGCGTGACAGGTGCCCCAGCCGAGTTGCCCTGCGCGAAGCACGTTACCCAGTAGGCCGCACAACTGTGAAACCCTGTTTGACCTGGGGTTTTACTTGGAAATCCAAGTAAAACCAGGAAGTCGGGAACACCTACTGGTCACAGCCTTGCAGGGGGCCGGAACAACGGCACGTTATCCCGGTCACCAGCGGCAGGGAAGGGGTGAGTGTGTGAAACTGATTCCGTGCGCGAAGATGGAAAAATCACAGTATTCCTTCTAGATGACCACGAAGTGGTGCGTCGCGGTGTCTATGAGTTGCTCTCCAGCGAATCGGACATCGAAGTGGTGGGTGAGGCGGGCACGGCCGCGGACGCTCTGGTACGAATTCCGGCCACTCGTCCCGACGTGGCCGTGCTCGATGTGCGGCTCCCGGACGGCAGCGGGGTCGAGGTGTGCCGCGAGGTCCGCTCCCAGGACGAGTCGATCAAATGCCTGATGTTGACCTCGTTCGCCGACGACGAGGCGCTCTTCGACGCGATCATGGCAGGGGCCTCGGGGTACGTGCTCAAGGCGATCCGGGGAAACGAGCTGCTCAACGCGGTGCGCGAGGTCGCGGCGGGCAAGTCACTGCTGGACCCGGTCGCCACCGGGCGGGTGCTACAGCGCCTGCGGGACGGCAAGGGCGGCCGGGGGGACGCGAAGCTGGCCAATCTGACGGAGCAGGAGCGGCGCATCCTCGATCTCATCGGGGAGGGTCTGACGAACCGCGCGATCGGCGAGCGGCTGCATCTGGCCGAAAAGACGATCAAGAACTACGTCTCCAGCCTGCTCGCGAAGCTCGGCATGGAGCGGCGCTCGCAGGCCGCCGCCTACGTGGCCCGCCTCCAGGCCGAGAGTCGTTGAATTTGAGCCAGAAATGGCTGTATTCATCTAGTAAAGAGAGGTCACTCGGGACCTAAGACCTTGATCATCAGGGCCGGGGGCTCTTTTACTTACGCCGTCATTACCGCAGAGTGGTCGGCATGTCCCCTGATGAGCTCCGCGCCATCGAGCTGCTCCGCCGTGTGCCTTACGGCCGAGTGGCCACCAGCATGCGCGCGCTGCCCTTCCTGGCCGCCGCCCGCCACATCGTGGTGGACGGGCGCGTCGTGCTGCGGATGCACGCCGGCTTCGGCTACCACCGGGCCTGTCACGGCAGCGTGGTCGCCTACGGCGCGGACAACCTCAACTCCGGCGAGCGGGACCTGTGGTCCGTGCAGTTCACCGGGACGGCGGAAATGATCGAGCCGGCCACCGCCGACCTGGAACTGTTCGGTCCCACCCCGTGCTCCGCCGACGGCGACCTCTTCGATCCCGTCTACCTGCGAATCGACCCGCAGTTCGCCACCGTGCACACGCTCAGCCGTTGGGAAACGCCGGAGGCGGCGCCGCAGCGCCGCCTCCAACACCAACGGTGACCGCACCCCGCCCGGGGCGGGCGGCCCGTGCTAGGGAGTGGTGCCGCTGCCTCCGGCGTCCGCTCCGCCGTTCGCGTCCCCAGCCGAGCCCGCGGAGCCCCCGCCGTCCGCTCCGCCGTCCGGCGGCGTCGGCTTCTGCGTGGGTGGCGTCGGCTCCTGGGTGGGCTCCTGGGTGGGATCAGTCGGCGGGTCCGTCGGCTCCTGGGTGGGATCGGTCGGGTCCGTCGTGGGCTGCGTCGGATCAGTGGTCGGCGGGTACTTCGTGGGCTTCGGGTTCGGCGTCCACCCGGAGTTCCCGCTCGTCGAGGTCTGTTCCCGCTCCCGGGTCTTCGCAGAGGGTGAAGGAGTGGGGCTCGGGGCACCCGACTCGGCCTGCGGGCTCTCGATCTGGGTATTGCCACCGGTGGTACCCGTGTTACCGCTGGTGTCCGGCTGCCCCGTCCGGTCGAGCGCGTAGGTGATCCCGCCGGCGATCGCGACCATCGCCACCACGGCGAACAGCCACATCTTCCAGCGACCGCCACCACTGGGCGCACCTTCGTGGTAGCCCCCGCCACCGCCCGCGAAACCACCGTCCTCCGGGTTCATCGGCGGCACCATGGGCGGCCCGAACTGCGAGGTGGCGTGTCCCGGGTACTGCGGCTGCGGACCCGTCGCCACGCCCATCACGGCGGTGCGGTGCGGCAGGTGCATGGTGGCCGGCCCGGTGTTCCAGGTACCGGTGTGGCCTCCCTGCTCCTGGAGCATCTGCAGTGCGTACTGGATGATCCCGCGCATCTCCTCGGCGCTCTGGAACCGGTCGTCGGCGTCCTTCGCCAACGCCCGCATCACGAGGCCGTCGAGCTCGGCGGGCAGGCCCGGGGCCATCTGCGACGGCGGCACGGGCGCGTCCTGAACATGCTGGTAGACCACCGACAGGGGGGTCTCGCCGGTGAAGGGCGGCCGGCCGGTGAGGAGCTCGTAGAGCAGGCAGCCGGTGGCGTACAGGTCGCTGCGGTGGTCCACGGCCTTGCCAAGGGCCTGCTCGGGGGAGAGGTACTGCGGGGTACCCATGACCATGCCGGTCTGCGTCATCGTCGACTGCACACTGTGCAGGGCGCGGGCGATGCCGAAGTCCATCACCTTCACCGCGCCGGTGTGCGTGATGATCACATTGGCGGGCTTGATGTCGCGGTGCACGATGCCGTGCTGATGGGAGTAGGCGAGCGCCTCCAACACACCGGAGACGATGATCAACGCCTGGTCCGGACCCGGCGGCTCCGCGCTGATCAGCAGATCCCGGATGGTGCGGCCCTCGACCAGCTCCATCACGATGTACGGCACCGTGTTGGGGCCGACACGGTCCTCACCCGAGTCGTAGACGGCCACCACGGCGTGGTGGTTCAGGCCGGCCACGGACTGCGCCTCACGCGTGAAGCGCATCTTGGAGACGGGGTCCTCGGCGAGGTCGGAGCGCAGCAGCTTCACGGCGACGGTCCGGCCGAGCCGGACGTCCTCCGCGGCGAACACCTCCGCCATGCCGCCGCGACCCAGCCGATGGGTCAGGCGGTAGCGGCCGTCGCCTACGAGACCGCCGTCACCCCACTGCTCTACGGATTCTGCTGCGGGCTGCTGCGGCTCGGCCGGGCCGTGCTCGGGACGGTCAGCCATCCCCGCGCCGTCTGCCTCGGGTTCGGGTGCCATCAGTCCTCGCCGTCGTGATCTGGCCGCAACGCTAGCGGTGGGTCATGTGCAGTCTGCTCCGACGAACGCTACAGCCTCCGGGGCCCGTACCCGTCAGGGATGAGCGGCCCAGGCGCGTACCCACGGCACCCTCCTCGCCCTCCGGTGACACCTTGCGTTCGCTCCGGTACCACTGCGACCCGGCACGATCGGCGGATCGTCCGCGTACGGCCCGATATGCCAACAGCCCGTGCCGCGGCGGGCGAGACCCGCCCACGCCGCGGCCTCCCCGGGGCCTTGTTACCGACGCGTGCCAGAACGCCCCGGCCGCCCACGTCGTCCGGCGGCGCGTTTACCGGCCGCGTGGGCCTGGGGCAGACTGTGCGCGTCCAGCCGCAGCCCGAGGGAGTAGCACGCACATGAGCCAGGACGGCGCGCGGGGCCAGCACACCGGTGGTTCGCTCGCCGGTGGCCGCTACCAGCTGCGAGAACTGCTGGGGGAGGGCGGCATGGCGTCCGTTTACCTCGCGTATGACGCGGCGCTCGACCGGCAGGTCGCCATCAAGACCCTGCACAGCCAACTGGGGCAGGAGGCGTCCTTCCGCGAGCGTTTCCGCCGCGAGGCCCAAGCTGTTGCCAAACTGTCGCACACCAACATCGTGTCGGTGTTCGACACCGGCGAGGAGTCGGTCTCCACGGCCGCGGGCAACGGCGGCCTGCCGATGCCGTACATCGTCATGGAGTTCGTTCGGGGCCGCTCCCTCGGAGCGGCGCTCCAGGAGGACGTGGCCCGGTACGGCGCGATGCCGGCGGAACGGGCGCTGAAAGTGACCGCTGACGTGCTGGCCGCCCTGGAAGCCAGCCATGAGGTGGGGCTGGTCCACCGGGACATCAAGCCCGGAAACGTGATGATCACCGATCGAGGTCTGGTCAAGGTGATGGACTTCGGCATCGCCCGTGCGATGCAGTCCGGGGTCACCTCCATGACCCAGACCGGCATGGTGGTGGGCACTCCGCATTACCTCTCCCCCGAGCAGGCCCTCGGCAGGGCCGTGGACGCGCGTTCCGACCTGTACTCGGTGGGGATCATGCTCTTCCAGCTTCTGACCGGGCGGTTGCCCTTCGACGCGGATTCGCCGCTCGCCATCGCCTACGCACATGTCCAGGAAGAGCCGCCGCCGCCGTCCTCGATGAATCGCGCGCTGCCGCCTGCCGTCGACGCGCTGGTCGCCCGGGCGCTGAAGAAGAACCCGAACGAGCGCTTCCCGTCGGCCGCGACCATGCTCGACGCCTGTGCCCGAGCCGCCTCCGCCGGCACCCACCGGGCTCCGGTGATCGTCGAGAGCGGGCCCGCGAACAGTGGTGCGGGGCTCGGCGCAGCCGTCTTCCCACCGCTCGGCTCGGCCACTCCCGCCCCACCGCCGCCACAGCCCCAGCAGCCATACGGGGCAGCGGGACCGGTTGCTCAGGGCCCGATGCAGCCGCGTGCTCCCCTTTCCATGGGCCCACAGCCCTCCTACGGCTACCCGCAGCAGAGCTACCCGACGCCACCCTCCGCCGGATACGGCCAGTCGACGGGCAACCCGCCCGCCGGTGGCTCCGGGGCCTCGGGCGGGCGTCGGAGCACCCCGGCGCTCCTCGCCCTCGGCGCGGTCCTGCTGGCCGTCGGCGGCCTCACCACTGTGGCCCTGGTGCGTGGCTGGGGTGGCAGCGACTCCCCGGGCGGAACCGGGGACCGGACTGCCTCCGCCCCGGCCCAGGCGGGTCACCGCGGCCCCGACCGGTCCCGGACCATCGACCCCACCGCGTGCAGTGAGCCGGGGGAGTCCTACAACGACCCGGACAAGGTCCGGGTGCCGGACTTCCGTTACAAGGACCTGCGGTCGGTGAAGGAGTGCTTCCAGGAGGCCGGCTGGAAGCTGACCGAGGAACCCAAGGACGAGGCCGTCTACGGGGAGGACACGGTCATCAACCAGTGGCCCGCCGCCGGGACCGACATCTACCCGCAGGACGCGGAAATCACCCTTGAGGTTTCCACCGGCGACCCGGAGTAGGAACCGTCCGCAGGGCGGTGACCGGAAGGGTCCGCCGGAGGTCTCGCGGAGTCCGATGAACCGTTCCAGCCACCGCACCCACCGCCCGACTCGCCCTCCTCCCGTATCGACACCCACCCCGAGATGCCGCTTTTGTGCTGTTATGTGACGCTGGGCCCGTGACTCTACTGCGGTGGGCTGCCGGGGCGGTTCTCGCCTTCGGCGTGCTGCTTCCCGCAGTGCCCGCCCCCGCACAGCCGGCACCACCCACAACGCCCCTCGCCGTCCGGTCCATGGACGGGGAGGAACTCGCAGGCAGCCTCGCCGGGCAGGGGCGAGCGCACCCGGGCCGCCCACTGGACCTGTCGGACGCACTGCCGGAGCTGCTCCCACAAGGCCCAGCCAAGGAGCCGCACACCCCACCCCGACGCCCAGCAGAAGTGGACTCGGGGCTGCGACCCCACTCAGAAGCGGGGCTCGACCCCGACGGGCAACCGCAGGGAACGCTCGAAGCGGAACCGGAGCCCACACCGCCAGGTCCACCCGTCCCCGCGAAGGCGGAGCCGCAGAACCCACCACCGGGCAGCTACGACCCCCGAGGCGCGACCTCCCGCGCCACCGCGCTGGGGGTGAATGTCCTACCCCTGGGCGCCGGATTGGCCCTGATGGGACTGGGCCTAGGCTCTCTGGCCCTGCGGCTGCGCCGGCTCTGAGCCCGACCGCGTACCGCCCCACCCCCCGACAGGCCCACACCGTCAGCAGGTTGCCTTGATCGACATACTCGGTATACATACTGAGTATGTCGATCCGCCACGGGCTCCTCGCCCTTCTGGACCAAGGCCCCCGGTACGGCTCCCAACTACGTACCGAGTTCGAAGCCCGCACCGGCTCCACCTGGCCACTCAACGTCGGGCAGGTCTACACCACGCTCGCTCGACTGGAGCGCGACCAACTGGTCGCCCCTGGCGGCGAGGACGCCGCCGGCCACACCCTCTACGCCATCACCGAATCCGGGCGCCAAGAACTGCGCCAGTGGTACGAGCGCCCGGTGGAACGCTCCAACCCGCCCAGGGACGAGTTGGCGATCAAGCTCGCGATGGCCGTGAGCACCCCCGAGGTCGACGTCCGAGCCGTCATCCAGGCCCAACGCCACGCCACCGTCAAAGCCATGCAGGACTACACCCGGCTCAAGGCCCGCGCCTTGGCCACCATAGAGTCCGCGAGCTCACACGAACGCGACGACGTGGCCTGGCTCCTCGTACTCGAACAGCTGATCTTCCAGACCGAGGCCGAGGCCCGCTGGCTGGACCACTGCGAGTCCCGGTTGACCCGGCTCTCCGTCCTGGCCGGGCGGAAGGCGAGCACCGCTCCCCTACCACGCCCAGCACCACAGCCCGCGCCCCACCCCTCCCACACCCGGCCCTGACCAGCCACCGCCCCATCCGCTGCGCCCGACATCCACGCACCACACCGAATCCCGACGTACGCCCAAGCCCCCGCGGCGGCGCGTGACGTCCCAGGGGGGACCCAGCCATGCCCGAACCCACCCGAACACGCCCCGCGGCCCCGTCGCCCACCTCGAAGGAGGAGCAGGACCGTCCCGTACTCCAACTACGCGAAGTGACCCGCGTCCACGGCGCCGGCGCCACCGAAGTACTGGCCCTGCGCGGCATCGACCTGACCGTCCACCCAGGCGAACTCATCGCCGTCATGGGCCCTTCAGGTTCCGGCAAATCCACCCTGCTGACCCTCGCGGGCGGCCTGGACACCCCCAGCTCCGGGCACGTGCTCGTGGAAGGCACCGACCTCACGACCGCCAGCCGCAAGGAGCTCGCCGCACTCCGACGGCGGAGCATCGGTTACGTCTTCCAGGACTACAACCTGATCCCGGCGCTGACCGCGGCCGAGAACGTGGCGCTCCCGCTGGAACTCGACGGCACCTCCACCCGCAAGGCCCGGGCCCGTGCGCTGGAGGCCCTGGACGAGATGGGCCTGCCGCAGATCGCGAACCGGTTCCCCGACGAAATGTCAGGCGGCCAGCAGCAGCGGGTGGCCATCGCCCGCGCCCTGGTCGGAGACCGGCGGCTGGTTCTCGCGGACGAGCCCACCGGCGCCCTGGACTCCGAGACCGGAGATTGCGTGCTGGCCCTGCTCAGGGCCCGCTGCGACGCCGGTGCGGCGGGCGTCCTCGTCACTCACGAACCGCGCTTCGCAGCCTGGGCGGACCGGGTGGTGTTCCTGCGCGACGGTGCCGTGGTCGACGAGACCCTGCGCAGTGCCGCCGACTCCCTGCTGTCCGGGCGGGTGGCCGGCCAGTGAGGTCCCGCTACCACTCATGGATCGCGGCGATCCGCATAGCCCGTCGCGAAGCCTGGCGCTCCAAGGGCCGCAGCGCCCTGGTGCTGTCGATGATCGCCCTCCCCATCCTCGGTGTCAGCGCCACCGACCTGACCCTGCGCAGCGCCGAACCGTCCGCCGAGCAGAAGCTGACGCGCGCACTCGGCGCCGCCGACGCCCGTGTGCAGGACGCTGCCACCGGCGGCGCCCCGATCTACCAGACCCCCTCGAACATCGACTACCAGCAGGCGGACCCGCCCAAGGACGGGTCGGGGCCATCGGGCCCCGGTGACCTGCTCGGCGCCGTTCCCGAAGGCGCCACGGTGCTGCGGGAGTCCCGGGGGGAGGACAGGATCCGCACTCGGCACGGCCTGTTGCGCACGGCCCTGCGCGAGTTGGACGCCGGCCACCCGATCGCCAGGGGCCTGATCACGCTCGATCGGGGGCGCCTGCCGTCCAAGACCGGCGAACTCGCCGCAAGCACAAGGTTCCTGACGGAGTCCGGGCTCTTCCTCGGCTCCACGGTCCGGGCCCGCGACCTCGACGCCCCCTACCGGATCGTCGGCGTCTACGAAAACCCCGGTGACCTGAGGGCCACGGAACTCCTGGCGACACCCGGCGACCTCCTCGCCCCCCTCGCCGAGGCCCAGAAGGCTGCGGGGCAGCATTCCTCCACCATCGAGACCACCCTGTTGGTGCGGGTGGCCGGTGAAGACGGTTTCACGTGGAACATGGTCCGCCAGGCGAACGCCAAGGGCGTGCGGGTCACCTCCCGAGCGGTGGCCCTCGCGCCTCCCGCGGACGCGGAGGTCCCGCTCCACCAGATCCGCCACGGAAACAGCGCAGGGGACGGCGAGACCGACCGGTCAGCCATGTACACCGTGGCCGCCACCGCGGCGGGTCTGGCCATGTTGGAGATCTGCCTGCTGGCCGGTCCGGCGTTCGCCGTCGGCGCCCGTCGCTCCCGGCGCCAACTGGGTCTGGTCGGCGCCAACGGCGGAGACCGCCACCACATCCGGGCGATCGTGCTCGCCGGCGGCCTGGTCATCGGGGTGGCCGCCGCCGTCATCGGGACCGTCCTCGGAGTCCTCCTGACGCTCGCCCTGCAACCCCTCCTGGAGCAACAGGTCGGTCGACGGTTCGCCAGCTTCGACGTCCGCCCCCTTGAGCTCCTGTCCATCGCGCTGCTGGCTGTCCTGACCGGCCTGCTCGCCGCCGCCGTCCCCGCCTTCACCGCCTCCCGGCAGACCGTACTCACCTCCCTCACCGGCCGAAACCGCGGCATCCGCCACGCCAACCGGGCTCTGCCCGCCATCGGTCTGATCGCCCTGGGCGCGGGTGCAGCCGTCGCCCTACACGGAGCGGTCGGGGAGAACAGCTACATGATCGTCGCGGCCGGCAGCGCTCTGGCCGAGCTCGGCATCGTGGCCCTGACGCCGACCCTGGTGGGGCTCTTCGGACGCGCCGGCCGCTGGCTCCCGCTGTCCCCGAGGCTGGCCCTGCGCGACGCCGTCCGCAACCGCGGACGCACCGCCCCGGCCGTCGCCGCCGTACTCGCCGCCGTCGCCGGCACCGTGGCCGTCGCCACCTACGACGCCAGCCGGGAGAGCCAGAACCGCGCCGAGTACCACGCACAGCTGCCCGCGGGGAGCGGCAGCCTGAGCAACCCGGACGCGGACGGATTCCGCGACGTACCGGAGGGTCGCCGGGTGCTGACCGACAACCTGCCCCTGGCCGTCCGCGCGGACGTCGCCCGCATCGCCGTGGGCAACCCCGGCTGTGAACCCTGGTCCGAGACCGCCGGCTGCGGCAGCGTGGGCAGGGTCAAACCACCCGAACAGGACTGCCCGCTGTGGACGGAGTCCTCCGAGGACCTCTCGCCCACCGCACGCCGCCGGCTCAGCGCCGACTGGCGCTGCCAGGAGCGCGGCTTTCGCATGCAGTGGGACATCCTGGTCGCCGACGAGAAGCTGCTGAGCGTCCTCGACATCGAGGACCCGGCAGCCACCGAGGCGCTCCGCACGGGACGCGCCGTGTCCTTCGACCGTGTCTACGTCAAGGACGGCAAGACCGAGCTCAACCTGAGCGTTCGGGCGAGCTCGGGCGAGCTCGGAGCGCCCACCCTCAAGACCCTCCCGACCTACCAGGTCGAGGACTTCGTCGACAGCTACGGGCTGGGCCTGATCATCCCGCCGTCCGCAGCACGCGCAGCGGGGCTGTCCACCGTCCCAGTGGGCACCTACTTCACCACCGACGGCAAGCCCAGCAGTGCACAGCTCCAGCACCTGGACGCCGCCCTCGGTGAGCTGGCCACCAGCACCGACATCTACCTCGAAGAGGGCTACCGGAGCAGGTCCACACTGGCACTACTGGCACTGACCCTCTTCGCGGGGATCGTCACCGTCGGCGCGGCCGGCCTGGCCACCGGCCTCGCCCAGGCCGATGCGGAGACCGATCTGAAGACCTTGGCCGCGATCGGCGCCCCGCCACGGGTCCGCAGGGTCCTCAGCGGATTCCAGTGCGCCGTGGTCGCCGCCATGGGGGTGGTCCTCGGCTCGGTGGCCGGCATCCTGCCAGCGGTCGCACTGCGCTGGACCGAACGCCGTGAGCAGGCGGAAAGCCACCGGCAGGCCGTCATCGACGGCTGGGACTCCGTCCTGGGCGAGCCCTTCGTTCCGGTCGTGGTGCCCTGGGCCGTCCTCGCGGCACTACTGGTGGTCGTACCGCTGAGCGCGGCATTGCTGGCCGCCCTGGTCACCCGCTCCTCCCCGGCCCTCACCCGGCGCGACGCCGGCTGACCGCGAGCGATTCGCACCCCCGTACAGGGTGGATCACCCCTGTACGGGGGCACACCGTGGGGTGATGCACCTGTGCGAGAGAATGGCGGCATGGAGATGCCGAGGAGTGAACGGTCGCAGGACACCAGCCCACACGTGCTGATCGTGGGGCAAGACGGAATGGCTGTCGGCGGCGCAGATGACGAGTCGCGCGAGGTCCCGGTGACGGAAATGGTGGAGCAACCCGCCAAGGTCATGCGCATCGGCAGCATGATCAAGCAACTACTCGAAGAAGTCCGCGCTGCTCCTTTGGACGAGGCCAGCCGGGTCCGACTGAAGGACATCCACGCCAGCTCCGTGAAGGAGTTGGAGGACGGGCTCGCCCCCGAGCTCGTTGAGGAGTTGGAGCGGCTCTCCCTTCCCTTCACCGACGAGGCCATTCCCTCCGAGGCCGAACTGCGCATTGCCCAGGCACAGTTGGTGGGTTGGCTGGAAGGCCTCTTCCACGGCATCCAAACCGCGCTGTTCGCACAGCAGATGGCCGCTCGTGCTCAGTTGGAGCAGATGCGCCGCGCGCTGCCGCCCGGCAGCGGGGGACACGAGGACGAGGACGAGGGCCACGGGGCACTCCGCTCCGGTCCCTACCTCTAGGGCGCGTTGCCAAAGTAGCGCCGTCCGTCCGGAGGACGGGCGGGACTTTCGCAACACGCCCCAGGACACCTACCGGGCTCCTGCCCGGACAGAACCCGACCCACCGGCCGGGCACCCCAGCGGGTGCCCGGCCGGGCGGTTGCACCGGAACGCGCCAAGGTCGCCGGCAGCGCGATGGGATCTTGCACGAAGGCGGCAAACGACCACCACCCGAGGTCGCCCGCCCCCGGCTGACCTGCTCTCGCCGACCGGACCATACTCGGAACATGACGGACAGCGACCGGCCCCCCGCCCATGACGCGGTCGTCCTTGCCGGCGGCAGCGCCCGGAGGCTCGGCGGGGCGGACAAGCCCGCGCTGAGCGTGGGCGGGCGCCCCCTGCTGGACAGAGTCCTGGGCGCCTGCGGCACCGCCGGGACCACCGTGGTCGTCGGCACCCCGCGTCCCACTCTTCGGCCGGTGACCTGGGCCCGTGAGCAACCCCCGGGAGGCGGGCCACTGGCCGCCCTCGCCGCCGGACTACGACACACCGACGCCGCCACCGTGCTCGTCCTCTCCGCTGACCTGCCGTTCCTCACTCCCGCCACCGTGCGGCGGCTGCTGACCACCCTGGAGGCGGGCGACCCGGACCGGCCTCTCGAAGGTGTCCTCCTGACCGACTCGGAAGGTCACGACCAACCCCTGGTAGCCGCCTACCAGGCCGCTGCCCTGCGACGCGAGTCGGACCTGCTGGCCGCCGAACACGGCCACCTCGGGGGGCTCCCGCTGCGGCTCCTGACCAGCGAACTCCGCCTCGGACGCATCACATCCGGCCCGCTGGACTCCTTCGACTGCGACACCTGGGAGGATCTCGCGGCAGCCCGAGCACACATCAGAGAGCATGGAACCGTGCTGGACGAATGGATCACCACAGTCAAGACCGAGCTGGGCATCGACTGCGAGGTCGACACCGGCCTCCTGCTCGACCTCGCCCGGGACGCGGCCCACGCAGTGGCCCGGCCGGCCGCTCCGCTGACCACCTTCCTGGTGGGCTATGCGGCGGCCCGGGCAGAGGCGGCGGGGGCCGATCCGGTCGAGGCCCTCGCGCGGGCGTCCCGACAGGTCGCCGCGCTCGCCCAGAGCTGGGCCGCTGAGGAGCCGCCCGCTTCCGATGAACCGAGCTCGGGATGACGACCCCGGACGCGACTGCGGGCGCCGAGGAAGACCGTGCCGTGCGCGAGGAACGCGCGGTGCGGGAAGCGCTGGCGCTGGTGGCTCAGGCACCCGTGGACGAACCCGGGGACGCGCCCCGGACCGCCCCCGCCCACCGTGGACAGCAAACCCGGCGAGAGCCGGAGGGCGCCGGGGGCGCGGGCCCGGAACCGGCGGTCCGGGCCCGTCCGGGGGGAACCGCCGCCTCCGCAGCCCCCCAACACGGCGCCACTGACTGGGACCAGGCCCGGCAGTGTGCCGCCCGGGCGGGCTCCGCGGTCCGCGGGGACGTCCACCGGGTCCGGCTCGGCCAGGCCCTCGGCGAGGTGCTGGCAGCCCCGCTGGAGGCGCTGACCGACCTCCCGTCGTTCGACACCTCCGCCATGGACGGCTGGGCGGTGGCCGGCCCCGGCCCGTGGAACGTGCGCGCCGGGGACATCCTGGCGGGCGATGCCCACCCCGAGCCACTGGCGGACGGCGCAGCCGTGCGGATCGCCACCGGCGCCCGGGTTCCGGCCGACACCACCGCGGTGATCCGCTCCGAACACTCCCGTGTGGAGGCCGGCCGACGCCTGTTCGCCCAGGCCGATGTGGTGCCCGGGCAGGACATCCGTCCCCGTGGTCAGGAGTGCCGCGCCGGTGACCTGTTGCTGCCGGCGGGAAGCCGGGTCACGCCCGCGGTCCTGGGCCTGGCCGCCGCCGCGGGCTACGACGACCTGCAGACCGTGGCTCGGCCCTGTGCCGAGGTCCTGGTGCTGGGCGACGAGTTGCTCACCGAGGGCCGTCCCCGGGAGGGGCTGATCCGCGACGCCCTGGGGCCGATGCTCGGTCCCTGGCTCACCGCTCTGGGCGCGGACGTCGTGGGCACCCGGCGGATCGGCGATACCGAGGACGCCCTGCACGCCGCGATCTCCGGTTCCGACGCCGACCTCGTCCTGACCACCGGGGGCACGGCAGCCGGTCCGGTGGACCACGTCCATCCGGCACTGCACCGCGCCGGGGCCGAGCTCCTCGTGGACGGCGTACGGGTGCGCCCCGGCCATCCGATGCTCCTGGCCCGCCTCGATGCCCGCCGCCACCTGGTGGGTCTTCCCGGCAACCCCCTCGCCGCGGTGTCCGGGCTGCTGACATTGGCCGAACCACTGCTGCGTATGCTCTCCGGGCAGGCTCTTCGGCCACGCTCTTGCGCCCCGGTGGGGGAAGACGTACCGGGGCACCCGCACGACACCCGGCTTATCCCCGTGACGCTGCGGGCAGAACTGGCCGTGCCACTGCGCTACAACGGCCCCGCCATGCTGCGCGGTATCGCGACCGCGGACGCCTTGGCAGTCGTTCCACCCCATGGCGCCAAGGCGGGACAAGAACTTGAACTTCTCGATCTGCCCTGGGTGGCAGGAGGTTTCACGTGAAACAGCCCGGCCATGACGCGATGGCCCGCCAGGCCGACGAAAGCCTGGTCACCCGCAGGGTGAAGCTGCCCAACCCGATCGTGCAGCGACCGCTCCAACAGGTGGGCAAGCGGCTGCTGATGGCTCTGGCCGTACTGGTGCTGACCGTCTGTCTGGTCTACTTCGACCGTGCCGGCTACCACGACAACGCCAATGGCACGGTCGACCTGCTGGACTGCGTCTACTACGCCACGGTGACGCTCTCGACCACCGGCTACGGCGACATCGTGCCGTACAGCGATGGCGCCCGCCTGATCAACGTCCTACTGATCACGCCCCTGCGCGTGTTGTTCCTGATCATCTTGGTCGGCACCACTCTCGAAGTCCTCACCCAGAGGACCCGGGAGGAATGGCGGCTGAAACGCTGGAGGGCCCAGTTGCGAGAACACACCGTCGTCGTCGGCTTCGGCACCAAGGGCCGTTCGGCGTTGCAGACGCTGCTGGCCACCGGATTGCCCAAGGAACGCATCGTCATCGTCGACCCCAGCTCGAAGGTCATTGACATGGCCAATGCCGAGGGCCTCACCGGAGTGATCGGCGATGCGACCCGTTCCGAAGTGCTGATCCGCGCTGAAGTGCAAAAAGCCCGCCAGATCGTGATCGCCACTCAGCGCGATGACACCGCCGTACTGGTCACCCTCACCGCGCGGCAGCTCAACCGGGGGGCGAAGATCGTCACCGCGGTCCGGGAGGAGGAGAACGCGCCCCTCCTGCGGCAGTCCGGCGCCGATGCCGTCATCACCAGCGCCAGTGCCGCCGGGCGCCTCCTCGGCCTGTCGGTGCTCAGCCCCAGCGCGGGCACCGTCATGGAGGACCTGATCCAGCAGGGCAGCGGCCTGGACCTGATCGAACGTCCGGTGAACAAGTCGGAGGCCGGCAAATCGGTACGTGATACCGAGGACCTCGTCGTCAGCGTGCTGCGCGGACACCGCCTGTTGGCCTATGACGACCCCTCAGCGAGCCCGCTCCAGCTGACCGACCGCGTCATCAGCATCGTGCGGGCGGACGCACCACAGACCACCCTGGGCAGCGGACCCGAGTAGCCGTGCCGCGCCCGCCGGCGCGTGGAGGAGGCAGACCGACCGTACGGACTATCCCCACCAGGGCACGCACCTGGTGGGGCGGAGACGCGAAATGCTCGGTTTGGCGACGGGCACATCGGCGGTCTGCATGACGTACACGGCGACCGACTCCGCTTTCACGGACACGGGAACGCAAGCCGGCTGCACCGGCGCGTACCGAACTGTCCGCGGCCAAGGCACGTTCACCCAGTCGAGCGAGTCGATGCAGGACGTCACCGTCGGCCTGAACGTCGGACCGGGACACCGCGTGTTGGAGATCGGCACCGGCACCGGCTGGAATGCGGCGCTGCTCTCCCATCGGGTCGGCGCTGAGAACGTCGTCACAGTGGAAGTGGACGAGGCCAGCGCGAGGGATGCGCGGGGCCGTCTGAAAGCGGCGGGATTCGAGCCGCTTACCGTCGTCGGGGACGGGGCCGAGGGATACGACGACGGGGGCCCGTATCACCGCGTCATCGCCACGTGCTCAATCGGCAGCGTCCCCCGGCAATGGATCGGACAGACGAAGCCGGGCGGGCTCATCGTCGCCCCGTGGGGACCGACGTACGGCGGGGAAGCTGTGGTGCGTCTCGCTGTGGCCGAGAACGGGACGGCTACCGGGTGGTTCCTCGGGTCCTCCGCGTTCATGCGGCTGCGCGCTCAGCGCACCGAACGGAAGCACGTCCGCGAATATCTCAAGGGCCGGAAGTGGCCAGCGGACGGACGGCGCAGCATGACCAGCATTTCCCCGGATTCGGTGGGGGACTGGCCGGTCATGTTCGCAATCGGCGTGCAGGTACCCGGCGCATTCCCGTGGATGGAGTCGTACGGCGACGGCTCTTACACGCTGTGGCTGCGGGATACGGCCGTCACGTCGTGGGGGACGGTGGATTTCGTGCCCGGTCGCGAGGAATTCGAGGTCTACCAGTCCGGTCCCCGTGATCTCTGGAATGAGGTGGTCGCGGCCTACCTCTGGTGGGACGAGCAAGGGCGACCGGGGTTCGAACGGTTCGGCCTGACCGTTGACGGCGATGGCGAGCGTGTGTGGCTCGACCGGCCAGACAGCCCCGTGCCGATCGTCGGGGGGGCCTGACAGCCCCTCGACGGCCCCGTCCGTGCGTTCTTTCCCCGTGACGCATGGGCGGGGCATTCTCATGAGTAGCTTGAGGGCATGAAGGCAATCACCATCACTGAGCCGGGTGGGCCGGAAGTGCTCACATGGTCCACGGTCCCGGACCCGGTAGCAGGCCCGGGGGAAGTCCTCATCGATGTTGTGGCAGCGGGAGTGAACCGCGCTGACATCCTCCAGCGGCAAGGCTTCTACGACCCTCCGCCGGGAACGTCGCCGTACCTCGGTCTTGAGGTCTCCGGGCACATTGCGGCCCTGGGGTCCGGCGTCTTCGGGTGGGAAGTCGGTCAGCCGGTGTGCGCGCTGCTCGCGGGCGGCGGCTACGCGGAGCGGGTGGCCGTGCCCGCCGGGCAGGTGCTTCCCGTGCCGGACGGCGTCTCTGTGGTGGAAGCTGCGGCACTTCCGGAAGCAACGGCAACCGTGTGGTCTAACCTGTTCATGGGGAGTGGGGGAACCTTCACAGGCTCCAACCTGTTCATGGTGGCGCACGTCCGCCCCGGTGAGACGGTGCTGATCCACGGTGGGGCGAGTGGCATCGGGACCACGGCCATCCAACTGGCCAAGGCCATCGGGGCGAGGGTGGCCGTCACCGCCGGCAGCCCCCGGAAACTGGCCCGCTGCGCCGAACTGGGCGCCGACATTCTCATCGACTACCGCGCGGAGGACTTCGTCAGCGCCTTGCACAAGGCCACGGACGGTGCCGGCGCGGACGTCATCCTCGACATCATCGGCGCCAAGTACCTGGAACGGAACGTCAAGGCGCTCGCGGTGAACGGCCGGCTCGCCGTCATCGGCCTCCAGGGCGGGGTCAAGGGCGAACTCGACCTCGGCGCCCTGCTGACCAAGCGGGCAGCGATCACGGCCACCAGCCTGCGGGCCCGGCCGCTCGCCGAGAAGGCCGCCATCACCGCCGCGGTCCGGGAGCACGTCTGGCCGCTGACCGAGGCTGGTCGCATCCGCCCGGTCATCGACCGCACCTTCCCGATGTCCGAGGCCGCCGCCGCGCACACCGCCCTGGAAGCGGGCGACCACATCGGCAAGCTCCTGCTCAGCGGCAGTTGAGCGGCGCAGCGCCCCCGCGGCACGCGACCAGCGGGGGCGCTGCGCGCACTACAGGGTGCGCAACAACACCGCGGCCGGGTTCTCCACGCAGTCGGCCACATAGCGCAGGAACCCGCCGGCCGCGCCGCCGTCGCAGACGCGGTGGTCGAAGGTCAAGGAGAGCTGTACGACCTGGCGCACCGCCAACTCACCCTGGTGCACCCACGGCTTGGGGATGATCCGCCCCACACCGAGCATCGCGGCCTCGGGGTGGTTGATGATCGGCGTGGACCCGTCGACCCCGAAGACTCCGTAATTGTTGAGGGTGAAGGTGCCCCCGCTGAGGTCGGCGGGCGCCAGCTTGCCGGCCCTGGCGAGCTCGGTGATCCGGGCGAACTCAGCGCTCAGCGCCTCTGCGTTCATCGACCCGGCGTCCCGGACCACCGGCACCACCAGCCCGCGCTCGGTCTGGGCGGCGAACCCCAGGTGTACCGAGGGCAGTCGGACGATCTCGTTCGCCGCCGTGTCCACCGTGGAGTTCAGCTCGGGGTACCGGGCCAGCGCCGCCGTACAGATCCGCGCCAGCAACGCCAGGACGGACACCTTGGGCCCGCCCGCCGCGTTCATGGCCGCCCGGACCGCCATCAGCTCGGTGGCATCGGCGTCCACCCAACACGTGGCGTCCGGAATCTCCCTACGGCTGCGGGAGAGCTTCTCGGCGACCGCGCCCCGCACTCCGCGCAATGCGATCCGCTCACCGGTCTCCGAAACGGCCCGGGCCGAAGGCGCCTCCTCGGGTGCCCTCGCGACCTTCAACGCGGCTTCCACATCGGCCCTCATGATCAGCCCGTCCGGGCCCGAACCACGCAGCACGCGCAGGTCGAGGCCGTGGTCCCGGGCCAGTTTGCGCACCAGCGGCGATATCACCGGCACCGGCCCCTCGACGAGGGCCACCGGCGTGGGAACGGTCACCGGCTCTGCCCCGGCGGGTGCTGCCCCCGCGGGCCGGACGCGGCGGCGCCGGGCCGGACGGGAGGCGTCCGTGCCGTATCCCACCAGGACGTTGCCGGAGCCGCTGCTCTCCTCCTGGCGGTGTTCCGCCGGGGACCCGACGGCCACGGTGATCAGTGGTGCACCGACCGGCAGTTCAGTGCCTTCCTCACCGAAACGTGCGGTGACCACGCCCCCGTACGGGCAGGGCACCTCCACCATCGCCTTGGCCGTCTCGACCTCGACGACCGGCTGGTCGATGGCGACCACGTCGCCCACCGCCACCAGCCAGCGGACGATCTCGGCCTCGGTGAGGCCCTCGCCGAGGTCCGGCAGCCTGAATTCCAGTACCTGTGGCATCAGTTCTCCCACTGCAAGCGGGCCACGGCGTCCAGGATGCGGTCCACTCCCGGCAGGTGGTGCTTCTCCAGCATCGGCGGCGGGTAGGGGATGTCGAATCCGGCGACGCGCAGCACGGGCGCCTGGAGGTGGTGGAAGCAGCGCTCACTGATCCGCGCCGCGATCTCCCCACCGGGGCCGCCGAACCCGCTGGACTCATGGACCACCACGGCGCGCCCGGTGCGCCGCACCGAGGCCACCACGCTCTCCTCGTCGAAGGGCACCAGCGAGCGCAGGTCGAGGACTTCCAGGTCCCAGCCCTCTTCGCGGGCCGCCTCGGCGGCCTCCAGGCAGACCGGCACGGACGGGCCGTAGGTGATCAGCGTGGCGCTCCGCCCGGCGCGCCGCACGGCGGCCCGCCCGATCGGCTCCACCTGCGCTGGAGCCTGCGGCGACCATTCGGCCTTCGACCAGTACAGCCGTTTGGGCTCCAGGAAGACCACCGGGTCGTCGGAGGCGATGGAGGCGCGCAGCAGTCCGTAGGCGTCCTCCACCGTGGCCGGCGTGACCACGTGCAGCCCGGGGGTGGCCATGTAGTAGGCCTCGGAGGAGTCGCAGTGGTGCTCGACACCGCCGATGCCACCGCCGTAGGGGACCCGGATGGTGATCGGCATCGGCAGGGCCCCACGGGTGCGGTTGCGCATGCGGGCGACGTGCGAGATCAGCTGCTCGAAGGCGGGGTAGGCGAAGGCGTCGAACTGCATCTCGACCACGGGCCGCAGCCCGTACATGGCCATCCCCACCGCGGTGCCCAGGATTCCGGCCTCGGCGAGCGGGGTGTCCGTGCAGCGGTCCTCGCCGAACTCCTTCGCGAGGCCGTCCGTGATGCGGAAGACACCACCGAGTTGACCGATGTCCTCACCCGTCAGGTGCACAGCGGGGTCGGCCGCCATCGCGTCGTGCAGGGCCCGGTTCAGGGCCTGCGCCATCGTGGCCGGCTTGGCTTGGGTCAGGGTGCTCATCGCTCGTCCTCCGCGTCGAGCTCGGCGCGGAGCAGTTGGGCCTGCTCGCGCAGTTGCCCCGTCTGCTCGGCGTAGACGTGCGTGAAGAGGTCCATCGGGTCGAGGACCTGGTCGGCGTTCATCCGCTCGCGCAGCCGCGCCGCCATCGCCTCGGCGGTGTCCACCGCGGCCTGCTTGCCGGCGTCGTCGAGCAGCCCGCGGGCGGTCAGCTCGCGTTCCATCAGCACGATGGGGTCGTGTTCGCGCCAGGCTTCGACCTCGGAGTCCTCGCGGTAGCGGGTGGCGTCATCTGCGTTGGTGTGGGCGTCCATGCGGTACGTGATCGCCTCGACCAGGGTCGGGCCACCGCCGGCCCTGGCCCGCTCCACGGCCTCGGCCAGCACCTCGTGTACGGCCACCGCGTCGTTTCCGTCGACGAGACGGCCCGGCATCCCGTACCCGACGGCCTTGTGGGCGAGGGTGGGGGCCGCGGTCTGCTTGGCGAGCGGGACGGAGATCGCGAAGCCGTTGTTCTGGACGAGGAAGACGACGGGAGCCCCCCAGACCGCCGCGAAGTTCAGCGCCTCGTGGAAGTCGCCCTCGCTGGTGCCGCCGTCTCCGACCAGGGCGAGCGCGACCACGTCGTCACCCTTGAGCCGGGCGGCGTGCGCCAGGCCCACCGCGTGCGGCAGCTGCGTGGCGAGCGGGGTGGACAGGGGGGCGATCCGGTGCTCGCGCGGGTCGTAGCCGGTGTGCCAGTCGCCGCGCAGCAAGGTCAGGGCCTCGACCGGGTCAAGGCCGCGGGCCACCGCGGCGAGGGTGTCGCGGTAGCTGGGGAAGAGCCAGTCCTGTTCCTTCAGGACCAGAGCGGCGGCGACCTCGCAGGCCTCCTGACCGACCGTGGAGGGGTAGACCGCGAGGCGCCCCTGTTTGGTGAGCGCGGTGGCCTGGTGGTTGTAACGGCGGCCACGGATCAGCTCGGCGTGCAGCCTCAGCATGAGCTCCGGGTCCGCGCCCTTCGCAGCCGGGGTGCCGAGGACCCGGTACGGCTCCGCGTCCGGGAGCAGCGGCGCCGCCTCGGTCCGGGGGCGCCAGGCCGGCGGGGGCGTGGGGCGGTACGACGCACCGGGTAGCTCTTGGACCGTCATTGGTCTTCCCCTTCGACGCGTGCACCTCCTCGTGGGAGGCGGGGCAGGAGGGCGCACGACTGTGAGGCGCCTCACCTACCGATTGTTCGGTCGCTGGCGCAATTTGGCTACAGGCGGCAGCAGGCTGTGGACAAACGGCGGACATGGCCGTGGGATGTAGGCAGGACGTCCAAAACAGGGAGGCCGGGGGCGATGACCGATGAACAAATGGCCGAGGTGGTCCTGGGCAGCCCCGAGGGCCCGCGCACCCCGGTCGGCCCCGCCCGCCCGCTGGATTCCATCGACCGGGCGATCCTGCGGATGCTCCAAGCAGACGGGCGCGCCTCGATACGCTCGGTCGCCGAGCGGGTGCACGTCTCGCGCGCCAACGCCTACGCCCGCATCAACAGGCTGATCGACGACGGGGTGATCCGGGGGTTCGCCGCCCGGGTCAACCACGAGCGGGCAGGGCAGGGCACCTCCGCCTACATCACCTTGAAGATCGTTCAGAACTCCTGGCGAACCGTGCGCGAACAGCTCCAGGAACTACCGGGCGCCGCGCACATCGCGCTGGTCAGCGGTGACTTCGACGTGCTCCTGCTGGTGCACACCCCGGACAACCGCACGCTGCGGGAACTGGTGCTGACCCGGCTCCAGTCGATACCGGAGGTGCTGTCCACCCGCACCCTGCTGGTGTTCGAGGAGACGGACCTGGACCCCCTCCCCGACACCCCGTGACCGGCTGGGAGCACAGGTCAGGTCTTGGGCGCGGTGGCCCGCAGGCCGTCGAAGGTTATCCGCACCACGGCCTCGGCCACCTGGTCGCGCTCCCCGCCGGACCCCGTGTGGGGGCGGTACCACTCGACCATCGAGTTGACCATGCCGAAGAGCAGCCGGGTGGCCAGCCGGATGTCCACGTCCGCCCTCAGGTCGCCGTCGGCCGCGGCGGACTTCAACAGGTCTGCGACCCGGTGGTCGAACTCGCGGCGCCGCTCCAACGCCCACCGTTCGGTGGCGGTGTTGCCCCGCACCCGAAGCAGCAGCGTCACGTAGGGCAACTCGTCGATCAGCACCTCGACGGTGCGCCGGGTGACGTACTCGACGCGCTCGATCGCCCGCCCGGCGATCGCCCCGGGCTCCTCCAGGATTCCGAAAAGGCCCTCCAGGGCCCGGCTGACGGCCCGGCGCAGCAGTTCCTCCTTGCCGGCCACATGGTGGTAGATGGAGGACTTCGAGATTCCCGCGGCCCTGGACAGGTGCTCCATGGAGGTGCCGTCGTAGCCGCGCTCGATGAAGACCTGCACGGCGACCGAGAGCAGCGTCTCGGGTGTGTAGGTGTCCCGGCGCGCGGTGGTCACAGGGCCTCACCCGCCGCGGTGGCCGGCTCGGCGTAGGACTGGCGGAACAGGGCCAGGGAGGGCGCGTAACGGCCGCCTGGACAGCGCTCGTCGAGCGCGGTCAGCAGCTCGTACGCCCAGTCCTGCCCCACCCGCTCCTGCCACTGCCCGGGACCCAGCGGATAGTTCACGCCACGTCGCATCGCGGTGTCGATGTCCTGGGCGGTGGCCGCGCCCTTGGCGACGGCGTCGGCCGTCAGATCGATGAGCATCGCCACCGTACGGGCGACGATCATGCCTGGAACGTCACCGATCACGCTCACCTGCTTGCCGAGCTTCTGGAACAGCCCGATGGCCTCGGCCAGGGTCCGCCGCGAGGTGTCCGCGGAGGCGGAGAGCGCGATCCGGGTGGCGCCGCGGTAGTCGAGCGCGAGGTCGAAGTAGACGACGTCGGCGAACTCGACCGAGGTCTTGCCGTCGGTGAGGACGAGCTGGCCCTCGCCGGGCAGCTGGATGTACGGGCCGCCGCCCTCGGCCGTGGTGACGTCGATCCCGGCCTCCTCCAACATCGGCACCAGCGCGGCGGCAGGCCCGAGGTCACCGACCACGGACACGGCCGCGGGAGCTTCCTCGGGCGCAGCGGTGTGCGGTGTCGGGGCGGCGGCCCCGGGCTCGTAGCCGTACCAGCCGCGGCCCGACTTGCGGCCCAGTCGACCGGACTGGACCAGGCGGCGCTGTGCCAGCGAGGGGCTGAACTTGGGGCTGCGGAAGAAGGACTCCCACACCGAACGGGTGACGGCCTCGTTGACGTCCTGCCCGATCAGATCGGTCAGTTCGAAGGGGCCCATGCGGAAGCCGCCGCTCTCCCGCAGCACGGCGTCGATGGTCGCCGGGTCCGCGCCCTGTTCCTCGTACACCGCGAAGGCCTCGGCGTAGAAGGGGCGGGCGATGCGGTTGACGATGAAGCCCGGTGTGTCGGCACAGCGCACCGGAGTCTTGCCCCAGCTGAGCGCCGTCTCGTAGACGCGTTCCACGGCCTGGGGGTCGGAGGCGAAACCACGGACCACCTCGACCAGGGGCAGCAGCGGAGCCGGGTTGAAGAAGTGCAGGCCGACGAAACGGCCGGGGTACTTCAGGGAAGCGCCCAACTCGGTGACGGACAGCGAGGAGGTGTTGCTGGCCAGCAGGCAGTCGGGTGCCACCACGCCCTCAAGCCCGATGAACAGCTCGCGCTTGGCGTCCGGGTCCTCCAAGATCGCCTCGACCACCAGGGAGGACCCGGCCAGATCGGACAGTTCGCCGGCGGCGGTGAGGCGGGCGGCAGCCCGGTCGGCCATCTCGCGGTCCAGGCGGCCCTTGGCGACCAGTCGCTCCAGTCGATCGGCGACGGCCTCGACGCCCACCCCGGCCTGACCCGGCACGGCATCGTGGAGCACCACGGGATGACCTGCGAGAAGGGCCACCTGGGCGATGCCCTGGCCCATGGTGCCGGCGCCCACGACGGCCACAGTGCGGGAACGCTCGATTGCTGTCATGACCCCGATCCTCCCGCATGGGTTCCGGCCGCAATCGGCCGGGATCGCTCCGGCCCTCTTGTACCGACCGATCGTTCGGTTACTCTAACTCCAGTCTGCTCTCGTGGATCCGGTTCCGCTCGGGTTCTTCCGATCTCCACCCGACGGCCGCCCGATCCACCCTGATCCGCCCGGCTCAACGAGGAGTTGGTCACCGATGGCCACCGACCTGTCCGCCGCCCAACTGTCCGAGAAGCACCGGACGACGCTCGACCAGGCGCTGGACGCAATCCGCAGCCGCGCCTACTGGTCCCCGCATCCCGAGCACCCCAAGGCGTACGGCGAGAGCGCACCCGCCGACGGCCTCGCGGCCTTCCAGGCGCTGCACGGCACCCGGCTCGACCTGGGACAGCCCGGCACGGACGGCTGGACCGGGGGCGAGGTCTCCCCGTACGGCCCGGAGCTCGCCGTGGAGTACCCGCACATCGACCCCGACGTGCTGCTTCCGGCGATGCGGGCGGGCATGGGCGCGTGGCGGGACGCCGGCGCCGAGACCCGGGCCGTGGTCTGCATCGAGATCCTCTCCCGGATCAGCGCACGCACCCACGAGTTCGCGCACGCCGTGATGCACACCAGTGGTCAGGCCTTCATGATGGCCTTCCAGGCCGGCGGCCCGCACGCGCAGGACCGCGGCCTTGAAGCCGTGGCCTACGCCTACGAGGAGCAGTCCCGGGTTCCCGCCACCGCCGGCTGGTCGAAGCCGCAGGGCAAGAAGGACCCGCTGAACCTGAGCAAGACCTTCACCGCGGCGCCGCGCGGGGTCGCGCTGGTCATCGGCTGCAACACCTTCCCGACCTGGAACGGCTACCCGGGCCTGTTCGCCTCCCTGGCCACCGGAAACGCGGTGCTCGTCAAGCCGCACCCGCGTGCCGTCCTGCCACTCGCCCTGACCGTCCAGGTCGCCCGCGAGGTGTTGTCGGAAGCGGGCTTCGACCCGAACCTGGTCGCGCTGGCCACCGAAGCGCCGGGCGAGGGCATCGCCAAGACGCTCGCGGTCCGCCCCGAGATCAAGATCATCGACTACACGGGCTCGACCGGCTTCGGCGACTGGCTGGAGGCGAACGCCCGCCAGGCCCAGGTCTACACGGAGAAGGCCGGCGTCAACACCGTCCTGGTGGACTCCACCGACGACTACCGCGGGATGCTCTCGAACCTGGCCTTCTCGCTGTCCCTGTACAGCGGCCAGATGTGCACCACCCCGCAGAACCTGTTGATCCCCCGCGAGGGCATCGACACCGAGGCGGGCCACAAGACCTACGACGAGGTCGTGGCCGACCTCGCCGGCGCCGTCGGCAAGCTGCTCGGCGACGACGCGCGGGCCGGCGCGCTGCTCGGCGCCTTGGTCAACCCCGAGGTCAGGGCCCACCTGGAAGCAGCCGCCGGCCTCGGCGAAGTGGCCCTCGCCTCCCGTGAGGTGATCAACCCGGACTTCCCGGACGCGGTGGTGCGCACCCCGGTCCTGGTCAAGCTGGACGGCGCTCGCAAGTTCTGGGAGGGGCCGGACGCCGAAGCCGCCTACCTCTCGGAGTGCTTCGGCCCGGTGGCCTTCGCGGTGGCGGTGGACTCCACCGCCGAGGGGCTGGACCTGCTGCGGCGCACCGTCCGGGACAAGGGCGCGATGACCGTCGGGGCGTACACCACCTCCGCGGACGTCGAGCGGGCCGTCGAGGAGGTCTGCCTGGAGGAGTCCGCGCAGCTCTCCTTGAACCTGACCGGCGGCGTCTTCGTCAACCAGACCGCCGCCTTCTCCGATTTCCACGGTTCCGGAGGCAACCCGGCCGCTAACGCCGCTCTGTGCGACGGGGCGTTCGTGGCCAACCGCTTCCGGGTGGTGGAGGTGCGGCGCCAGGCCTGACAGCGGCCTCGGTGCCCCTCAGGGGAGGTCCGGGACCACCGGACCTCCCCCAACCCCTTCCACTGGGGTGCCTTCCTGGCGGGGGCCGCCCCAGTGGAAGAGGGTCATGGCCACGCTGGTGGCCAGGTTGTAGCTGGAGACCTGCGGGCGCATCGGCAGGCTGACCAGATGATCGGCCCGCTCCCGCAGCCCCGCCGAGATGCCGTGCCGCTCCGAACCGAAGGCCAGGAGCGCGTCATCGGGCAGCGCGAAGTTCCGGATGTCCTCGCCCTCCGGGTCCAGTGCGTACAGCGGCCCGGCAGGTAGTTGGTCGAGGGTGAGGCGCTCCACGGCGGTGGCGTAGTGCAGTCCGGCAGCGGCCCGCACCACGTTGGGGTGCCAGGGGTCGAGCCCGCCGGCCGCAACCGGCCCTTCGTCCAAGGTGACCACCCCGGTGGCACCGAAGCCAGCCGCCAGCCGGACCACCGCCCCCACATTGCCGAGGTTGCGCGGGTGGTCCAGGACGATCACCGGTGCGCTCCGGGGCCGGGCAGCCAGGGCCCGCAGCTGCGCGGCACGGTCCCGAGGGGCGGCGAGCGCGGCGGTCCTGGTCGGATGCACTCGTGACAACAGCTCCCGCAGGTCCTCGGGGGCCACCTCCCGCACCAGGTCGGCGAGCGGGCCGGCCACGTCCGGCGCGAGCTCCGCGGCCAGACCCAACAGTGCTGCCCGGTCCTCGGTAATGGCGATCTTGACCTCGGCGCCGAACCGAAGGGCGTGCTTGATTGCGTGGAACCCGTCCAGGAGCACCTGGTCGTCGGCCGCGGCACGCCATCGGCGCACCGTTTCGGCTCTCTCTCCCCGGTCGTCGGGGAGGGGGACAGTCAGGGATCGCTCGCTCATGGCACGAGCGTACGAGGTGACGCCGCGGCGTCGAGCTCCGAGCCACGACGGGGCCCTGGCACCAGATGGCCCGTCCGGCGGGCGAGGAGCCGCCGCGGCGGGCCGGCGACCCGCGCCCCGAGCCACAGCAGGAAGGCCGTCGGCAGGAACACGGCATCCGCGCTGATCATGGCGAGGGAGAAGAACGGCAGTCCCAGCAACACCGCGATGCCCAGGTGCTCCAACACCATCAGGGCGAGCAGGACGTTCTTGATCCGACGGTTGAGCAGGGTGAAGGGGAAGGCCACCTGCACCAGGACCGTGCCGTAGGAGAGCACCAGCACCAGCACCCCGCTGGCCGCGAGCAGTCCCGACAGCGCGGGCCAGGGGGTGAAGTAGTCAAGGTGCAAGGGGTAGTAGAGGGCTGTGCCGTCCTGCCAGCGGGATCCCTGGATCTTGTACCAACCGGCGGTCGCGTAGATCAGACAGACCTCCACCATGACCATGAGCATCGCCGCGTTGTGGACGAGGTTGGCGATGACGTCGAGCAGCGCGCGGAGTTCGCCTTCCGGTTCATGCCTGGCGACCACCCACCACAGGCCATGCGCCGCCCACAGCAGGCAGAACAGGGCGAGCAGCCGGCCGTCCGGGCCGCCGCGCCAGGCGGTCGCCGCCAACAGCGCGCCCAGCAGCAACCAGAGCGCGGGACCGGCCCGGTCCCGCACCGGCAGGCCACGGGCGGCCCTGGCCACCCGCCTGGCGTCCAGGGACCACACCTGACCACAGCGGGTGAGCAGCAGGTAGAGGGCCATCAGGTGGATGACGTTGTCTCCGCCGTCGCCCATGAAGACGCTGCGGTTCTGTAGCGAGAGCACCCCGACCATGAAGAGCGCGGAACTGGCCCGGGTGCGCCACCCGAGCAGCAGCAGTACGCCGGCCAGCACCGCGGCCCCGTAGACCACCTCGAACCAGAGCCGCCCCTGGGACCAGGTCAGCACGGTGAAGGCGCCGTTCCCACCGGTCAGCCGACGTGCCAGGTCCCAACCCCAGGGGCTGTCCGGACCGTAGAGCTCGTGGCGGTGCGGTAGCTCGCGCAGCAGGAAGAAGAGCCAGGTGGCACAGACACCGATGCGCACCACGGCGCTCTGGTAAGGGCCCAGGGCCTCAGCGGTGATCCGGTCCAGGGCGCGCCGCAGCCCGGGAGCCGGGTGCGGGCGCCCCACGGATCCTGCGGGGGCGGGGGCGCTCACGGGGTCGACTCCCTGAGGGCCCCGGACGGTAGGTCGGCGGAGGTGATGTTCCACCAGCCGAGCTCTCGGTAGTGGGTCTCGGGATCGCCGTCCTCGTCGCTCCAGGCGGGCGGGCCCACGGCGGTGGTGGCCGAGCGCAGTTGGACCCGCTCCACGCTGCGCACGGCGAGCCCGGCCCGGGCCAGGCGCAGCATCACCAGACGGCGCAAGTAGGCCTCGGAGAGCTCACCCCGCTCGCCGACCGGCCGGTCGTCGTCGTTGTGGGAACCGCGGAAGAAGTCCCAGGCACGACGCAGCTCGTTCTGTTGGACGTGGGAGGGAAAGGGATTCCCGCGGATGGCGGCGACGTCTTCGGCGGAAAGGTTCCGCCAGTCCGTGGTGGAACGCCGTCCGGACTCGGTGCGCAGCTGTGCTCGGACGTGCACGGCGATGTTCCTCTGGAGTGGATTGGGAGCGAAGAGCTTCCAGTTCTGCTCGAACTCGGGATAGACCCAGTCATCGACCGCGCGCCCGTGCCGTTGGGAGAGCGTGTTGTTCGGCGCGACGTGCAGGAACACCAGCCCCAGGTGGCAGACGGTGGCCACCGCCACCACCCCGAAGGCGAACGCGGCCACGATGCGGTAGGGCCGTGACAGCCCGGAGATTCCGGGTCTGCGGTACCCGTTCGCACTCATTGCGCCCCCAGCCCCTCGCCCACAGAGGTTGACACCCTACGGGCCGCCGTCCGACCATTGAAGCCAATGAACCGAACGATCGGTCGGTAGGGGCATAGAGATGGCGACAGCAACCCGGCAGATGCCGGACCAGGCGCTCGTGGCAGCCTTCGACGCGGCCGTGGCAGCAGACGAGCGCATCGAGCCGCGGGACTGGATGCCCGAGGAGTACCGGGCCTCCCTGGTCCGCCAGATGGCCCAGCACGCGCATTCCGAGATCATCGGCATGCAGCCGGAGGCGAACTGGATCACCCGGGCACCGTCACTGCGCCGCAAGGCGATCCTGATGGCGAAGGTCCAGGACGAGGCCGGCCACGGGCTGTACCTCTACAGCGCCGCCGAGACCCTCGGGACCAGCCGGGACGAGCTGCTGGACCGGCTGCACTCGGGCCGCCAGAAGTACAGCTCGATCTTCAACTACCCCACGTTGACCTGGGCCGACGTCGGCGCCATCGGCTGGCTGGTGGACGGCGCCGCCATCACCAACCAGGTGCCGCTGTGCCGGTGCTCCTACGGACCGTACGCCCGCGCCATGGTCCGCATCTGCAAGGAGGAGTCCTTCCACCAGCGCCAGGGCTACGAGCTGCTGCTCGCCCTCGCCCAGGGCACCCCCGAGCAGCACGCCATGGCCCAGGACGCGGTGGACCGCTGGTGGTGGCCCTCACTGATGATGTTCGGCCCTCCCGACGAGGAATCGGCCCACTCTGCGCAGTCCATGGCCTGGAAGATCAAACGCCACTCGAACGACGAACTGCGCCAACGCTTCGTTGACTACGCGGTCCCGCAGGCCGAGTCCTTGGGCCTGACGCTTCCCGACCCCGACATCCGGTGGGACGAGGAGCGCGGCCACTACGACTTCGGCACCATCGACTGGGCCGAGTTCTGGGCAGTACTCAAGGGCAACGGCCCGTGCAACGAGCAACGGATCACCCAGCGGCGCAAGGCCCACGAAGAGGGCGCCTGGGTCCGTGAGGCCGCCGGGGCCTACGCGGACAAGCAGCGGCTGCGTCACGCATCCGCCACCGCACAGCACGAGGAGGAGCAGGCATGACGCACAACTGGCCGCTGTGGGAGGTGTTCGTACGGTCCCGCCGGGGCCTGTCCCACACCCATGCCGGCAGCCTGCACGCCCCCGACGCGGAGCTCGCCCTGCGCAACGCCCGCGACCTCTACACCCGGCGCAGCGAAGGCGTGTCGATCTGGGTGGTGCCCTCCACGGCCGTCACCGCCTCCTCGCCCGACGAGAAGGACACCTTCTTCGAGCCCTCGGCCGACAAGCCCTACCGCCACCCGACCTTCTACGAGATCCCCGAGGGGGTGCGCCACCTGTGACCACGACCTCCGCGAGCACAACGGCCGCACTCGCCCTCGGCGACGACGCCCTCGTCCTGTCCCAGCGTCTCGGCGAGTGGGCCGGCCACGCCCCCGTACTGGAGGAGGAAGTCGCCCTCGCCAACATCGCGCTCGACCTCCTCGGCCAGGCCCGCACCCTGCTGTCGCTGGCCGGCGACGAAGACGAGCTGGCCTATCTGCGCGAAGAGCGGGCCTTCACCAACCTCCAACTCGTCGAACAACCCAACGGCGACTTCGCCCACACCATCGCCCGACAGCTGTACTTCTCCGTCTACCAACACCTCCTCTACGGGCAGCTGGCCGCGGGCGGAGGCCCGCTGGCCCCACTCGCGGCGAAGGCGGTCAAAGAGGTCGCCTACCACCGCGACCACGCCGAGCAGTGGACCCTACGGCTGGGCGACGGCACCGAAGAGTCACATCGGCGCATGCAGCAGGCCGTGGATGCCCTGTGGAAGTACACCGGCGAGATGTTCCAGCCGGTCGACGGCATCGACCTGGACTGGGCGGCCCTGGAGTCCAACTGGCTGGACGCCGTCACCGAGTCGGTGGAGCGCGCCACCCTGGGCCTGCCCGGCGGGCCGCGCACCGGCGCCCGGGCGGCCGGTGCCGGCCGACAGGGCCTGCACACCGAGTCCTTCGGCCGGATGCTCGCCGAAATGCAGCACCTGCACCGCAGCCACCCGGGGGCGTCATGGTGAGCACGACCGCGCTGGAAGCGGAACTGGCCGAGCTGGCCGGCTCGGTGCCCGACCCCGAGCTTCCGGTCCTCACCCTCGCCGAGCTGGGGGTGCTGCGCGGAGTGAGCGTGGACGGCTCCGGCCGCGTCGAGGTGCAGCTGACCCCGACCTACACCGGCTGCCCCGCCATCGAGGCGATGGCCGCCGACATCGAGCAGGTGCTGCACGCGCACGGCGTGGCCGAGGTGGGAGTTCGAACCGTTCTGGCACCCGCCTGGTCCACGGACGACATCACCCCCGAAGGTCGCCGCAAACTCAGCGAGTTCGGCATCGCGCCGCCCCGTCCGCACCCGGCGGACGGCCCCGTACCGCTCACCCTCTCGGTCCGCTGCCCGCACTGCGGCTCCACCGACACCGAGCTGCTCAGCCGCTTCTCCTCCACGGCCTGCAAGGCGCTGCGCCGTTGCGCGGCCTGCCGTGAACCGTTCGACCACTTCAAGGAGCTCTAGATGGCTGCGGCTCGCCACGGCGTGTTCCACCCGCTCAAGGTGGCGGCCGTCGACCGACTCACCGATGACGCGGTGGCCCTGACCTTCGAGGTACCGCCAGAGCTGCGCGAGATCTACCGGTTCACGCCCGGTCAACACCTCGCACTGCGCCGCACCACCGAAGAGGGCCAGGAGGTCCGCCGCACCTACTCGATCTGCGCCCCCGCCGAGGAAGCGGCACCTGACCGCCTCCGCGTCGGAGTGCGGCTAGTCGAGGGCGGCGAGTTCTCCGTCTACGCCCACAAGGAGGTCCAGGCCGGCGACCTGCTGGACGTGATGACCCCGGCCGGGCGCTTCACCCTGGAACCGAAACGGCCAGGACACTATGCGGCCGTCGTCGGCGGCAGCGGCATCACCCCGGTGCTGTCCATCGCCGCCACCCTGCTGGCACGGCAGCCGGCGGCCCGCTTCTGCCTGGTCCGTAGCGACCGAACCGCGGCCTCCACGATGTTCCTGGAGGAGGTCGCCGATCTCAAGGACCGCTACCCGGACCGCTTCCAGCTGGTCACTGTGCTCTCCCGGGAGGAGCAGGAGGCCGGTCTGAGCTCCGGCCGCCTCGACGAGGACCGTCTCACCGCCCTGCTGCCGGCCCTGCTGCCGGTCGAGGCGATCGACGGCTGGTTCCTCTGCGGGCCCTTCGGTCTGGTCCAGGGGGCTGAGCGCGCCCTTGGCGGGCTCGGGGTGCCCCGTGCCCGCATCCACGAGGAGATCTTCCATGTGGACGAGGCTCCTGCTCCGGCGGTGCGCGCGGCATCCCCCACCGACAGTCGGGTCACCGCACGCCTCGACGGCCGCTCCGGCACCTGGCCGGTGCAGGACGGCGAGTCCCTGCTGGAGACGGTGCTGCGCAACCGTGCGGATGCTCCTTACGCCTGCAAGGGCGGCGTCTGCGGGACCTGCCGGGCCTTCCTGGTCTCCGGTGAGGTGCGCATGGACCGCAACTTCGCCCTGGAATCGGAGGAGACCGAGGCGGGCTTCGTCCTCGCCTGCCAGTCCCATCCGGTGACCCCGGAGGTGGAGCTCGACTTCGACCGCTGAGCGCCCACTCTGCGCCCGGATCGGGCGGGCAGCGGCTCGGGGCCCTCACGTACCCGCCGCTGCTCGCCCCTGTGCTTTTGCCTGCACCTGGCCTATCTTGACGGTCCGTCAGATTCCCGTTGGATCGTCGTCGGACCCACCGGTCGCGGCGCGGGAGGACAGGTAGTGGACTTCACCTTCAGCGAGGAACAACAGGCAGCACTCGAAACGGCACGGGCCGTCTTCGCCGACGTACGCGCAGACAGCGTGCCGAGCCCGGCCCTCACCCCCGCAGCGGTCGCCGAGGACTTCGACCGGGCGCTGTGGCAACGACTGGCGGACGCCGACCTGCTCGGCCTGGTACTGGACCCCCGGTACGGCGGATCAGGCCTGGACGCGATCGCGCTGTGCCAGGTGCTCCGCGAAGCCGGCAAGGTCCTCGCCCGAGTGCCCCTCCTGGAACACTGCGCCACGGCCATGACCCTGCAGGGCTTCGGTGGGCCCGAACTGGCCGCCGACCTGCTGCCACGAGCCGCCCGCGGCGAACTGGTGCTGACCGCCGCGGCCCACGGCCGCAGCGGGCACGAGCCGGCGGAGCTCGCCGTCACCGCGGTCCGAGAAGGTACGGCCTGGGTGCTGGACGGCCAACAGAGCGCCGTGCCGTGGGCGCAGAACTGCGATCTGATCGCCATACCCGCGCACACCCGGGAGGGCCACGGCGTCCTCGCCCTCCTCCCTGCGACCTGCACCGGCCTCACCACCGCCGGGCAGGTTTCCACCAGCGGCGAAGCACTGGCCGAACTCACCCTGCGCGGGGTTCGGGTCCCCGGCTCCAGGGTCATTGAGGCCACCGAAGCCGTGGAACACCTGCGCCGGCTGTTGACCACCGGCACCTGCGCGCTGGCCGCGGGGTTGGGCGCCGCCGTCCTGGCCATGACCGCCGCCTACACCGGCAAACGCGAACAGTTCGGCCACCCCGTGGCCACCTTCCAAGCAGTCGCGGTGCAGGCCGCGGACCGGTACATCGATCTCCGGGCCATGGAGGTCACCTTGTGGCAGGCGGCCTGGCGGATCACCAGCGGAGCTCCGGGACCGCTGCCCGCCGACGCGGACATCGCAGTGGCCAAGATCTGGGCCTCGGAAGGAGTGCGTCGGATCGTCCAGACCGCACAGCACCTGCACGGCGGCATCGGTGCCGACACCGACTACCCGCTACACCGCTATCACGCCTGGGCCAAGCAGTGGGAACTCTTCCTCGGTCCGGCAGCCGCCCAGGAGGAGGCCCTCGGCGCACTACTGGCTGCAAGTTCCTTGGACTGACTGCGCCAACGCCCGGGCCCGCCCCAGAACACCGGTATGTATCGCTCCACGGTGGGGCGACCCCACCGGCAGGGGTGCCGGACGGTCGGGCGGAGTGGTTCATCAGGCCGGGCAGGCGAGCCGAGGAACCACTCCGATGCACGAACCCGTCGGGTGGGGCGGACTCAGAGGACGAAAGCGGGCTCGGTGCTCTCGGCCACCATGGGCCGCCCCGCGCCTTCCCATGCCTGCATACCGCCGTCGATGTTCACCGCGTCGATGCCCTGCTGCACCAGGTACTGGGTGACCTGGGCCGACCGGCCGCCAGCCCGGCACATGACATGCACCTTGCGACCGTCCTCAGCGGCCTCGGTGAACTCACCGAAGCGAGCGACGAAATCACTCATCGGGATGTGCAGGGCACCCTCGACGTGTCCCGCCGCCCACTCGTCGTCCTCACGCACATCCAGGACGAAACCGTCCACTGGCACAGCGGCAGCGGCCACCGAAGGGAGCGAGCCGAAGTTCATTCACGCCTTCTTCCACGAAGTCATCGGACACCAGCAACCTAACCGACGAGCTTGGCCAGCTCCGCTTCGCGCTCCGCGACCTGGGCCAACAGTTGCTCGGCGATCTCGTTGAGCAGGCCGTCCGGGTCGTCGGGAGCCATCCGCAGCATGGACCCGATCGCGCTGCCCTCCAGGTCCCCGGCCACCACCGTCAGCAGTTCCTTGCGCCGGGCCAGCCATTCCAGCCGGGCGTACAGCTCCTCAGCCTCGGTCAGCTGAGGCTCGGCGGGAGCCGGTCCGGCCGCCCACTCGTGCGACAGCTCCCGCAGCTCGGCCTCGTCCCCACGCGCGTAGGCGGCGTTCACCCGGGAGATGAAAGCGTCCCTGCGCTCCCGCTCGGCTTCCTCCTGCGCCAGGTCGGGGTGGGCCTGGCGAACCAACTCACGGTAGATGCGGCGTACTTCCTCGGAGGGACGGACCCTCTCCGGCGGCCGAACCGGCTGGTCCGTCAGCATCGCGGAGGCCTCCGGCGAGAGGCCCTCCGAGCCGAGCCAGTCATGGAAGAGCTCCTCCACACCCGGCATGGGCTGCACCAGCGCCCGCGCCTCCTGCGCCCGGCGCAGGTCCTCCGGGTCACCCGATTCGGCTGCCTTGGCCTCCGCGATCAGCGCGTCCAGCTCATCCAGGCGCGAGTACATCGGGCCCAGCTTCTGGTGGTGCAGTCGGGAGAAGTTCTCAACCTCGACCCGGAAGGTCTCCACGGCGATCT
Organism: Streptomyces sp. NPDC006879; assembly: GCF_042869595.1. Classification (NCBI taxonomy): domain Bacteria; kingdom Bacillati; phylum Actinomycetota; class Actinomycetes; order Kitasatosporales; family Streptomycetaceae; genus Streptomyces; species Streptomyces sp. NPDC006879. The sequence continues at coordinate 61,153 of NZ_JBIAGC010000016.1, forward strand.
CGAACTCGATCAGCGCCTGCTCCGCGGCTCGGACCGCCCGCTCCAGACGTGCCTCGGGTCGGTCGTCCTCCTGGGGGCCGGCCGCGCCGCCGGCGTGTTCCTCGCTCACCCGCCCAGCCTAAGGCCTGGCCCACGCCCAAGGCCTGGCCCACGCTCCCGGGCGGGCGCACCGCGCCAGCCGCGGCGCCCAGCCACACGGCCGCAGCGCCCGGGGACAGGCCCGCCACCACCGGAGCCTGTGGACCGCGCACCGCCCCACCGGGAGACCTCGGGGCAGCCCCTAAACCCCTGTCTCGGCGGCTATCCGTCCGCTGCGGACCGCCGCCAGCAGGTCCGCGTGATCGACCTCGGTGCGGTCGGCGTAGCGCACCGCGAAGGTGCCCATCGCCCGGTCGAGCTCTTCGGTCTTGCCGCAGTAGCCGGCTATCAGGCGGGGGTCAGCGCTGTGGGCGTGCGCGCGGGCCAGCAGCGCGCCGGTCATCCGACCGTAGTCGTCGAGCTCCTCGGGAGTGAGGGCGGCCGGGTCCACGCTGCCCTTGCGGTTGCGGAACTGGCGCACCTGGTAGGGCCGGCCCTGCACGGTCGTCCAGCCCAGCAGGATGTCGGAGACCACCTGCATCCGCTTCTGCCCCAGCACGACCCGGCGCCCTTCGTGGCGCTCCGGCTCTCCCGGGAACCCGATCCGCAGCAGATGGGGCAGCAGCACGGAGGGGCGGGCCTCCTTCACCTGGAGCACCAGGGGCTCGCCCCGGTGGTCGAGCAGCAGCACCACGTAGGAACGGGTGCCGACGCTGCCGGTGCCGACCACCCGGAAAGCCACGTCGTGGATCGCGTACCGGGCCAGCAGCGGCAACCGGTCCGGGGGCAGCGTCGCCAGGTACTCACCGAGCGAGGCGGCCACCGCGTGCGCCTCCTGGTCGCCGACGCGGCGCAGCACCGGCAGCGCGTCCACGAAACGACGGCCCCCGCCCTCCACCGCCTCGGTGGACTTCGCGGCAAAACGCGCACTGGTGTTCTTGCGGGCCTTGTGCGAGACCCGCTCCAAGGTGCCCAACAGGTCACGGGCGTCGGTGTGGGAGACGAGCTCCTCGTCCGCGATGGCGTTCCAGGCGTCCTGGGACGGCAGCTTGGCCAGCAGTCTCATGGTGCGGCGGTACGCCCCCACGGTGTCCACCGCGGCCGTCCGGCAGACCTCCTCTGAGGCGCCAACGGTACGCCCGGCCAACACCAGGGAGGCGGCGAGTCGCTTGAGGTCCCACTCCCACGGTCCGAAGACGGTCTCGTCGAAGTCATTGAGATCGATCACCAGCCGGCCCCGGGCATCTCCGTACAGCCCGAAGTTCGCCGCATGTGCGTCCCCGCACAGTTGCGCGCCGATCTCGGTGACCGGGCAGCCCTCCAGGTCGTGTGCCATCAGGCCGGCCGCACCACGCAGGAACGCGAAGGGCGAGGCAGCCATCCGGCCGACCCGGATGGGAGTGAGCTCGGGCACCCGGCCCTGGTTGGACTCCTCGACGGCGCGCACGGCGTCGGGGCGGTCCACGACCGGGGTCATATCGGCGTGGGCTGCGAAGGGGACGCGCGCCCGCAGGGCCTTGCCCTCCTGCCGCGGGGAACCAGCCGCACCAGCCACCGCCCGTGGCGCGAACCCCGCCACCCACGGAACGCGCTGCGCTGTCGCTGCCCCGCCGGCCCCCGCTTCCTGCGGAACCGTCATGCCGACCACGCTCATCTCGCCATCCCCGCCTCGTAGAACTTCAACCGCGCACGACCGTACAACCGCGCCCAAGAGCCGTCTTCAGCCTGTGGACGAAGCAGAGCTTGTGGACAGGGCCCTCACCCTGACGGGTGAGCGGCTGCGAGAGCCGCGGCCCGTGAACCGGCACCGCCCGCTCAGACCCCCCGAAGGGCGGGCCCGGGAGCACGTACGCGGCGTCGAACCCCTTTCCGCAGCATGTTCCGGCCGGTCTCCCCACAACTGAACCCACCGCCCGGTGCTTGCCGGACGCACACCGCTCACAGGCCCGCGTCCCGCGCCAACAGCGCGGCCTGCACCCGGTTCTCGCACTCCAACTTCGCCAGGATGCGGCTCACATAGGTCTTCACCGTCGCCTCGCTCATGTGCAGCCGCCGGCCCGCGTCCGCGTTGGAGAGCCCCTCACCCAACAGGGCGAGCACCCCGCGCTCCCGCTCGCTCAACTCCGCGATGCGGCGCCGCGCCTCCTCCCCTCGCGCGGCGGCACGCCCGGACACCAACTGATCCACCACATGGCGGGTGGCACCCGGCGACAGATAGGCGTCCCCCGCCGCAGCGGCCCGCACCGCCTGGATCAACTCGGCCGGGGCCGAGTCCTTCAGTAGGAAACCCGCTCCCCCCTGGGACAGCGCACGCAGGACGTTGTCCCGCTCCCCGAAGGTGGTCAGGACCAGAGCGCGCACCCCCGGGGCCACCCGGCGCACCTCGCCCAGCGCCGCCAGACCGTCCATCAACGGCATCTGGATGTCCAGCAGCACCACGTCGGGCGCGTGGGCCCGTACCAGCTCCACCGCCTCCCGACCGTTCACCGCCTCCGCGACCACCTCGATCGACGGGTCGGAGGTCAAGATCATGCGGATGCCCGCACGAATCAGTGGCTCATCATCGGCGATCACCACCCGGATCACCGCTTCGCTGCCCGTCACCGCCACTCCCACCACACCCGACCCGACCGTCCCGGCCACCGCCGGTCCCGCTGTTCTGACCTGCCCTCAGCGTTCCGTCTCGTAAGCCTTCTTCTCGACCAGCTTGCCGTCCTTGAAGCAGAAGCGGAAAACCGGCTCGGCCGTGAAGCTGCTGCCGTCCTCGGAGGACATCAGCACCAGACAGGCCGAGCCCGGCGGTTTGGGCGGCCCCGTCCCTTCCAGACCGGCGACGAGGGCGGTGTCCCCGCTCGGCAGCCGCTCGCGCACCTGCCGCTCCGACTCCCCCACCCGCACCTGGTCGTACTCCTCCTTGCTGATCATTGCTTCGTCGAGGGAGCCGGCCAGCATGAAGAACGCCACCCCCAACAACACCAGCACACCGACCATCACCACCAGGGACAGACCGCAACCGACCAGGAAACCCGAGCGTCCCCCGCGCTCGCGCCTGACGAAATCCTGCTCCACGGCTGCCCAGTCCACCTCACCGCCGGAACCCTTCGACGGCCTCGACTGCTGCCGGAAATCGTCCGCACCGGCCACCGCGTTCACCACCGGCTGGGTCGCCTCCGCCCCATACGGCAGCATGCCGGCCACCCGGAAGCCGCCGTGCTCGGTGGCACCGGCATGCACCATGCCGCCCACCAGTCGCGCCCGCTCGCGCAGCCCGGTCAGCCCCTGCCCGCCGCTGACGAGGGTGGCGAGCCCCGGGGCCTGCCCCGACCCGATCGGCCCGTTGGCGACCTCCACCACCAGTGAATCCGGTTCGTAGCGCAGCTCCACGGTGATCGCTGCACCGGGCGCGTACTTGTAGGCGTTGGTCAGCGCCTCCTGCACGATCCGGTACGCCGCGTGATCGCAGGCGGCCGGGAGCGCCCGCTGTGTTCCGAGCACCCTGAGGTCCACCTCGGTGCCAGCCGCCCGCGCCACCTCCACCAAACCGCCCAGCCCCGCCACGCCACGTGCGGCCGGCTGCGCGTCCTCGGACGGTACGGGGGCCTCGGTCCCGTCCCGGAGGATGCCCACCACCTCGCGCAGCTCGTGCATCGCCGCCACCGAAGCCCCGCGCAGCACGGACACGGCGTCCCGCTGTCGGTCGGTCAGCTGCGGGTCGACTTCGAGCGCCCCGGTGTGCACGGAGATCAACGCCAGTTGGTGTCCGAGGCTGTCGTGCATGTCCTGGGCGATGCGCTGCCGCTCTCGGAGCCGAGCCTGCCCAGCCACCATCTCCCGTTCCCGCAGGAGTTGCACATTGCGCTCCTGAAGGGCGTGCAGCAGACTGCGCCGCTGCGTCCAGTAGCGGCTGGCCAGCCCCGGTACCACCACCAGGGCGACGAAGAAGAGGGTCGACAGCAGCATCATGACCAGCGGCGGGAGCGCCCGCGGCTGGTCGGCCACCGACACCCCCAGGTTCAGGACGTAGGCGAGGCAGAAGGCACCCAGCGCCCGGCCCACCCCGGTGATCCGCCGGCCGGCCGACCAGCCCGCGAGCACCAACAACGGAGCCAGTCCGCCCAGGATCGCAGCGCCGGCCGACACCACCACCAGCACGCTCGCCGGCAGCCTGCGGCGCAGCAGCGACAACCCGGCCACCACGAGGGCCACCAGCACCTGACGGAGGACCGACTGGTGGTCCAGGTCCTCGATTCCGGCCGCGAAGAGCATCAGCAGGGCCGCCAGCAGACTCTCGCCCACGACCCGCCTGCGGGTCCAGGGTTCGGGCCCCTTGAGCCATGCCCAGCCGTCCTGGAGCTTCGCAGTCACATCCACCCCCCGACCCTAGGCAGCGGCCCCGCCCGGCGACGCCCTCCTTTCGTCGCGCCGCGCCCGACGAAAGTCGCGCGAGGGGTCACCGGCCCGCCCGCGGGGTAGCGGTGCCCCGGCCCTGTGGCGGCCCGTGCGCCGTGGCGCTCATCACGGGGGTCGTGGCCCTTCGTGCTACCGCCGCTCGGCTCGTCCTACCCGCGTTCTTGGTCCAGCCAGCGGGCCTCGGCCTCGGCTTCGCTCCCGACACGTTCATCGGTCACCGCCGCCGCCAGGTGTGCGGTGCAGACGGGCCGCCGCATCGCCGACCTGTCTCGGGCGCACGCAAAACGGCCGCCATCGTGAGTACGATGACGACCGTTTCGTCGTTCCCGAGACCATCTTGTTAAGGATGCTCCCTGGTGGGCGAGGGGGGATTTGAACCCCCACGTCCCGAAGGACACTGGCACCTGAAGCCAGCGCGTCTGCCGTTCCGCCACTCGCCCGAGCAGCGTCCCAGTGGCCTTCCCTTTCGGTCCGTTCCCCTGGCGACACCGGAACATTAGCACGTCGGAAGGGGTGGGTTCACATCCCTTTCCAGTGGGCAACGCACCCGGGCGGGGAGGTCGGAACGCGCCTCCCCTCCCGCACCGCCCGCCCGGTGCGGGACACTGTCCGGGGGCCGCCTCTACGATCCCCCTGTGAGTACCAACACTCACGACCCAGGCAGCCAAGGGGAACCAGCCGTTTCCCCCACGCGTGGATACGATCAGTAAGCAGTACCAGGACGACAGCGACGGAGGAGGTGCCCCATGGGAGTCCTGAAGCGTTTCGAGCAGAGGCTCGAAGGCCTGGTCAACGGCACCTTCGCCAAGGTCTTCAAGTCCGAGGTGCAGCCGGTTGAGATCGCCGGCGCCCTCCAGCGCGAGTGCGACAACAACGCGACGATCTGGAACCGCGAGCGGACCGTCGTACCGAACGACTTCATCGTCGAACTCAGCGCACCGGACTACGAGCGGCTGAGCCCCTACTCGGGCCAGCTCGGCGACGAGCTCGCCGGCTTGGTCCGGGACTACGCCAAACAGCAGCGCTACACCTTCATGGGCCCCATCAAGGTGCACCTGGAGAAGGCCGAGGACCTCGACACCGGCTTGTACCGGGTCCGCAGTCGCACCCTCGCCTCCAGCAGCTCCCAGCCACAGGGCCAGACGCCCGACCCGTACGCGCAGGCCCCGGGCCACCGCGGCGGCTACGGCTACCCGCAGGGCCAGGGCCAGCAGGGCGGCTACGGCTATCCGCAGGGGCAGCAGGGCGGCTACGGCTACCCGCAGCCCAGCGGCGCCCCGCCGATGCCCCCCGCTCCTCCCGGAGCCGGCGCGGGCATGCCATCTCGCCCGGCGCCCACCGGCCCCGGCGCGGCGGTGCCCGGCGGAGCCCAGGCCCGCCGTTGGATCGAGATCAACGGCACCCGCCATCAGATCTCCCGCCCGACGCTGGTGCTGGGCCGCAGCACCGAAGCAGACGTGCGGATCGACGACCCCGGCGTCTCCCGCCGGCATTGTGAGATCCGGACCGGAACGCCCTCGACGATCCAGGATCTCGGGTCCACCAACGGCATCGTGGTGGACGGGCAGCACACCACCCGCGCTACGCTCCGCGACGGCTCGCGGATCGTCGTGGGCAGCACGACCATCATTTATCGGCAAGCCGAAGGGTGAAGCGGGGGCAATGTCAGAGCTGACCCTGACGGTCATGCGGTTGGGTTTCCTGGCCGTACTGTGGCTGTTCGTCATCGTGGCCGTCCAGGTCATCAGGAGCGACCTGTTCGGGACGCGAGTCACCCAGCGGGGCTCGCGCCGCGGCAACGCGGAGGGGCGGGCCGGGCAGCAGCAGGGCGGAGGCGGTCGGCAGGCCGCTCAGCCACCGACGCAACGCCAGCGCCGTGGCGCCCCCACCAAGCTGGTCGTGTCCGAAGGCACCCTCACCGGCACGACCGTCGCGCTCCAGGGGCAGACGATCACCCTGGGCCGGGCACATGATTCGACGATCGTGCTGGACGACGACTACGCCTCCAGCCGACATGCCAGGATCTACCCGGACCGTGACGGCCAGTGGATCGTCGAGGACCTCGGTTCCACGAACGGTACGTATCTGGACCGGAGCCGCCTCACCACTCCGACGCCCATCCCGCTGGGCGCCCCGATCCGCATCGGCAAGACCGTCATCGAGCTGCGGAAGTAGTACGAGAATGAGTGAGCGGAGCGAGCGAGCCGCAGCGGTCCGTCTGCCGGACCCGAGCGCGCTCCCGACCGGAGGGTGGGCAGTGTGGCTCGAGACCGGTTGTACCCGGAGGCATCGTCGACTGGGCAGGTGCGCATGAGTCTGTCCCTGCGGTTCGCCGCCGGTTCACACAAGGGCATGATCCGCGAGGGCAACGAGGACTCCGGCTACGCCGGTCCGCGCCTGCTCGCCATCGCGGACGGCATGGGTGGTCAGGCGGCCGGTGAGGTCGCCAGCTCCGAGGTGATCTCCACCCTCGTCCAGCTCGACGACGACGTTCCCGGGTCGGACCTGCTCACCTCACTGGGCAGCGCCGTGCAGCGCGCCAACGACCAACTGCGCGTCATGGTCGAGGAGGATCCACAGCTCGAAGGCATGGGCACCACGCTGACGGCCCTGTTGTGGACCGGTCAGCGTCTGGGCCTGGTCCATGTCGGGGACTCCCGGGCCTACCTGCTGCGGGACGGCCTGTTGACCCAGATCACACAGGACCACACCTGGGTGCAGCGGCTGGTGGACGAGGGCCGGATCACCGAGGAGGAGGCGACCACCCACCCACAGCGGTCCCTGCTGATGCGGGCGCTCGGCAGTGGTGACCACGTGGAGCCCGATCTGTCGATCCGTGAGGTCCGGGCGGGGGACCGCTACCTGATCTGCTCCGACGGACTGTCCGGCGTGGTGTCCCACCAAACCCTCGAAGACACCCTCGCCAGCTACCAGGGCCCCCAGGAGACGGTGCAGGAGCTCATCCAACTGGCGCTGCGGGGCGGCGGCCCCGACAACATCACCTGCATCGTCGCGGACGTCCTCGACACCGACACCAACGACCCGCTGGCGGCCCAGCTCAGTGACACCCCGGTCGTGGTCGGTGCGGTCGCCGAGAACCAGCACCAGCTCTTCGATGGCGGGGCCATGCAGACCCCGGCCGGCCGCGCCTCCGGCCTCGGGCGCCGCCAGCCGCCCGCCTCCGGCGCCTTCGGCCCCCCCGGCAGCGGCGGCGAGCCCGGCTACCAGACCCCCGACGGTTCGTTGGGCGAGTACGAGGACGAGTACGAGAAGTACGAGAACTTCGACCGCGCCAAGCCACGGACCGGCCGCAAGTGGGCCAAACGCTCCTTCGTCCTGCTGCTCGCCCTCGGCGTCCTCGGCGGCGGTGTCTACGGCGCCTGGCGCTGGACACAGAACCAGTACTACGTAGGCGTCAAGGACCAGCACGTGGCGCTCTACCGGGGCATCAGCCAGGACCTGGCCTGGATCAAGCTCTCGCAGGTGGAGAAGGACCACCCCGAGATCGAACTCAAGTACTTGCCCTCCTTCAAGCGCAAGAAGGTCGAGGCGACGATCTCCGAGGGCAGCCGCGAGACCGCCCAGCGGAAAATCGATGAACTCTCCGTACAGGTCAGTGCGTGTAGGAAGGAAGAAGCACGCCTCAAGGCCGAAGCGGAGATCAGCAAGCCCTCCACCGAGACCGAGGGCCAGGAAGGCACGGCCGGCACCCAGCCGGAGAACGCCCAGAACACCAACACACCGTCACCCGGTCCCAGCCTGACCGCCGAGGAGCAGAAGCTGGTCGGCCAGTGCGGCAAGCAGTAAGCGGGCACAGGGGGCCTGCCACACCATGAGCGTTGTCACCAACACGACGACCATCGGAGCCATCGAGCTGCCGAGTCGGCGCAACACCGAGCTGTTGCTGCTCGTCTTCGCCGTCGCCATCCCCATCTTTGCCTACGCCAACGTGGGGCTGGCCATCCACGGGGAACTGCCGCCCGGGATGCTGGCCTACGGCCTCGGGCTGGGGCTGCTCGCGGGCGTCGGTCACCTCGTGGTGCGCAAGTACGCCAAGTACGCGGATCCGCTGCTGCTGCCGCTCGCCACCCTGCTCAACGGCCTCGGTCTGGTCCTCATCTGGCGGCTGGACCAGTCGGAGCGGCTCCAGAACCTGGCCAAGCGGCAGTACGGCGTCTTCAGCGCCTCCGCACCCAACCAGTTGTTCTACACCGCGGTGGGCATCGCGCTGTTCGTCGGCGTGCTGCTGGTCCTCAAGGACCACCGGGTGTTGCAGCGGTTCACGTACATCTCGATGGTGACCGCCCTGGTGCTGCTGATCCTCCCGGTCGTCCCGGGCCTGGGCGCCGACGTCTTCGGCGCGAAGATCTGGATCAGCGTCGCCGGCTTCTCGATCCAGCCGGGCGAGTTCGCAAAGATCATCATTGCGGTGTTCTTCGCCGGCTACCTCATGGTCAAGCGGGACGCCCTGGCCCTGGCCAGCCGCCGCTTCATGGGTCTGTACCTACCGCGCGGACGCGACCTCGGACCGATCCTGATGATCTGGGCGATGAGCCTGCTCATCCTGGTCTTCGAGAACGACCTCGGCACCTCGCTGCTGTTCTTCGGCATGTTCGTGATCATGCTGTACGTGGCCACCGAGCGAACCAGCTGGATCGTCATCGGCCTGCTGATGTCGGTCGGCGGAGCCGTCGTGGTGGCCTCCTTCGCCAGTCACGTCCAGGCCCGTGTGAACGCCTGGCTGGACCCCTTCAGCTGCTACACCACTTCCGGCGCCTGTGAGCAGGTCGGCCAGTCCCTGATGTCCTTCGGATCCGGCGGGGTCCTCGGCTCCGGCCTCGGCCAGGGCAGCTCCGACCTGATCCTGTTCGCGGCCAACTCGGACTTCATCTTCTCCACCGTCGGCGAGGAACTCGGCCTCGCCGGAGTGATGGCCTTCCTGCTGATCTACGGCCTGATCATCGAGCGTGGCGTGCGCACCGCCCTGGCCGCACGGGACCCCTTCGGCAAGCTGTTCGCCATCGGCCTGTCCGGAGCCTTCGCCATCCAGATCTTCGTGGTGGCCGGCGGTGTGATGGGACTCATCCCGCTGACCGGTATGACCATGCCGTTCCTCGCCGCCGGTGGTTCCTCCGTCATCGCCAACTGGGCGTTGATCGGGATCCTGATCCGCATCAGCGACACCGCCCGGCGCCCGGCACCCGCCCCCGCCCCCTCCACCGACTCCGAGATGACCCAGGTGGTCCGACCGTGAACAAGCCCCTGCGCCGAATCGCGATCTTCTGTGGACTGCTCGTCCTCGCCCTGCTGGTCCGCACCAACTGGCTGCAGTACGTGCAGGCGGGCGAACTCAGCACGCGCAAGGAGAACCGCCGAGTCCAGATCGCCCAGTACGCCCAGGAGCGCGGCAACATCATCGTCGGGGGCAAGCCGATCACCGGCTCGATCGTCACCGACGGAAGTGACTACAAGTACAAGCGCACGTACAAGGACGGCCCCATGTGGGCGCCCGTCACCGGCTACGCCTCCCAGGCCTTCGGCTCCACCCAGTTGGAGAAGCTCGAAGACGGCATCCTGACCGGGAACGACGACCGGCTCTTCTTCGACCGCACCATCGGCATGTTCACCGGTGAGAAGAAGCAGGGCGGCAACGTCATCACCACCTTGAACGCAGCAGCCCAGGAGGCGGCCTACAAGGGCCTCGGCGACAACAAGGGCGCCGTCGCGGCCATCGACCCGCGCACCGGAGCCATCCTCGCGCTGGCCAGCGCACCCTCGTACGACCCGTCCCGGTTCGCGGGCAACTCCAAGAACGACGAGAAGGCCTGGGTCGAACTCAAGGACAGCAAGGACAAGGAGCTCACCAACCGGGCGCTGCGGGAGACCTACCCGCCCGGCTCCACCTTCAAGGTCGTCACCGCCGCCGCCGCCCTGGAGCACGGCAAGGTCTCGGACATCAACGCGCCGACCGACACCCCGGACCCGTACATCCTGCCGCTGTCCAGCCGCGAGCTTCCCAACAGCCACGGAGACTGCAAGAACGCCTCGCTCAACGAAGCGCTGCGGATCTCCTGCAACACCGTCTTCGCAAAGCTCGGCGACGACATCACTCGCGACAAGATGCTGGAGACGGCGGAGAAGTTCGGCTTCAACAACGACAAGGTCGACACTCCGGTCCGCGCCTTCGCCAGCGTGTACGACAAGGAGATGGACCGGGGCGGGAACGCGCTCTCCTCCATCGGCCAGTTCAACACCGCCGCCACCCCGCTCCAGATGGCCATGGTCGCCGCCGCGATCGCCAACGACGGCAAGCTGATGAAGCCCTACATGGTGGAGGAGCTCACCGCCCCCAACCTGGACGTGCTCGACAAGCAAGACCCGGAGGAGATGAGCCGACCGCTGAGCCCCGAGAACGCCCAAAAGGTGCAGGAGATGATGGTCAACGTCGTCGAGAACGGCACCGGCGGCAACGCCCGGATCAACGGCGTGACGGTCGGCGGCAAGACCGGTACCGCCCAGCACGGCGAGGGCAACAAGAAGCGCCCCTACGCCTGGTTCATCTCCTACGCCAAGACCAGCGAGGGCTCGCCGGTCGCGGTCGCGGTGGTCATCGAGGACAGCGCGGCGAGCCGCGAGGACATCAGCGGCGGCGGCCTGGCAGCCCCCGTCGCCAAGGCCGTCATGAAGGCCGTACTGGACTCCCGCCAGTGACGCCCCCCTCCGCGGCCAGCAGCCGAAGCCCGGTGATCTCCCTCACAGTCGGGGGAGATCCGAGCACGTGGTGATACCGGTCGGGTATCGGCCCGTGGCCACGGTCGGACCGGTCCGACGCGGGCCGGTAGCCTTTGCGCGAACAGCACACCGCCGGACCACACAAGGGTGCGGTCGGGACTGACGGAGAGGGCTGGAGACAGTTATGGAAGAGCCGCGTCGCCTCGGCGGCCGGTACGAGCTGGGCTCGGTGCTCGGCCGTGGTGGCATGGCCGAGGTCTACCTCGCCCACGACACCCGGCTCGGCCGCACCGTCGCCGTGAAGACGCTGCGGGCCGACCTCGCCCGCGACCCGTCCTTCCAGGCCCGGTTCCGCCGGGAGGCCCAGTCCGCCGCCTCGCTCAACCACCCGGCGATCGTCGCCGTCTACGACACCGGCGAGGACTACGTCGACAGTGTCTCGATCCCGTACATCGTGATGGAGTACGTCGACGGGTCCACCCTGCGGGAGCTCCTGCACTCCGGCCGCAAGCTGCTGCCCGAGCGCACCCTGGAGATGACCGTCGGCATTCTCCAGGCCCTGGAGTACTCGCACCGGGCCGGAATCGTCCACCGCGACATCAAGCCGGCCAACGTCATGCTGACCCGCACCGGCCAGGTCAAGGTGATGGACTTCGGTATCGCCCGCGCCATGGGTGACTCCGGCATGACCATGACGCAGACCGCGGCCGTCATCGGCACCGCCCAGTACCTCTCCCCGGAGCAGGCCAAGGGCGAGCAGGTGGACGCCCGCAGCGACCTGTACTCCACCGGCTGCCTCCTGTACGAACTGCTGACGGTCCGACCGCCGTTCGTGGGCGACTCACCGGTCGCCGTCGCCTACCAGCACGTCCGGGAGGAACCGCAGCCCCCGAGCGTGTACGACCCCGAGATCACGCCCGAGATGGACGCCATCGTCCTCAAGGCACTGGTCAAGGACCCGGCCTACCGCTACCAGTCCGCGGACGAGATGCGCGCCGACATCGAGGCCTGCCTCGACGGGCAGCCGGTCGCGGCGACCGCGGCCATGGGCGCCGCCGGCTACGGCGGGTACGGGGGCTACGACAACGGCTACGGCCACCACGACCAGCCCACCACCGCGCTGCGCACCGCGGACCCCCAGCAGACCTCCATGATGCCGCCGATGAACCCGGACGGTGGCGGCTACGGCTACGACGACCGCGGCACCCAGCGGCGCCGCAACCAGAAGAAGAGCAACACCTCCACCATCCTGCTCGTCACCGCGGGGCTACTGGTCCTCGTCGGAGCCATCCTGATCGGCCAGGCGCTGGCCAGCGGTGACCGCGACGACCGCCCCACCGTCCCCCAGCTGGTCGGTGAGACCTTCGAGAGGGCGGTCTCCCGGGCCGGCAACATCGAGCTGAAGGTCAACAAGGCCAAGGAAGAGCCCTGCGCGGACCAGCCCAAGGGCAAGATCTGCTCCCAGAGCCCGGAGGCCGGTACCAAGGTCGAGGTGGGCACGCCCATCAACGTGACCGTGTCCACCGGTGCCCCCAAGGTCCAGGTCCCCGACGTCCAGGGGCTGTCCTTCGAGTCCGCCGAGGAGCAACTCAAGGCCAAGGGCTTCGTGGTGGAGAAGGAACTGGAGGAGTCCGACCGCAGCGTGGGCACGGTCATCGACCAGAAGCCCAAGGGCGACTCCAGTGTCGAGAGCGGCTCCACCGTCAAGCTGACGGTCGCCAAGGAAGCCGCCAAGTCCGTCGTCCCGGACCTGCTGGGCAAGAGCGTCCCGGAGGCCCGCAAGGCGCTGGCGGACGCCGACCTCAAGCTCGGTAGCCAGACCGAGATCGAGTCCGCCGAAGCGACCCCCGGCACGGTCGTGGAGCAGAGCCTGTCCATCGGAGCCGAGGTACGGCCCGGCTCCACGGTGGACATCAAGGTCGCGAAGGCCGCCGAGCAGGTCGCGGTTCCCTTCCTGATCGGCAAGACCGTGGGCGAGGCCCGGGAGGAGCTGGCCAGCGCCGGCCTGGTCTTCGGTCAGATCCTCGAAGGCTCCCAGGAGGAGGACGCCCGGATCAGGGCCACCGATCCGAGCTTCGGCCAGCAGGTCGCCCCCAACACCCCGGTCAACGTCCGCACCTTCGGTCGGGACGGGAACAACGACAACCGCGGTCTCGGAGTCTTCCGCTGATCCTGACGAACCGGCGCGCACGGGCCCGGGTCGGCTCCCCTCATCGGTGGACGCCGCCCCGGGCCCGCCCGTTTCCCCGTGCGGGCCCGGTCCGGTGAGCCGCTCTCAGCGGAGTTCGGCCGGCGGGGTGCGGTCGGCGTCCACCGCTTCGGTACGGACCAGTTCGCCCCACACCACGTACCGGTAGGTGGAGGTGTAGATGGGTGTGCACGTGGTCAAGGTGATGTATCTGCCCGGTCGGGTCGCCCCGGAGTCCTCCGGTACCGGCTCCAGCACCGAGACGTTGTACTTGCTGGTCTGGGGGAGCATGGCGAAGACCCGGTAGACGTACCAGGTGTCCTTGGACTCGAAGACGATCGGATCGCCGGTCCGCAGCCGGTGGATGTTGTGGAACTTCGCGCCGTGTCCGTCGCGGTGAGCGGCCAGGGAGAAGTTCCCCGAGGTCTCCCAGGGCAGGGCGGAGCGCACCGGCTGCGTGTAGTAGCCCGCGACGCCCTCGTTGAGCTCCTCGGGTCCGGTGCCCCGTTTGACCAGCACCTCCGCGCCGCCCATCGCCGGGACGTGCAGGAAGCCGATGCCGCCCTTGGTGTCCAGGGCGCCGGGGCCGGCCACGGTGGGCGGGGCCGCGGCCCACACCTGACGCACCTCGTTGCCCTGCTCGGCAGCCGCCCGGTCGGCCAGTACGTTCGTCCACCACAACGAGTAGGCCACGAACATCGCCAGCACCAGACCGGCGGTGATCAGGAACTCGCCCAGCAGGCCGAGGACGACGGCAGGTCGGGGGCGGCGGGAGTGGCGGTCGGACACTCTTCCTGCTTCCTCGGCGGGCTCAGCGCACCGCCAGCGCCGGTGGTGCGCCTTGAGCGCGGGGTCGTTCGGCGACCATCTTGCCCCAGACGACCATGCGGAACGTGCTGGTGAACTCGGGAGTGCAGGTGGTGAGGGTGAGATAGCGACCAGCGCCGGTGAATCCGGAACCGGCGGGCACCGGGTTGAGGACCGCCACGTTCGAGGGCGGGGTAGAGGGCAGGATGCGGGTCATCTCGTAGGTGTAGTAGGCGTCCCGGGTCTCCACCACGATGGGGTCTCCCGGCTGTAGCCGGTTGATGTAGCGGAAGGGCTCCCCGTGGGTGTTGCGGTGACCCGCCACGGCGAAATTGCCGCTCTCGTCAGAGGGCATGGCCGTCTTCAGCCGACCCTGGGCGTAGTGCCCGACCATGCCCCGGTCGAGCACCTTGGACTTGCTGACGCCCTCCGCGATGGGCACCTTCACGTCGAGCTTCGGGATGTACATGATCGCGAAGCCCTGCCCGGGCTCGAACGCCGTGGGGCCGGGCTCGGGCGCCGCGCCGGTGGCCCGCTCCCAGTCCCGCTGGAGGCTGCCGGCCGCGCCGTTCGCCTGCCGGGTGGCCAGCACATTGGTGTACCAGAGCTGGTACGTCACGAACAGCAGCAGCAGCACGCCCATGGTGATGAAGAGTTCGCCCACCGTCCGGCAGGCCACCACCAACGGGCTTCCGCGCCGGCGCCGGGCCGCCTGTTTCGCGGCCTCCCGGGCCGCGACCCGCCGGGCGGCACGACCGCCGGTGGCCGCCGGCGGTGGTGGCGCGGGAGGCGGTGGTACCGGGGGCGGTGGGGGTGCCGCGTACCACTCGTACGGATCCGCCGCCGGGCGGAAGTCGGTCACGCCTTGCCCACCACCGGCGCCAGCCCGCGGGAGCGTCCGACGGCTCCCGGGTCACCGCATTCCGCCAGCCAGTTGGCCAGCATCAGGTGACCCCACTCCGTCAGCACCGACTCGGGGTGGAACTGCACCCCCTCGACCGCGTGCTCACGGTGTCGCAGGCCCATGATGATCCCGTCCTCGGTCCGCGCCGTCACCTCCAGAACCTCCGGAAGCGTCATCGGCTCGGCGGCCAGCGAGTGGTAGCGGGTCGCGGTGAACGGGGAGGGCAGCCCGGCGAACACGCCCCTGCCCTGGTGCGTCACCAGCGAGGTCTTGCCGTGCAACAGCTCCGGGGCCCGGCCGACCACGCCCCCGTAGGCCACCGCCATGGACTGCATGCCCAGGCACACCCCGAAGACCGGCACCCGAGTCCGGGCGCAGTGCCGCACCATATCGACGCACACACCTGCCTCCTCCGGCGTCCCCGGTCCGGGGGAGAGGAGCACACCGTCGAAACCGTCCTGCGCGTGGGCGAGTGCCACCTCGTCGTTGCGCAGCACCTCGCATTCGGCACCCAGCTGGTACAGGTACTGGACCAGGTTGAAAACGAAGCTGTCGTAGTTGTCCACGACCAGAATGCGCGCGCTCACCTGGCGGTCCCCGATCCTTCGTCGACGGTCACATCATTGAACGGGAGCAGCGGCTCAGCCCACGGGAAGACGTACTGGAACAGCACGAACACCACCGTGAGGGCCAGTACGAGCGAGATCGCGGCCCGCACCCACGCGTTGCCGGGCAGGTGCCGCCAGATCCAGCCGTACATACCGCCCCTTTCACTGCGGTACCGCGTCCGCGATACCGCAACAGAGTAAAGGCAGCGACCCCGGAGGGTGAGTCAGCTCCGCAGAACGGACGGTCGGCCCGCCGTCACCGGATCCGCGGCTGTCAGCCGCGCCCACACCACCAGGCGGTGGCTGTGACCCCACTCGGGTTCGCAGGTGGTCAGCGTCAGGTACTTGCCGGGCGCCCGGAAGCCCGACTTCGCCGGCACCGGGTCGAGGACGTCCACCTCCTGCGGTGTGATGCGCAGTGGCCGGTTCGCCACCCGGTAGGTGAACCAGGTGACGCCGTCGTTCAGCACCACCGCGTCACCCGGCCTGAGCCGGGGGAAGTCCTTGAAGGGGTCCCCGTGGGTTCGCCGGTGTCCGGCCACGGCGAAGTTGCCCTCTACGCCGAGCTGCCCGGAGCCCGGGTAGTGCCCCAGGCCGCGCTTGAGTACGTCGGCTCCCGTGCCCTGAAGGACCGGCTTGGTCCAGTGCGTGCCGAACCGGGGGATGTGCATTTCGGCGAAGGGCCGCCCGGGCGGGTAGGCCTCCCCGCCCGGCGGCGGCTCGGACGGGGCCCGGCGGGCCGTCCCGGGGGCCGCGGCGGGGCCGGTCGGCCACCGGTCGCGTAACCGCTCCAGCTCCGCCGTCATGGACTGCTCCGCCCGCACCCCGGTCCACAGCAACAGGTAGGCGACGAAGAGCACGATGAGGGTGCCGACCGTCAGGCACACCTCGCTGAAGGTACGGACGATCAGCCTCGGCGCACTACTTCGCCGGCTCCGCATAGTGGAGGTCCACTGTGCCGGAGTACCCCGGAAGAGTCACCCTCTTGTTCTCTTCCACTTTCCAGCCCAGGCCGTAGGCGTCCACGTACAGCTGGTAGTTCTGGATCGCGGTGGAGTCGTTGAGGGCCTGCTTGAGCTTCGCCTGGTCGCCGATGGCCGTCACCTTGTAGGGGGGCGAGTACAGGCGGCCCTGGAGGATGAGGGTGTTGCCCACGCAGCGCACAGCGCTGGTGGAGATCAGCCGCTGGTCCATGACCTGCACGCCGCGGGCCCCGCCGGCCCACAGGGCATTGACCACCGCTTGTAGGTCCTGCTGGTGGATGACCAGGTCGTTGGGCTGCGGCTCGGGCACGTTGGGGATGCGCGCGGTCGCTCCGGGGGGCGCGTCGTTGAGGGTGACGGTGACTGCGGGTCCGGCCAGTGGCTCGGTACCGGCGGTCCGCTGGAGTGCGGCCAATCGGGCGTCTTCGGCTCCGGTGCTGCCGTTGTCACGCTCGGCGAGGGCGTCGACCTCCTCACGGACCGCCGCGGTGCTCTTCTCCAGCTCCTCGTTGCTGCGGCTGCGCTCTTGGATGAGATCCGAGAGTTTCAACAAGGAGTCATCGGTGCGGATGTCGGTACCGTGGGAGGTGTTGAAGCTGGTGACGAAGATCAGTCCGGCCAGGACGAAGACGGCGAGGGTGAGCAGCCGGACCGGCCGCCTGTCGAAACGACGGTGGTGCGTGTTGTCGGTACCCGCACCGCCGCCCTCGGGATTGGTCAACGTACCCTTCTCCTTCAACGCCGCTGAAGCACTACGCTAACGGACGCCCGGGGGAGGCCAGTCCCCAGCGCATCGACAGGAGATACCCCTCGTGCCGAAGTCACGGATCCGCAAGAAGAACGACTACACGCCGCCGCCGGCGAGGCAGGCGACGAACATCAGGCTTTCCGGCAGCAGCTGGATCGCTCCCATCATGCTCGCCCTGTTCCTGATCGGTCTGGCGTGGATCGTCGTCTTCTACGTGACGGACACCCGCCTGCCGGTGGAAGCCCTGGGCAACTGGAACATCGTGGTCGGCTTCGGCTTCGTCGCCGCTGGCTTCGGTGTCTCCACACAGTGGAAGTAGCGCTGTCAAGCTTGGGGGCGAGTTATCCACAGCGCTATCCACAGCTGAGGATAAGGAAGAAGATCTGTGGATAACGTCACCACCGGTTGACACCGGTGTGACTGATCCGGATCCTCCGGCCAGCCCCAGCGTACGCCTGAGCCCCTTGTCCCCCCTGGAAAACCAGGGAATCGGAGACAAGGGGCTCAGGTGTGTGCAAGGAGTTCCACAGGGAGCACCAAATCGACCACGGACTGTGGACAACAGTCGCTCAGCTGAGCGCCGCAGTCCTCAGGAGCACGATGACCACACTGGTGAGCGCCACCAGTGCACAGGTGCCCCACTGCACCAGCGCCCGCTTGTCGCGGGGCGCGTGCACCATCCCGTACGCGATCACCGCGCCGGCGACCAGCCCACCGATGTGCGCCTGCCAGGCGATCGCGTCCCGCCAGGCGAAGGTGATCACCAGGTTGATCGCCAGCAGTGCGATCAGGGGCCGCATGTCGTACCGCATCCGGCGCATCAGCACCGCGGTCGCGCCGAGCAGACCGAAGATCGCGCCGGAAGCGCCGAGCGAAGGCGCGTTGGGCGCGGCCAACAGATAGGTCAGGGCGCTGCCGGCCAGCCCCGACAGCAGGTACAGCGCGAGGTACCGGGCCCGGCCGAGCGCCGCTTCCAGGGGGCCACCGAGCCACCACAGGCTGAGCATGTTGAAACCGATGTGCCACGTCTGCTCGTGCAGGAACATCGCGGTGAGCAGCCGGTACCACTGGCCGGTCGACACCCCCTCCAAGGGGGCGCCGAATTCCTCCACGTACCGGCCGACCAGCTCCAGCGGCAGCAGGAAGGACCTGCCCAGGACGGCGCCGACGAGGAACACCACGACGTTGATCCCGAGCAGCACCTTGGTCACCAGGTGCGGATCGGTTGCGACGGCGCCACCCGCCACCGTCCTCGGCGTCGAGGCCGCGGCCGAGTGACCCGTGCCGGACCCGGCCCGGACACACTCGGGGCACTGGAACCCGACGGAGGCGTTCACCATGCATTCGGTGCAGATCGGCCGCTCGCATCGGGTGCAGCGGATACCGGTCTCCCGGTCGGGGTGGCGGTAGCAGCCCGGAAGACGGTGGGTGGCGGCGTCCTGATCAGGACGTCCTGGCGGCTGCTGGTCCATCGGTCCCCTCTTGTCTACGGCAGGGCGGTGCACCCCGCCGGTCCGGTACGTAGGAAGTACGG
This sequence comes from Streptomyces sp. NPDC006879, assembly GCF_042869595.1. Taxonomy (NCBI): domain Bacteria; kingdom Bacillati; phylum Actinomycetota; class Actinomycetes; order Kitasatosporales; family Streptomycetaceae; genus Streptomyces; species Streptomyces sp. NPDC006879. The sequence continues at coordinate 80,145 of NZ_JBIAGC010000016.1, forward strand.
ACGGACGGGGCGCAAAGGTTCCCCGGTCGGTCGCTGGCGGAGGTGCTCAACGCTTTTCGACGGAGACCGACTCGATCACCACGTCATCGACGGGCCGGTGGGTGCGCGGGTTGGTGGCCGTGGTGGCGATCGCGTCCACCACCTCGCGGCTGGCCGGATCGGTGACCTCGCCGAAGATCGTGTGCTTGCCGGTCAGCCAGGCCGTGGGGGCCACCGTGATGAAGAACTGGGAGCCGTTGGTACCGGGCCCGGCGTTGGCCATGGCCAGCAGGTACGGCTTGGTGAACGCCAGGTCCGGGTGGAACTCGTCGGCGAACTCGTAGCCCGGGCCACCGGTGCCGTTGCCCAGGGGATCGCCGCCTTGGATCATGAACCCGCCGATGACACGGTGGAAGACGGTGCCGTCGTAGAGGCGGCCGTGACTCGGCTTGCCGGTGTTGGGGTCCACCCACTCGCGCTCGCCCGTGGCGAGCTCGGTGAAGTTCCGGACCGTCTTCGGCGCGTGGTTCGGCAGCAGCCGCACCTCGATGTCGCCGCGGTTGGTCTTCAAGGTGGCGTACAGCTGCTCGGCCACGAATCTGCCTTCCATCCTCGTCAGTCGTCTCTCGCGTCACCCGATCCTCGCACGGCCCCGGCCGTCACGGAGAGCCCCGACCGTGGCCGAATGCGGCCCGTGCCACCCGGATGCCCCGCCTCGCATGCCCGGCCGGCTGCCGGCAGGCATGATCCGACAGAGGGTGGAAAGGTGATGTGTGTCCGCCACCGACGAGGAGGATGACGTGAGCCGCAAGGACAGCGTGCGCACCGCGGCCGGCACGGCGAAGGACGGCGTTCTGCACGCCGCGGAGGTGGTGGCGCCCTACGCAGCGACCGCGCGCGACTCCGCCGTGCACTACGCGCAGGAAGCACGGGACCGACTGGGCCCGCCCATGTCGCAGGCCGCGGCCCAGGCCGCCCGGCAGGTCCGGTCCCAGTACGAGGAGCACCTAGCGGCCCGGGTGGAACAGGCGCGATGCCACGTGCCCCCGAAGGTCGACCGGGCGGCGCGTGAGGCGGTGCTGCGGACCCGGAAGGCCGCTCAGCAGGCGGCCGACTACGCGGGCCCGCGGGTGGAGAGCGCCGTGGCCGCGGCGCAGCCGGTGGCGGAGGAGGCGGCTGCCCGCTCGGTGGCCGCAGTCGCAGCGCTGCGCGGGCAGGTGTCCGCCAAGGAAGTGAAGCGGCTGATCCGACGCCATGAGCGGCGCGCGGCCTATGGCCGTGCCCTGCGAGTGACCGCACTCGCGGTGGTCGTGGCGGCTGGTGCGGTCGCAGCCTGGAAGTGGTGGGACCGGCAGGCCAACCCGGACTGGCTGGTGGAGCCGCCGGCGGCAACCGAAGTGTCCGAGCGGTCTCCGCTCAGCTCCGTGGACGGCAGCGGACCGGCGGAGCGGCAGGACCGGGAAGCGGGGGCGGCAGAAGAGGACGGCCACGGCTGAGACGGCCGCGAAGGTCGGTCCTGGAACCAAGGGTCCGGGACCGACCTTCGCCGTGTTCGGAAAGGTTCTTCGCCTTGATCTGGTTACGGGGTCCGCTCCGGCGGCGGTTCAGCGGGGCAGGGTGAGGAGAAGGCCTGGATGGATCAGGTGGGGGTTGTCGCCTATGACGTGACGGTTGATGCGGTAGAGGTCGGACCAGCGACTCTCGTGGCCGAGTTCGCGACGGGCGATGGCGGGAAGTGAGTCACCGGGTTTGACCGTGTAGATGCAGATCTTGCCGGTCCGGTCGAGGACGGTCATGGACACCTCCACGAATGGGCTCCGCCGGGGAGGGCTCTCCCTTTTCCCACGGTCAGGCACCGGTTCAGAGTGTGCGCCCCCACGTGCTCCCAAATACGCCATCTGAGTGACATTTCCCTGCGCCACCTGGATACCAGCCATCCACAGCTGTCTCTTTCTGGCTCCCCCCGTCACCTCTCGTGCATCATTGAACCGGCTGCTTCTTTACCTTCCGACCGAAATCCATCTGCTTCAACTCGCAATCTGGCTGCGGAGGTTCGCGATGGTGGCACAGATGCGCGTTCACCTGGTGCTCGTGCATGGCCTGTTCTCGTCAGGAAGGGCGTGGAAGGCCTTTCACGACCTGATAGCCACCGACCCCGAACTCCGCGACTGGGTCAGCATTCACCGCTTCGAGTACGACTCTGCGGTCACCAAACTCCGCCCGGACCGCCGCGTCGCCGAGACCGACGACATCGCCGACCAACTCGGCACCTTTCTCCAGACCCAACTCGCCGACGCCGAACGCATCATGCTGCTCACCCACAGCCAGGGCGGCCTGATCGTCCAGCGCTTCCTGGCGCGCAAGCTGTGGAACGGCGCAGGCACCGAACTCGCACGCATCAAACACCTCACGATGTTCGCCTGCCCCAATACCGGATCGGGCTTCTTCCTGTCGGTACGCAAGAACCTCAAAGGGCTCGCCAATGCGCAGGAGCGCCAACTCCGGCCATTCGACCGCTCAGTGACGGAAGCCCAACGTACGGTCCTGAGCTCCGTGGTGCATGCCCGCACCATCAGCGACACCGAATGCCCCATCCCGGTGCAGGCCTTCGGCGGCAGCGCCGACAACATCGTCCCGCCAGTGGTGGCCAGAGGAGTGTTCCCCGAAGGCGGGGTGGTCACCGCGGACCACTTCTCCATCATCCGCCCCGCCGACCGCACCGCCCTGCCCTACCTGTCCGTACGCGCCGCCCTGCTGAAGGTCGGCACGCCGACCCCCAGGACACCGTCGCCCCCACGGCCGGTCCCGGCACCCACCACCCCCGTCGAAGCACCCCGGCCAGCAGGGGCGGGCATCCCCCGCGAGCCGTCCCCCGCACGCCCCTCCGCCGAGGAGTCCCCGGTGGGCTACTCGCCGGTGCCGCCGTACGTGCGCCTGGAAGAAGGCCAACTCAAAGGCCAGGACCGACATCGCCTGATCGCCTCGCTCCTCACCCCGCAGTCCCCGGACTCCGCACAGCGGGTGCACGTACTGGCGGGGCTGGGCGGATCCGGGAAGAGTCGGCTGGCCCTGGAGATCGCTGACCGGGCCCGCACCACCGGCCGCAAGGTCTGGTGGATCTCGATCCCGGAACTCAGCGCCCGCATGCGGGCGTTGGCCCTCGACCTGGGGGCGCCCTCGATGCAGGTGGAGCGGGCCTGGGTGCACGGCCGCGCCATGGAGCTGGTGTGGGAGCGGCTCAACTCCTGCCCGGAGCCCTGGCTGCTGGTGTTCGACAACGCCGATGAGCCCCGCCGGCTCGGCTCGGGGCACGAGCCGGTCTCGGACGGCACCGGTTGGCTCCGCAAACCCCTCACTGAGAACGGCATGGTCCTGGTCACCAGCCGGGTACGACGCCAACAGACCTGGGGGGACTGGAGCCGGGTCCATCAGGTCCTCCCGCTCGGCGACGAGGACGGAGCTTCCCTGCTGCTGGAGCGGACCGGCGGGATCGGCGGCACGAACGAGGAAGCCCGCACGCTCTCCTCTCTGCTGGGCGGGCTGCCACTGGCACTGCGGCACGCCGCGGACGTCATCAGGGCGGTGCAGGGAAGCCACCTCACCCTCGACAGCGACCCCCAGGACTTCAGGCGGTTCGGTGACGCGGTGCGGTCTGGTCCCGGCCTCCCGGGACCAGACCGCGCCAACTTCACCGAACTGATGGGCCAGGAGATCGTCCAGAAGGTCTGCGGCATCGCACTGGAGCTTCTGAGTCAGCGCGACCTCCCCCAGGCAGCCACCCTGCTGAAGGTGTTCGCCTGCCTGAGCATCGCCCCGGTTCCGTACCGCTGCCTACTGAACGGCGAGGTCCCCGCCCAGTCCCCACTCCTCCCCGGCTTCTCCACCACCCAGCGCAAGGCCGTCCTAGAAGGGCTGGAGGACTTCGGCCTGGTGGACTCCTCGGAGCGCACCGACACCACCGACCAGGACCTGGCGCACGTACTGACCCTGCATCCGGTGGTGCACGGCATCCTGCGCGAGGACGAAGGTGTTCGTGAGCGTGCCACGGACTACTACGGCCTGGCGGTCCGCATGCTGCTGTCGGCAGCCGGCAGGTCCTCCCCGGACCACCCCGCCAACTGGCCCCGCTGGGGCGCGATCGCTCCCCACGCCCTGGAGGTCTGCAAGGCCTGCCTGTTGGGTGAAGCGGCATTGACCGACCGCTCGGTGCTGACCGCCGCACTGGAGCTGGCACGGTTGACCACCCGCTTCCTCATCGCCACCGGCCTGCTCGGCCCCGCCGACGAACTGGTCCTGCCGATCATCGGCAGGTGCGGTTCCTTCGGATTCGACCAGGACGACCGGGAGATCCTCGGCCTGCGCCACGAGAGGGGTCGCATCCTGCTCGAACGCGAGGAGCTCACGGCGGCCGAGGAGCAGCTCAGGCTCGTCGTCTCCGCCCGCACCACCATCCTGGGCGAGGACGACGCCGACACCCTCGCCAGCCGCCACAAACTGGCCCGCGCGATCAACGAGCAGACCGGTCGCGAGGACGAGGCCGAGCCGATCCTGCGCTCCATCATCACCGCGGAACGCACCGTTCGCGGCCCGGAGCACTACGACACCCTGGTCGTGCGGCACACCCTGGCCCGTACCGTGCTGGCGCTCGGCAAGGACCGCGAGGCCGAGTCGGAGACGCGCCAGATCCTGGAGATCAGCGAGCGCAACCATTGGCCGCCCGCGACACCCGAGATCCTGCGGGTGCGCGAGACGCTCACCCACTGCCTACTCAAACAGGACGAGGCGGAGGAGGCCGAGCGTGTGATCGACAAAGCCCTGGAGGACGCCGCCCAACCGAGGGACTCCCACCTGGTGATGCGGTTGCGTTACACCCACGCCCTGGTGTTGCTGGGTTTGGCGGGGCGTACCCCCGAAGCGGTGAACGAGTTGACGGACCTGCAGAGCGACCTGACCCGGGTGCACGAATCTGACATACCGCTAAAACAGGTGGTCAAGGAGTTGTTGGAGAAGACCCGACGCGAGATGCCGGGGCCGGGCAAACAGATCCTCGACGCAGTTGACCAGAACGAACCCACCTATTGAGGACTTGCGCGTAGCCTGAGCGTGCCCGCACTCTGTGTGACGCATCCAACACTGGAATACGCGGAGGTCCGCCGATGGCTGCTGTCCATTCCGATACGGAAAACGATCACTCGCATCAATGGGGTGCTCCGGGGAGCGCTCTGGAGGAGATGCAGGCAGAGATCGGAAGACGCATCGCCATGGAAGCTCTGGACACCGGGCGCCAGGCACTGGAACTCGATGCCAAGTCCGCATTCCGCACCACCAGCGGATCGCATCCCGCGTAGCGATTCCCTAGACCGGGGGGCGGCAGAATGACATCAGGAGAATCAACCCCAGGCCATTTACCAGACCCGTTCTTCCGTGTGGTGACCTCCACCTGTTTCACCCGCGAACTCATCACCGACCTCGCAGCCGGGCGCTGCGCGGCCGTCCGGGTACCCGGCTTCTTCACACCCGGTCGGTGCACCGAGGTGCGGGAGGCGCTGGAGCGCAGCCGTTTCGACGTCTATGGCACGGCCCGTGTCGATCCGCCGGTGATGCGCTTCGGCATCGGCGTCAGCGACCACATGTCCAAGGGGGGCGTCGCCGACAGCTACTGGGACGCCCTGGAGGGCCACCACAAGGCCTGGCGCAGCCTCGGCCTTCCCTTCGACCCCTTCCGACTCTGCCGGGAACAGCTGGGAGCCCGGTGGCCGGGCGGAGTGAGCGTCGGCCGTCGCGGCGGCCGGGAGCTGGGTGACGGGGTGGCACGGGAGCCCAACAGCGGTTTTCAGGTCCATTTCGACGATGCTCTGCGGGAGTACAGCGGAAACCTTCTGGACTCCGCCCTCCTGGCCCAGTTCGCCTTCAACCTCTACCTCAGTGTGCCCCCCGCGGGGGGCGAAACCATTTTGTGGCGTCACCGTTGGCACCCCGCCGACGAGGCATTCCGACTTCCAGGGTCCTACGGCTACGCGGAGGAGGTGGTGGGTGACGCGCAGTCCATCGAGATCTCGCCCGAGATCGGCGAAGCCCTGCTGATCGACCCCCGGAACTTCCATGCCGTGCGCCCCAGCGACGGCGCCCGGAGAATCGCACTGGGATTCGCGGTGGGGCTGAGTGACACCGCCGAGCTCCTCACCTGGGCCTGACAGCGCCGACGAACAGCCCGTTTTCGCGCTGGAAGCCCAAGGGCGGCGCCGTACAAGGGTTTTGACGCCCTTCCCGCGGCGCCGCTACGTTCAGCCGATGGACCTGTTGCGCTACGTCGCCTTCAGCAACGACACCTCGGGGGGCAACCCTGCCGGGGTGGTACTGGACGCCACCGGCGTCGACGAGACCGCCATGGCAGCCCTGGCAGCGGAAGTCGGCTACTCGGAAACCGCCTTCGTGGTGCCGCGCGAGGACGGCAGCCTCGGCATCCGCTACTTCAGTCCGCAGACCGAGGTGCCCTTCTGCGGTCACGCCACCATCGCCACCGCCGTGGCACACGCACAGCGCCACGGGGTCGGCGAACTGCTGCTGCACACCCAGGCCGGCCCGGTCCCCGTCACCACCGAGACCGCGGCCGACGGAAGCGTGCTCGCCACCCTGGTGAGCGTGGCGCCCCGTTCGACGGCCCTCACCGATCCCGACCTGGCCGAGCTCCTCACCGCGCTGCGCTGGTCCGCCGAAGACCTCGACCCGAAGCTGCCACCACGCGCCGCCTACGCCGGAGCCTGGCACCCGGTCCTCGCCGCTGCCAGCCGGACCCGGCTCGCCGACCTCGACTACGACATGCCCGCCCTCAGCTCCCTGATGGCCCGCCGGGATTGGGCCACCGTCGCCCTGGTCTGGCGCGAGTCGGACACCGTCTTCCATGCCCGCAACCCGTTCCCGCCGGGCGGAGTGGTGGAGGACCCGGCGACCGGAGCCGCAGCCGCGGCCTTCGGCGGCTATCTGCGCGAGCTCGGGCTGGTCGACACCCCGACCACGCTCACCGTCCACCAGGGCGTGGACATGGGACGGCCGAGCCTGATCACCGTCGGTGTCCCCGAAGACCACACGGCCGGCATCAAGGTCACCGGCACCGCGGTAGCACTGCACTGACAGGCGCGGCTCACCGAACACACCGCGCCCAGCGGCCCTGACCTCCGCGGGGGCTGTCCCGGCGGCCCCTGGAGGTCATCCCGCGGCGCCAGGCGTGGCGGGGCGAACCGCAAAGCGGCGGGTCGGGGTTTCCGCCGACCTCAGGGGCCGGCGACCTCCACCACGATCTCGATCTCCACCGGCGAGTTCAGCGGCAGGATGCCCACCCCGACCGCGCTGCGCGCATGCCGACCCGCCTCCCCGAACACGGCCAGGAAGAGCTCGCTCGCCCCGTCCACCACCTGGGCCTGCCCCGTGAAACCCTCGGCGGAGGAGACGTATCCCACCACCTTCACCACCTGCACGACGGCTTCCAACCCCACCACGGAGTCGACCGCCGCCAGCGCGGCCAGCCCACACATCCGGCTCAACTCCCGGGCCCGATCGGGCGAGACCTCCGCCCCGACCCTGCCGACGGCCACCAACTCGCCGTCCACCAGCGGAATCTGTCCCGCGACGAAAACCAGCCGGCCGCTGCGCACCGCCGGGACGTAGGCCCCCTTGGGCGGGCTCACCCCCGGAAGGTCCACGCCGAGTCCGGCAAGCCTGTCGCGTGCATCAGCGCTCATGGCACCCCCTGGTGACGTGGACCACAGCGGCCATCCTCCCACCGCGGCCCCCGCGCGTACGCGAAATCGCGCCACCCGCCGGCACCGGGGGTGACCTGACTCCCCGCGGTGCGCCCCGAACGCCCACCACGCGCCGGTCCGACTCGGCCGCGGGGTGCCATCTACGCAGCGGCACTGCCGTGGAGGTCAGAGCACCGGTGACGCGGTGACTCGCCGCGCGCGCTGCCCCGTCGAAACGCTTTGGCCGACCTCCTCCAGCGAGCGGGCGACCGCCTCCGGTGAGATTCCCACCCACTTCAGGTAGTGCAGGCTCTGTGCGGCCCGCCGGTAGTGCCGGCGCACCCGGTCGCCCCCGATCAGCGAGTGCTCCGCCACCGCTCGCAAGGTCGCCGCGGGCATGGCGCTGACGGTCCCGCGGGTCACCAGTTCCTCGACGTATCGGGTGTCGACGCGAGGGCCTCCCGCCGCCCCGGCCGCTTCCCACAGCAGGCGCTGCGGCCGGGCTCCGGCCGCGGCCAGAGCCGCCCAACGGTGGGTGCCGAACTTCTCCTCCCGCACCTGGTGGGCGAGCCTGGCCAGGGAGATGCCAGCCCTTCCCCGCAGGGCCTTCGACTCAGCGGTACCGGCCTTCTCCAGCAGGCCGTCGATCCTGGCGTCGAAGGCGGCGAGCGGGAAGGAAGCCACTGAGGCGATGCCCGAGAGGTCACGTCCGGTGGAGCGGGCCCGCTCCATCCCCAGGAGGAAGGCGTCGACCACGTCGCCGTACCGTCGTGTCGAGCAGATCGAGGTCACCTCGACACCGATGCCTTCGGCCAGACAGGCCGTCACGGCAGGCAGCGCGTCCTCGGTGGCGGGGATCTGCACCAGCAGGTTCGGCCGGTCCACCTCCCTGCGTACCGAGCGGATAGCGGCCACCAGCGCCCCCGCGTCTCCGGGCAGCCAGGACCCGGGCGGTACCGACACCAGCCCGTCCCGGCCGGCCGTGCGCTCATGGACGGGGCCCAGTGCCGAGCAGGCCTCCTGGACGTCATGGGCGAACCAGGGTGACCCCGGTGGCAGACGCAGTCCACTCACACCCTCGGTGACCAGCTCTCGGACATGACCGGCGTCCAGCGCCTCGCTGTTCACCGCGAGCCAGATCGCCACGCCCTCGCTGACAAGCCGCTTCACCGTGTTCATGCTTCTCCTATCAGGCCGAAGGTCACGGGAGGCGACCTGACCGCACGAGGTGGTGCAGACGGGTCGACTCACCGTGCGACTGCTGCGGCAGCCGGTCATGTCTTTTCTGTACGCCGGTACTTGGAGCTACGTACGGCCCGGTCGGGCTGCGTGGGCCGCCGGTCTCGGCCCTGTCCTCCGTGTCAGCGCGGGAGAGCGGCTGAGATCTCCGCGGGCGCTGCGGAACGGAAGCGGAAGTCCTCGAACAGGCTCGTCTGGGCACGCTCGGCGCCACGCATCCGAAGCGCTTGACTGATCAGGGCGTGATCCAGCATGTAGAGCCGGCTGCCCTCCTCGGTGGCCGCGGGGGACAGGTGGTCCACCACCCAGGCGAAGGCCGATTCACCCGCATAGCGCTCACGCCCGCTGAACAGCCTCTGCGCTTGGCCGATCTCGCCGAGCATGTTCACCAGATAGGCGAACGGATAAGGGCGGTTGACCCGGTCCAGGTCCGTACGGTCCAGATCGGGATAGGAATCGACCACCCGGTCGAGCATCCGCTCGGTGATCAGATCCATCCGGCCGGTGAGCATGGCCGTCTCGATCATGTAGGCGTAGGCGATTCCGTTGAGGAAGAAGTTCGCTCCCGGATCCACCTGCTCCCACATGCCCACCACACCCTCGACGAAGGCGTCCTTGTCGGGCAGTTGGTCTTCCAGGCGCCCCAGGTTGTGCAGCGCCACCAGGTAGTACAGGCCCATGTGGGTGCGCTCCACCGGGCTGATGCCGGCCCACAACTCCTTCATCTGTGCCAGCCGGTCACGGCCGTAGGTCAGGTATTCCGACCTGCCGGACATCGCGACGGCGTTCAACATGGTGACGAGCGGGTATATCTTCGAGAATTCTGCCGACATGGGCTGAGGAAATGCCGGGGGGCTACCCAAGTCATCGGCACGGTCCAGGTGGTCCAGGACCTCCCGCATGTAGTTGCGCTCTCCGTCGAAGATGAGAGCGTCATGGCCGAGCAGTGAGATCACCGAGAAGAGCATGGAACCGCCGCGCCCGCGGAAGAAGGGCGCCGGGACCCTCTCCAGGAGGTTCAGGGACTCCTTGACGTAGTGGCGGTCGCTGGTGACCAGCCGCTCCTTGAGGCCCAACTGCCCTAGGGCGAGGAATACCGCGGAGAAGGCGGAGAGCTTCTCGTAGTCCCCGTGGCGTCCGGCGTTCTCGTCCTTGATCTGGTCCGGCTCGATCCGGTCCACCAGTGCGAGCACCTCGGCCGGGAAGTCCAGGCGCTCGTTCACCAGCAGCGTGCGGTCCAGGCGGAGCTTGGCGAACGCGTCCATGAGGATGCAGCCGGCCATCAGCCGCCAGTACGGATTCCCCTCGGACCTGACGGCTGCGAGCACTCCATCGAGGTCGCGCTGGGTCTCGGCGGAGCCGAACTCGCATTCCGGGTCGACCAACTTCAGGACGAACTCGGCGAGCCGTCGGGAGAAGAGGGTGTAGGAGTTCGAGGCGGGCACCTTCACCGCCAGGAGATCGAATGCCCGACGGATGCGGGTGGCGGTGGCCGGATCGTAGTCCACCGGGTACTGGCCCAGACCGATGCCACGGACCATGCGGCTCCATGGAGTCGCGATCATCCGCGACTCGTTCGACAGGTCGGCCAGCCCCTTGACGGGGAGGACGGGGGAGTTCGAAGCGAGGGCCATGATGGTTGAGGCCTTCCCTGTAGAGGTCATCACTGACCGCGTGCGAAGAGGGGTTGAGGAGCGGGGCTCTGCGGCGCCCGTTGCGGGGGCCGGGTGCGGGGCGGCGGAGCCCGCACCCGGCGACGACCGCCGGCTCAGACCAGCGCGTGCGACTGGAGGGACCTGACCGGAAGGTCCTCGGAGCGGACCTGTTCCACCTCCGCCAGATGGAACAGGGGCGGCACCTCGATGCCCAGGAACTCCTCGCGTTCGCCCTCCAGCATCTCCAGCGCCCAGTTCAGCCACTTGATGCCCTCGCAGTAGATGGCCACCGGGCGCCGCTGGGTCTGATAGGTGTCCGTCAGGGTCCCGTCCAGCTCGGCCTGGAAGTGGAAGGGCGGCATGGCCGTGAAGTGGGTCCCCATCATGAAGACGAACCGGATGAGCCAGTAGGGGTCGTCCCGCAGGTTTCGCGACTGCGGATCGTCCAGCCCGTACACGGCCGTCATCACGGGGGCGAAGTAGTCCTCCATCCCCTGCGGGGCCGCGGTCGGGTCGATGCGACCGCCCTTCGCCGCCACATCACGCACGCGATAGGCCTGCTGGTAGGGGTTTGACTCGTGGAACTCGATGTCCACGAGCGGTGTCCGTCCCCGTCCGGTACGCACCGACAGCCGGAACTGCTCGTAGTGGATCTCGTCGTAGTGGCCCACCGAGTTGTGCCAGGGCTTGTTGTCGTACATCGCGTCGTCGCGGGTGTCACCACCGTCGCTCCGGAATCCGATCGCGCGGGGATCCAGGAACTTGATGCCGAGGGACTCCGGGGTGATCGCGGCCAGCGCCCTGTCGATCTCCTCCTGGGCAGCTCCCTCCTGCACCAACCGCGCTGCTGCGAGGAGCGGTTCGGTATGGGCCATCTTGATGTTCTCGGTGTTCGTGTCCCCCATGACCAGGGAGTGGAACTGCGGCTCCAGGATCCTCAGGTACTCCGGGCGTTCGCGGAAGCGCTTGAGCAGCACCGCGTGGTTGCGGTACGGAACACCGTTGATGACGATCCGTTCGGTGTCGAGCAGCTCGCGGCTGAAGGTCCTCGGGGCGGTCTGGCGGCAGAGGGCCAACCGGTCCTCGATCTTCTTGAAGTAGGAAACGTCCAAGGACCTTCCGGGCGCCGGGGTCCGGTTGACGGAGTGCACCTCGTCGTTCAGCACCCGGAAGATCTGCTCGTAGAGGCGGGCGATGACGGCGGGCGGCGGAGAGTGCTTCTCGATGAACCGGCTGACCTCCTCACCCTCGACGTAGCTCATCTCGTAGATGACCTCCTCGAAGGTGCTCTTTCCCGCCGCGCGCTGGTGGGGAGGGACCGGGATCTCCCTCTCCAGGACCTCGTAGACCTCCGGGAAGTACCCGCGTACCGCGTCGGGCAACGCCTGCAGGTACTCCGCCTGCTTCTTGGCCTTGGCGAAGGGCGGGAGCATCACCCCCTCTCCGTCCGGGTTCCAGTGAGCCGTGGTCAGCGCCTCGCTGAGGATCTTGCGAACAGTGATCCGGCTCTCGCCCTCCTTCTGGAGGAAGAAGGTCATGGACTCGCTGCCGCCCTTACCGAATCCGACGATCCGTTCACCGCTGTTGACGTAGGCGTAGACGGTGCTGCTGAGCAGACGCCGGCTCTGCGCATAGCGCAGCACACTCTCGTTCTCACTGGTCAGGGTCCACGTGGAGAGGTCCTCGAAGGCATCAAGGGCCAAGTTGACCTGCTTCTTCCAGACCTCACTCGGCGTGAGCAGGCTGATCACGCCCGTCGCGTACGGCCCGGCGTCCACCCGGGCCCGGTCGAAGTCGGAGCCGAGCGAGAGGATCTGGCAGTTCCCGTTGAGGTGAATGCGCCGGACGCCGGCTTGGAGGGCGCCGTCGAGGAAGACTGCGCGGGTGGCGGCCTCCAGGTCCTTCTTCGACTGGAGCGGCACACCGCCCGGGGAGATCACCGGAACCGAGGACGCCACGAGTGAGGAGAGCATCCGCTCCAGGGCGGTCCGCAGCCGCTCCTCTCCGGGACTCGCCAGCAGCCACAGCGCGTACGGCTCCACGACCTCGGCCAGCGGCACGGCCCCGGAGGCCGCGAGGGCCACCAGCCAACCCAGCGGATCGCTTCCTTCCAGGTAGTGGTCGCTCTGCGCGAACAGCGCCGGGCGCTCCAGCCGGAGCGTCTGGAAGAGGGCCGACTGGTAGACCACCCTTCCCACGGCCAGCTGCGCGGCGGTGGGCTCGCCGGGGCCGCCCGGAGCGTGCAGGTCCTGGTCCTCGATCCGAAGCTCACGCAGGAGGTCCTGGTGGATCTGACGGGCCACGGGTTGGGCCTCCAGCAGGGCGAGCGTCCGCCGGACCAACTGCGGGTACTCAAGGTCCCCCAGCCGGTCGAAGTGGAAGACCACCACCTCGGGCTGCCTGACACGGGTCGAACTGCGGTCGACCACCTCGCCCCGTCCGTCGATCACCTTCAGCTCGGCATAGACCTTGCCCACCGAGTCGGGGTGTCCCACGAGCCTCTTCCGCAGCCGTGCCCGCAGCACCAGCTCACCCTTGTCGAGGTCGATGCTTTCCCGGTGGTTGCAGGTGTGCTGGAAGGTTTCCAGGAACTGGTAGAAGGCCGGCGATCCCTCCCGCTCCTTCTGGAGCATCTCCTCGGTGACGACGCGCCCCATCGCCCGGTAGAAATAGCTCTCACAGAAGGGGCTTCTATCGGCCAACTGGAATAGCGTGCGCAGGGTTTCGTAATGCTGCCCGTGCAGCTGCTCGCCGGATATGTAGAGCTTCTCCAGGTCCGCCATCAATCCGTCCATGATCTCCGCTACGCGAAGGAGGAGATCCGTCTCTTCACGGTTCCCGGTGTAAGCCATGGCAGGCGCTTCGACGTGGTTGTCGGTCAGGAGTTGCATGGACTTGTTCCCCAATCCAAGCTCAATGATCGCATCAGGATGAAGGCCGCCCAGGATCTCTACCGTCGTCTGGGATGCCATGATTTCGTCGGTCATTGCCAGAACTCCGCCACGAACCTGCTCGGCCGTGGTGAGAAGTCCGGCGCGGTGGTTCGAAACCACCGGGGTACGGGGCTCCTTGAACAGGACTCCTTGATCCTCGATGAAGCGCTCAAGAGCAGAGCGGGCCCCACCCATTCGCTCCGAATGGGCCAAGAACGTGGTGGGGCTCTTCAACTCGTCGGCCTGCACAGCCGGAAAGCCCTGGAGGAACCGATCGAAGTCGGACTTCATACCGGTCCGGACGTAAATGTTCCGCTGCGTTGGCGAATAGAGCTTGTGAAGCTCGACATCAGCCTTCGGGTATGTTCTCGTAATGCTCTTGAGCAGCTGTGCGAGGTCTTCCGGCGCGCCCTTGAGCCCGACCACGCAGAAGGGTTCGGGGACCAGTTTCACACCCCTGATCTCCTCGGGAAGGTAAGCAACCATGTCCCGGGTGAAGGCGTCACTCGCGGTCCCACCGGATGCGGCCAACAGCATCAGCGGGGTGAACGCACGCGCGATCTTGACCCCGTCTCCCACGGACAAGGACCCGCTGGCCACCGCGGCGGTGAGGGCACCAAAGCTCTCCCCCGTGTAGGCCACGAAGCGCGGACCCGTCGACCGCCGCCGTGCGAGGGTGCGCAGTCGGCTCTCCAGGGCCAGGTTGTGAACCAAGAACGCCGCACCTATGAAACCCTGCTGCTCCATCTTTCCCGTGGGCATGTTCTGCGGTGTCATCAGAATCTTCTCGGGCTGCCCGGGGAATCCCATTGCCCGGGCGCCCTCCTCATAGACGGCGACCACTTCCGGGATTCCGCAGTCGAGCAGAGCCCGGCCCAGGTTCTGATAGACAGCACGGCTTCCGAGACCGGGGAAGAATCCCACGAAGCGGGCCGTCGCGGAGGACCGGGAAAAGCCTGGCGGCGCGCTGCTGCCCGAGAACCCCGGAAGGGTAGGTCCGCTCACCACATCCATGTCCGGATCCTCACTCGGACTGACTTCCACGGCTGGCGCGGTAGCAGCGCGAAGTTCAAGGTCCTGACGTGAGACTTCCGAAGCTTTGGCGGGCACAGCTTTCCCCCACAAGTAATGGCCAGCACGGCCGTTGGAATCTTTCAGGCAGCGGAATTCGGCAGCGACATGCCGTCACCGGCCGGCTCGGGTCGGTCACAGCCGTTCCGCCTGTGAATCCGGGCATCAAGGTGCGGCGGCAGGTGGAGCACCTGGATCGACTGTCTGGACGGTGGGCCCTCTGCCAGGGCCCGGGAGGATCGGGTTTCCAGGTTTGGGAAGCATGTTCTGACTGGTCGCTCACGCCGCTGGGAGCGATCCCAGCCCGTTCTCGTTCTCAGATGGGTACGGCACACGGAGGAAGGGAGAGGGCCAGCTCGGGCAGCTGCGGAATGCCATCCACATGGAGCCCCCAGGAAATTCCGCGCCGTCTGGGGAGGGCTGACCGATCACCACTAGAACAACGGGAACATCTGAGCGTCAAATAACGGCCACTATCAGGGAGATAACTTCCCTTATCGGGCCGGTGGCGGATTCACGCCCTACGTCGTACGTGCCGCGCCCCGGTGCGCGCGGGCCCCGACAGCACCGGTACGCCGGTTCTGGGCACGACCAGCGGCGATCAAGACCGCGGGGGCGGCACCTTCGGGCGGGGCCTCCTCACCGCACCGCCCCGACCGGAGCGAATGGCGCGTTCACGTCTGACCACCGCGACGCCCTGCGGCCTTGCGCACCGCCTTGCGATCAGGTGTCGGCGGGCCACATGAGCGCCCCGAGGACCCCCTTGTCGCCAGGACCCGCCCGGAGCCCGTACCGGAAGCCCGTGATCGTGCAATGACACTGCATTACCACGCAGTTGCCTACGAGCGCCACCCTCGTTGCTACCTTCCATTCGGTCGAAGCCGAACTTCTGTCACGAGAAAGGTCATTGCGTGTCCAACCTCCGATTCGCAGCGAACCTCTCGAACCCCTCGACCGCACCACCGCTACTCGACCGCCCGACCGCGACCGCGGCCCACGACGTCAACCGGGCCACAGCGCGATGCCCATGGTCCGATCAACCACCACGAGCCCGCCGGCCCCGGACCGGCGCCCCCTCGAACTCCGCTCGGGCACTCCACGCCGCCCGCCCCGTACTCTCCCGACCGCCACACCGGCGAAGCCGAACCGACCCACTCAGATGACCGACCAGCCGAAGAGCCCGGCGCCAGGGCTCTCGATGTCCCGCCGCACCACACCGGCCCACCGACCCGGCCTCTGCGACCAGGAGTCCTCCGGCCACCACCGGCCGGGCCGCACAACGACCGACCATGCAGGTGCCCCCGTCAACGCAGCCGGGTGGCGAGACCACTCCCCAGGGCCACCGCCCCACCCGAGGAGCACCACCCCCAGCCGTACGGCAGCCCCGCTCGGCCCGTGACGCGCCCGCGGGCCACGGGGTGGCGGCGGACCACATGGGGCCACACATTGAGGGGCCGTCCCGCAACACGGGCGGCGATCGGGGGAGATGGGACCAGTGAACCCAGCTTGGATTCGCACCTTCATCGAGGTCTACCGCACCGGCTCGTTCGGCAAGGCCGCACAACGGCTGAACATCTCGCAGCCGGCCGTCACTCAGCAGATCCGCGCCCTGGAAAAGAAGTTGGGTACCTGTCTGTTCATCCGCAATCCCACCGGCTCCAGGCCCACGCCGGCGGCTGACGCGCTCGCCAGTGACGCCATGGGCCCGGTCGACGCTCTCGACGCAGTGGTGCAAAGGCACTTCGGCACGGGTGGGGAAGCTCGTCTGCTCCGTCTGGGTGCGCCCAGCGACCTGATCAGCCAGCGCATCCTGCCCGTACTCGCAAACATGCTCCGGGACCGCGTACAACTCCGCTCCTCCCCGACCCGGTCCGATTCCCTGATCGACCAACTGGCCTCCGGTGAACTCGACATCGTCGTCGCTCGCGGGCGGCCCCGACTGAAGGGGGTTACCGCGCTGCCCCTCTACGACGAGGAGTGCAGCCTGGTGGCCTCGGCGGACACCGCCCGCGACATCCCGCCCGGGCGCATCGCCGAAGAGGGCCCGCAGGTGCTCGCCAAGTACCCGCTGGTGGCCTTCGCCGAGTCCCTACCGCTCATCGATCACTACTGGTGGTCGGTCTTCCACGTCCACGAACCCACGGACCCTGACGTCGTGGTTCCTGATCAGCGCGCCGTGTTGGCCGCGGTGAAGGCCTCCGTCGGCATCTCGGTCCTGCCCACCTACCTCTGTGTCGACGATCTCGCCCGTGGGGATCTGGTGGAGCTCGTGGAACCCGAGGTCCCTCCCATCACCACCGCCTACGTGGCGACGAGATCAGCCGATGTCAGTCGCCCCCACGTGTTGGCCGCTCAGGACCTGCTGCTCGCTCACGCCCGCAGCTGGACCTGAGGAGCGCCGGCCCCACCCGGCCTCAAGACCACTGCCTGAACGAGAAGTTCACAGGAGGGCAGCTCAGGGACCCGTGGTCACAGCAGCCATGCCACTCCAAACTATGGCGCTTGTGACGATAGCCCGCGCGTGCAATGATTGCGCACGCGGCATAAAAATCCAGTTTGATCTACAATCGGAAGGTTTGGACATGCCTATCGGGCTTATTGCCTTGGCACTTGGGGGCTTCGGCATCGGGCTCACGGAGTTCGGCATCGTGGGTCTGCTGCCCGAGGTGGCGGCGGACTTCGGTGTCACCGAATCCGTAGCCGGCTACCTGGTCTCGGGCTACGCGCTGAGCGTGGCCATCGGTGCCGTCGCGCTGACCGCAGCGATCGCCCGCTACGACCGCAAGAAGGTCCTGCTCTCGCTGATGGTGCTCTTCATCGCGGGCAACCTGATCTCCGCCATCGCCCCGGTCTACTCGGTGCTGATGACGGGTCGGATCGTCGCCGCTCTTTGCCACGGCGCCTTCTTCGGCGTCGGCGCGGTCGTCGCCGCGGACATGGTCGCCGAGAACCGTCGCGCCGGAGCCATCTCGCTGATGTTCGCCGGACTGACCGCCGCCAACGTGCTCGGTGTGCCGCTGGGCACCATGCTGGGCCAGCAGCTCGGCTGGCGTTCGACCTTCTGGGCGATCACGATCATCGGTGTCGTCGCACTGGCCGGCATCAAACTGCTGGTGCCCCAGACCGCAGCCCCCGCGGAGACCAGCCTCCGCAGTGAGTTCGGCGCGTTCCGCCGGCCGCAGGTGTGGGTCTCCATCGCGGTCAGCGCCCTCGCCTTCGGTGGCGTGATCGGCGGCT
Organism: Streptomyces sp. NPDC006879; assembly: GCF_042869595.1. Taxonomy (NCBI): domain Bacteria; kingdom Bacillati; phylum Actinomycetota; class Actinomycetes; order Kitasatosporales; family Streptomycetaceae; genus Streptomyces; species Streptomyces sp. NPDC006879. Next base: position 97,998 of record NZ_JBIAGC010000016.1, read on the forward strand.
TCACCTACATCGCCTTCACCCTCACCGAGGTCAGCGGCTTCGCCAGCACCACGGTGCCGTGGCTGCTGGTGCTGTTCGGAGCGGGCACCTTCGTCGGCAACTACCTCGGCGGCAAGGCCGCGGACAAGTCCCTGAACAACTCCCTCATCGTGATCCTGGGCCTGCTCGCCGTGGTCCTCGGCGTCTTCGCCCTGACCGCGCAGAACAAGGTCATGACCATCGTCTCGCTGCTGCTGATGGGCACGGTCGGCCTGGCCACCGCCCCCGGCCTGCAGCTGCGAACCATGAAGTACGCCCAGGACGCCCCCACCATGGCCTCCGGCGCGAACATCGCCGCCTTCAACGTGGGCAACGCCCTCGGTGCGTGGCTGGGTGGTCTGGCTCTGGCCGCCGGGTTCGGGTTCGTCTCCCCCCTGTGGGTCGGCGCCGCCGTCACCGTGGCCGGCCTCCTGGTCCTGGTGATCGGTTCGCTGAAGCCGCAGGCACAGGTGGCACCGGCCGCCCGCGAGCCGCTGAGCAGCGCCGCCGGCTGACCTCCGGCCGGAAGCGGACTACCCGCGCCAGCAGATCCTTGCTGGCGCGGGTAGTCCTCGTTGGGCGATATCGTGGAAGCAGGTCCGTCGGAGGAGGAGCCCGTGTCGCTGGCTGACGAAGAGGTTGAGGCCCAGGTGCACGGCTGGCGCCTGCTCGCCGTACTGCACGCCCGCATCGAGACGCGACTGGGGCGGGTCCTACAGGCGCGCTTCGAACTCAGCGTCAGCGAGTACGGAGTCATGGAACTGCTGTCCCGCCAGGAGGAACACCACCTGCGGATGGGACAACTGGCCAAGGCCATGGCCCTGAGCCAGGCAGCCACCACACGGCTGGTCAACCGACTGGAGGACCGTGGGCTACTCGCACGCTGCCTGTGCCCCGAGGACCGCCGGGGCATCTACAGCGAGGTCACCCCGGCCGGCTTCGCCCTGCTCGACCGCGCCAGGCCGGAGCACAACGCGGTGCTGCGCGACGCACTCGCCGAAGCCTCCCGGAACCCCGAGATGGCGCACCTCGTCGCCGCGATCGGCCTCGCTGAGAGCAGTCCCCGGATCCCGAGCTGACCCGCCGCGGAGATCGGCACCGGGGCTGGGAACCCGTGGGACCCCGGCCCGGTGCCCGTCACCACGCGCCGGCGCACCCCTCCACATCAGCCTCCCTCCCACTCCTCGTCGGCTAGACGGGAAACGAGCCCGCCGTCGTCGGCCAGGCCGAACCAGACCTCGCCCGACTTGCGCCGCCGGCGCCCGACGGTGCGCAGGAGTCCCTCCCAAGCCTCGGTATCGCCCGCGTCAACACCGGAACGGTAGGCCTCCTCCGCCCCAGCGTGATCACCTCGCGCCGCCCGAAGCCCACCCATCGGACCCCACGCTTCCGGATCACCGGCGCCGACCGCGAGCTCGAAGGCCCGTTCGGCCGACTCCGGGTCCCCCGTCTCCGCCCGCACCCGGCCGAGTGCCGTCCACACACCGACCTCGCCGAGCTCCGCCGCACGATGCGCCGCCCGCTCCGAAGCCTCGCGGTCACCAGAGCGCTCACGCATCCGCGACAACGCCGACCAAGCACTTGGCTCACCCGCTTGAGCAGCCTTGAGCGCCGCCCGCTCAGCCGCCGGCCGGTCGGCGGCAGCCTCCCTCATCCGGGTCAGGACCACCCACGCCTCCAGGTCCCCCACCGCAGCAGCTTCCTCAGCAGCACGATCAGCGGCTACCGGGTCACCACCGCGCTCCCGAAGCCGTGCGAGGAGACCCCACGCCTGCCCGTCGCCGGAGCGCGCCGCACTCGCCGCCGCCTCCTCCGCCCCTCGTGGGTCTTCGGCGGCCTCACGCAGAGCGACCAGCTTCGTGGCCGCGCTGCCGACGCAAACCGACTCGGCCGCGAGGTAGGCAGATTCGGCACCCCTGAGGTCACCGCACGCCGACCGCCTGCGGGCCAGGTCGAGCCAGGCCTCGGCCCCGGCAGCCCCGGCGGTGAGCGCCGCTTCTTCGGCGTCCCCTCGCCTCCCCGCATCCCAGTGCAGACGCACCAGTTCCCGCCAGGCCGACGAGACACCCGCCTCGGCAGCGGTCCCGTAGGCGATCGCAGCCCCCAGGAGATCCGCCGCCCGCTCACATAAGCGCGCGAGCCCCATCCACCCCCAGGGCTCCCCTTCCGCCGCAGCCGCCCGATAGGCCTGCCGGGCCGGCTCGGTCGCACCGGACTGCTCGTGCAGACGGGCCAGGGCGATCCAAGCCCCGGCGTCGCCGGCCCGAGCAGCCCGTGCCGCCACCTCGGTACCGCCCGCTCCGCCCTGTGCGTACACGAGCCGCACCAGCGCAGCCCAGGCTCCTGCCCCACCCAGTTCCGCCGCGAGTTCATAGGCACGCACCGCGGCCTGCGGATCGCCGGCGTTCTCCCTGGCCACGGCGACCGTAAGCCAGGCCCGGGCGCTCGTGCCTGCCGCCGTGTCCGCGCCCGACCCGTCACCGACCTCTTCGAGCAGGAGGGCCAGACCGGACCGCGCGTTCTCGCTGCCCATTGCGATCGCCCGCCGGTACAGGCGCACGGCGTGGCCGTAACGACGGCGGTCCTGCGCCGCCTCGCCCAGGGCACACAGGTCCTCCGCCCCCGGGGCGTGCCGCACCACCGCCCCCCACAGTTCGGGCGGCGGAGCAAGATGGGCTCGCGAGCGCCGAACGCTCTGGTCGAGGTAGTCACAGACGTGGTAGCCGTCCGGTTCCCCCAGCCCCGCGGCGAGACGACCTGGAACCAGGGCCCCCTGTTGGACGAGACTCTCGACCGCGTTGGCGAACCAGGCCTTGTCATGGGTGACCCGCGCGGTCGCCGGTAGGTAGCCCACGGCGGCCTCGGCCAGCAGCGCTGACGGCAACACACCGCTGTGACCGAGCCGACGGACGTCAACTGCCGCGCTCAGCAACGCGTGTTCGATCTCCGAGAAGGCGTTGCCTGGACCACGGCCATAGAGTTGCACCAGTTCTGGCCCACCCGTCAGTTGCTGGATCAGTCGGGGTCGGTCCTCGGAGGCGACGAGTGCGGCCCGCAGTGCCGCCGCGATCCGGGGGTCCTGCGCCGCGAGCCGGCGAGCCACCCGCAGGTCCGCACTGAGGTAGTCGGGCACGTGGATCTCCGCCCGGCTGCGTTTGAGGAGGGCCCGCCCATGGAACGGTGCCTCCGGCGCCACGCTCGCCCTGCTGGCCAACCGGCGTGCGTACTCGGGCCACATGCTGCCCAACACCGCACAAGGAGAGATCCGCTCCAGCAGGGTGCCCAACGCGAGCGCGGTCTCCTCGCCCAGCGGCCCCGTGAGGAAACGCTCTGCCTCATCGAGCCACACCACAGTACAGGCGTCCACCGAGTCCGTGCCGATCCAGTCGAGGAGCTCCCGAGGGCCCGAAGGGATCAACACCGGCCAGTCCCCGAGCTCCGCGCACACGGCCTCGTACGCTGCTCGGGTCTTGCCACTGGACGGCTGCCCCACAAGGAGGGCCAGGACAGAGACCCGGTCGGCGACCGATTGCCGGATTCGTTGACGAAGAACCTGGTCGTGGGCGCGCACGAGGTACGGAGTGAGGGTGTCCTCCGCGTCCTCCCCGCCGACGGCCGGGAGCACCCCGAGCCGGGCTGCTCCCCACTGCTCGGCAGTGTGGGGCCGCGCCGTCGGGTTCGAATTGACTTCGATCCACAACTTCCTGGTCCGGGCCACCGCTTCGGTGGGATCGACGGGCCCGGGTTGGGCCCTCGCGAGCACCTCGGCCACCGTCTCCGCATCCGGCAGACCGGGCAGGGTCCCCCCACTGATCAGCCGGCTCACCGTGTCCTTGCTCGGGCAGCCGGGCAGCGTGTCGTCCTCGGTGACGAGCTTCACGATGTCCTCCAACGCGGGTGCGCCGGCTGCGAGATAGAGGTGATACACGTGCCGTTTGAAGTCCCTGAGCGGTCCCGGTGGCACCCGCGGCGGGGCGATCAGCCGCGGTCGGCGACCCTCACCGCGGCGTTCGGCGCCTCTCATCGCCATCCGTCTCCCGTCCTCCCCGTCCGATCGCCGTCCGTCGCCTCCCGACCGACGGCGATTCCACCGGGCCCATGGTGGAACGACGGCCCGGTGCGCATCCAGGGTGCACCGGGGAACCTGAGGCGGAGGTAGGAATGTTCAGTCTTTGGGTGGCCAGGCTGGGGAAGCTCGGCGATGCGGGGTGCGGAGTGCTCGTGGTGGCGGTTCTGTCTCTGCCACTCGTCCTGGTGACACTGGCCAGCCTGCCAGCGGTAGCTGTCCTCCCCCTCCTGCGGGGCGACGGCTCGAAGGCCCGTCGCATCGTCGAACAACTCACCTCGTGGACCGAAGTCCTGGTATCCAGGGGACGTTGACGACATGGAACGTACGCTTGTTGAAACGGCATCCGGAGCATGGAGTGTCATGGAGCTGACCATCAGTCATGAGCACGTCTCCGAGTTGATGACGGTGGTGAAACCGGTGGGCGAGATCAGTGTCTACGGGGCGCCGTTCCTGCGCGAGAGCATCGTGGAGGCGATCAACCACGGCTACAGCCAGGTGGTGATCGATCTCAGCAAGGTCGACTTCCTGGACAGCACCGCCTGCGGCGTCATGGTCGGAGCCCTCAAGCGGACGAGGGCCCACGAAGGCGGAGTGGCCATCGTGTGCACCGACCGTCGGCTCCTGAAGATCCTCCAGAGCTCAGGCCTGATCAAGGTGTTCCCCATCTACTCGACCGTGTCCGAGGCCGAGGTGGGACTGCCCCTGATCACCCAGCTGTTCCGGCGCCCCCGCAACACCACGCAGGACGGCGAACGCTCCGCGCTCCTCAACCAGGCCCCCGACGGGCTGGAGTGCACCCATGAGCCCCTCTCCGCAGTGATGTCCCTGATAACGCTCCAGGGCGGGCTCGACGCGGTCAGCGTCCCCAGGCTCCGCCTGACCCTGCACAGCCTGCTTGATCAGGGACGTCACCTGCTGCTGATCGACCTCCAAGCCGTCGTCCGCATGGACGGCCCCGGGCTCGGCCTTCTGGTCGGCGCCCTCAAGCGTGCGCGCCAGACCAACGGTGGAATCGCCCTCGTGTGCACCCGGGCGCCATTGCTTGAGATCTTCCGCATCACCGGTCTCACCAGGGTGTTCCCCTGTTACGAGTCGGTCGCCGCGGCACGGGAGGGGCTCCTGACGGTCCTCGACGCCACCCCGCGGGCGGGCCAGACCGCGGAGGCCACCCCCTGACCCCGGGCCACGCCACCGAGCAACCAGGCCGCGGCACGCCCCTCCCGGCCTTGCGTCAGAGGGTGATCTCGGGATCTGCCGGGCTGAGGTGGTGCACGGAGGTGTCCTGTGCGTGCGGGTTGAGCAGGCCCTGCAACTCGTGCGCGGCGTCCTTGAGGAGGCCTCCGTCACGGGTGGCGTGGAGTGTTTCGAGGATGAAGACGACATGGCTGGAGTCCTCGGTGACGCGGGTGCGGTGCGCATCACGGTGGTTCCAGTGGCGGGTCAGGACGTCGATGGCGTCCGCATAGATGATCTCGCCGGGCTTGGGGGTCTCCACGGTGTCGGGTTCGCCGAGCGGAGTGAAGTGCTCCGCACCGTCCGCGTACCGGATCTCGACGTCGCCCTCGACCCGGTCCAGGTCGAAGGCGCCGGCAGGCAGGGCGTGCCGGACGGAGACGGCGTTGTAGGAGTCGACGGCCGGATTGATCCGCGGCAGCGTTCCCTTCTTGGCCACGCGTCGGCCCAGTGCATCGACGCTGGCCCGGATGCGGCGCGGGTTGGTGCCGAAGGAGCGGTAGGCGGTGTGCCACGCCTCGATGCGCGGATCGCCCTCGTCGGCAGGCTGCCAGGAGCCGTCCGCCAACCGCTGCTCCAGGTCCGCGACGGCGCCGGTGGTCTCGGGCCAGGGCTCGTGGCCGCGCAACCCGGTGGCGGTGACCAGGGCGATGCAGGTGTCGGGAAAGGCCTCGGCTACGGCGGGGCTGATACGGAAGACAGTCATCTGGCGGGGTTCCGTTTCCTGTGGGCGCGGGGCGGTCGGGTCGGTCGGGATTCCATGCTGTCAAGGCACGCGGCACCGCGGCCACTGCCTTCGGGCCGCTGACGGTTGACGGCTGACGGCTGACGGCTGACGGCTGACGGCTGACGGAGGCGGTTCGGCGCGCCGAGGACGTCGAACCACCCCGGCGCCCCGTGCCCGCCGCGGCTAACGCGCAGCCGCCTCCAGGAGGACCCGAGCCAGTTCACGTGGCTGGGAGAACATGGGCCAGTGGCCCGTGTCCATCTCGACCAGGCGCCAGCGCTCGGCGGTCAGCAGCTCCACCACGTCCTCGTTCGGTTCGTCGCCGTCGAGCAGGCACTTGACGTACACCGCCGGCAGTTCCCCGAGCGGGCGGGTCAACACGGCGGGCTCGGTCAGCGTGGCACCTGGATGTGGCGTCGAGCCGGCCACGATCCGACCGATCTGCTCTTCGGTGAGCCCTTGGCCCTCGTAGTCAGCCGCGGCCAGCGGCGCCCAGAAGCCCCCGTTCTCGGCGATCGAAGCCTCGACCATGTCCCTGCCATCCGGCCAGGCCGAAACGAAGGACTCGCGGTCGGCCGGAACATTGGAGTCGACGAAGACCACACGGGTCAGTCGCTCGCCGAGCCGATCGGCCGCCTGACCTACGGGGATGCCCGAGTAGCTGTGCCCCACGAGCACGACGTCACGGAGGTCGAGGCGTTCCACCTCGTCCAGGATGTCCTGCACGTGGGTCTGCTGTCCGGCCGCGGTCCCTTGCTTGTCGGCGAGCCCGGACAACGTCAGCGGATGGGCTGTGTGCCCGCCCGCCCGTAGCTCCGGAACCACTTCGTCCCACGCCCAGGCTCCCAGCCAAGCACCCGCCACCAGCACGAAATTCACCATAAACGCATGGTAAGGGCTGTCCCGTGGACAGACCGGGGCAGCCACCGGTGGACCAACGATCTTCGGACAGAATCCGCCAGGTCCCTCAAGTCGCGAGTGGTCAGGTGAGCTGCTCGACGATCGTGCGGGCGACCTGGCGCTGGCCCTCGGCATCGAAGAAGTGACCGCCCGGGACCGGTGTCAGGTCGAACCGGCCCGTGGTCTCCTTGGACCAGTCCGCCATCCGCTCGGGGTGGGCCTCTTGGTCCTCGGTGCCCGCGAAGGCCCGGATCGGCATGTCGAGCGGCGTGGCCGGCCGGAAGCCGTGGGTGGTGAGCACCGTCAGGTCCGCCCGCAGGGTCGGCAGCAGCCCGGCGAGCAGATCGGGTTGCTCCAGGACCTCGACGGGTGTTCCGCCCATGTCACGCACATATCCGACGAGGCCGTCCTCCCGACCGTCCCACTCCCACTGGCCGTCGTCGCACGCGGGCGCCACGCTGGCCGCCAGGAACAGCTCCCGCGGCTGCGGCAGTCCGCGCTCGCGCAGGGCGTGGGCCAGCGCCCAGGAGACCCGGGCCCCCATACTGACGCCGTAGCAGGCGAACGGCTTGTCGAGCAGCGGCTCCATCACCTCGATGAGGTCGTCCACCAGCGGCTGCATCCGTTCGTACGGAGTTTCGGTGAACCGGTCCGCGCGGCCTGGGAGCTGCACCGCCACCGGCTCGATGTACCAGGGCAACTGCTGCGGCAACTGGCGGAACAAAGATGCGCTGCCACCAGCGAAGTGGAAGCAGAAGAGCCGGGTTTCGGCAGGTCCGCTGCGGCCGAACCGCTTGAACCAGCGACGATCGACGTCCGGAACGGGGCGGGCCGGGCCGGTCACGGGGTCCCCGCCTTCAGCAGGTTGCCCGCCATGGTGTCGAGGAGGCTTTCGGGTGCCTCCATGAACTTGTGGTGGTGCCCCTCAAGCAGCACGGAGGTGGTCTCTCCGCACTCCGTCCAGCCCGTCATGTCGGCGAAGGGGATCTCGTCGTCCTCGGTCCACCCGATGGCGGTGATCCGGCCCGGTAGCCGACAGGGGTCCGGCATGACGTACCGCTTGTTGGTGTCGACGTCTGCCCGCAGGATCTCCAGGTAGAAGGAGAGGATCTCCGGGCTGGGGTCACCACCCATCCGCCTCATCAGCTTGTCAAGTTCGCCACCCAGCTCAGTGTCGTCCATGGTCAGGAAGCGGCCCGCCGGTCCGTCCTGCGGGGCGACCTGCGAGGAGACATACAGCTCGGTCGCGACGGGACCGCCTCTGCGGGACAGTTCGGCCGAGACCTCGTAGGCGGCGAGCGCCGAACCGCAGTGTCCGAAGAAGGCGAAGGGGACGTCCAGGTGGTCCGCGAGCCCGGGCGCCATCGCCCGGGCGAGCTCCTGGTAGGTGGTGAAGTTGGGTTCGGCGAACCGTGTCTCGTGGCCCGGGAGTTCCACCGGGATGAGGTCCACCCCGTTCCACTGTCGTGGCCACTGTCGGTACATGCTGGCGCCGCAACCCGAGTAGGGGATGAGGAACACCCGCGCTGCGGCACCTGCCGCGGGCCTGTGCGGCAGCCATGGGTTCCGGCCGGAGGGGCGGTGGTTCATCGGCGGGTCTCCAGGGGTCGGGGTGGTGGAGGAACGGTCGTCCCGGGCAGGGGGATCAGCGCGGCCGGGCGGTGATCGGGAGGTTCTTGTAGCCGGATATGAAGTTCGACTGGAGCCGGGACTTCTCCCCCGCGTATGCGAAGTCGGTGAACCTTCCCAGGAGTTCGGCAAAAAGGATCTTCAGGGTGACCCTGGCGACGGTGTGTCCGACGCAGTAGTGCGGGCCGATGCCGAACGCCACGTGCTTGTTCGGCCTGCGGCGCAGGTCGAAGGTGTCGGGATTCGGGAACACCGCCCCGTCCCTGTTGGCCGACCCCAGCCAGACCACCACGGCGTCTCCGGCCCTGATACGGGTACCGCGGATGACGGTGTCGTTGACCGCGTACCGCATGAAATGGCTGACCGGCGAGGCCATGCGCAGGGCCTCCTCCACGGCGGTGGGCGTGACGCTGAGGTCCGAGGCCCAGCTGTCGAGCAGCCCGTCCTCAAGGTGCTCGGCCATCATGTAGTTGGGCGAGTGCGGGGTGGTGACCACGGCCCCGAGGAGCACGCTGTAGCAGTTGGACATCACCTCACCCGGCGTCATGGTCCGACCGTCCACCTCGGTGGTGATCAGGACACTGATGAGGTCGTCACCCAGATTGCGTCGGCGCTCACCGTAGATGTCCTGGAAATAGGCGAAGAGCTGGCGGTGGGCGTGGTCGAGCGTCTCCTGGGTGCCGCCTGGCCGCCGGTAGGCGGGGTCGTCGGCGGCGATGGAGGAGTTGAGCAGTTTGGCCAGCCAGGGCCAGTCTTCGCGGGGCAGGCCCATGGAGACACCGCCGACGGCGACCGGCAGGGCCAGCATCGCCTCCGCGAAGTCGAAGGGGCCACCGTCCTGGAGGGGTTGAAGGATCTCCAGGACCAGCTCCCGGATCATCTCCTCCTGGCGTTCGATGGCCTTGATGGCCATGGCCTTTTGGAGTCGGGCGCGCATGATGGTGTGTCGCGGTGGGTCGGTGGCCGCGATCTGCCTGCCGCCCGCCGGATCCTCGACACCGAGGATGTTCAGCAGCGTGCCGCGCTCCGAGGTGAACGTATGGGAGTCGCGCAACACCTGGTCGGCCTCGTGGTAGTTGGCCACCGACCAGAAACCGTTGGCTTCGTCCACCTGCTGCCAGGTCAGATGGTCCTTCTCGCGCAGCTCGGCCCAGAGCGGGTGGTAGTCCCCGTCGCTGTAGAGCATGGGGTCGGCAAGGCCCATGGCGGCCTTGCCGACCGGGCAGCCGGTGGCGGGCACGCGTGCTCCGGCCGTGGTCCCGGTGGATTCATCGAACGGTCGCATCCGCGGCCTCCTTCGTCGCTTCGGGCTGCTGATCCGGCCGCGGCTCGGCAGCCGAGGTCAGTGGGCCCGTCCCCTCGTGCTGCCGCAGGCTCTCGGCGAGGTCCTCGATCGTCGGACGCAGGTACAGCGTGCGGGCCGGCAGCTCGACGTTGAAGTCGTTCTGAAGCGCGGCGAGCAGTTCGGCGGCCATCAACGAATGCCCGCCGAGTTCGAAGAAGTTGTCGGTGATCCCGATGGGCTCGACGTCGAGGGCGTCGCTCCAGATCTGCGCGAGGCGGCGTTCGAGGTCGTCGGTGGGCTCGACGTACTCGTTCCACACGTTGCGCGGGATCTTCGCGGACGGCAGGGCGGCACGGTCGACCTTGCCGTTGGCGTTGAGCGGGATCTCCGGCAGGGCCAGGATCGCCCAGGGGACGAGGTGGGCCGGCAAGGTGGCCGCGAGCTGCTCACGGAGGCTGGCGCCGAGTGCCGCCGCCTCCTCCTCGGGCATGCTGCCCACGGCGACGTGCGCGATCAGGCGGGTGTCCCCGGCTCCGTCGGTGTGAGTGAGCGCGGCGGCCTCCTCCACCCTCGGGTCCTTGAGGAGTTCCGTCTCCACGGTGCTGGGCTCCACCCGGTAGCCGCGGATCTTGACCTGGCGGTCTGCTCGGCACAGGAAGTCCATGGCCCCGTCGGGCAGTTCGCGGACGATGTCACCGGTGCGGTACATGCGGCGCCCGGGTTGGTCCCCGAAGATGTCGGCGACGAACTTCTCGGCGGTGGCGCCCGGCTTGTTGAGGTAGCCGGTGGCCACCCCCTCTCCGCCGACCCACAGCTCGCCCCATTCCCCCGGCGGGACGGGACGCATGGCGTCGTCGAGGATGGCCGCTGTGGTGCCGTCGATCGGGGTACCGATCGGGACGCGCTCGTTGTCGCTGCTGGTGCGGGTGGTCCAGCAGGTCGTGAAGGTGGTGTTCTCGGTCGGGCCGTAGCCGTTGGTGAACGTCAGGTGCGGATGAGCCGCGAGGACCCGCCGGACGTGGTCCGGGGAGAGCACGTCGCCGCCGGCGAGGAGGTGGCGGACCGTGCCCAGGCTCTCCAGGTGGTGGGCGACGAGTTTGTGGAAGAGGCCAGAGGTCAACCAAAGGATGCTGACGCCTTCGTCGTGGATCGTCTTGACGATCTCCTCCAGATCGGCCCGGCCGGACGGAGCCAGGGCGAGCCGGCACCCGCGGACGAACGCGGTCCAGATCTCGAAGGTCGACACGTCGAACCCGACGCGGGTGATCTGTAGGAAGACGTCCTCCGGTCGGACGTCGATCCAGGAGGGAGCGTCGACGAGCCTGAAGATCGCGCGGTGCGAGACCACCACGCCCTTGGGCGTGCCCGTGGAGCCCGAGGTGTAGCAGACGTAGGCGGGGCTGTCCGGTCCGATCTCGGTGGCCGGCAGCAGGCCGGGCTCGGCCGCTCCGGGCTCGGCGGGGTCGTCGATCGAGAGCACGTGCTCGATGCCCTGGGCCAGGGGTGCGGTGCCGGAGTCCACGACGGCGAAACGTGCCTGTGCGTCGTCGAGAATGCGGGCTCGCTGCTCCGCCTGCTCGGCCGGGTCGAGGTACAGGTAGGCGCCGCCCGCCTTGAGGATCGCCGTCAGCACGACCATCAGGTCCATCGAACGGTCGAGCAGCACCGCGACAGTGCTCCCGCCGCCGACACCGGCCGCGCGCAGCCGCCGTGCCAGGGCGTCGGCGCCGGAGTCGAGCTGCTGGAAGCTGAGGCTGCGGTCGCCATGGCTGACCGCGGTCGCCTCGGGTGTCCGCGCGGCCTGTTCCGCGACCATGTCGTGCACGCAGCGCGGCGAGCGAGCTGGCTGAAGGCTACCCATCACTGATTCCCTACCTTGTGATTCTCTGCTCGGCTCTGCTCACCGACACCGTGCAGGCTCAACTGGAGGCGGAGGCGACCGCCGGGTCCTGGCGTGCGCTGAGCGGGCGGAGGTCGGTCCAGTTCTGGTCGATGTAGTCCAGGCAGGACTGCCGGGTGCCCTCGTGGACGGCGGTCCAGCCGGCCGGAACATCCAGTTTCACGGGCCAGAGCGAGTGCTGCTCCTCACCATTGACGAGAACGGAGAAGGTCCCGTTGGAATCGTCGAAGGGATTCATTTCATCGGCTCCTTGATTTGGCAGCTGTGAGTGGAGCGGGTCGGGCTGGAATACCGCACCAGGGATTCATGGAGCGCCGGCTTCGGCGTCGCCCCGGAATTGTCGACGAATTGCACACTCTGGCCGCCCAATTACTGCTGGACGTCAAGCTGAAGCTACCGGCAGGGAACCCGCGCGTACTGTCACATGAAAGGACGACATCCGGGCCCCGGGCTCAACGCAGGGCGGATGGTCACGGGGGCGGGCTCCGGCTCTGGCGGCCCCTCAACAGACCTTGTGCACCCAGGCACTGGGGTCGGGAAGCTGTCCGTACTGGATACCGAGCAGCTCCTCGCGCAGCCGCATGGTGACCGGTCCCGGTTCGCCGTCGCCGATCGTCCACGCCTTGCCACCGGCGCCCTTGACCTTGCCGATCGGGGCGATGACTGCGGCCGTGCCGCAGGCGAACGCCTCGGTCATCTTCCCGGCCGCACACAGTTGTTGCCACTGGGGCACCGACATGGGCCGTTCCTCGGCGTCCAGCCCGAGCTTCGGGGCCAGCTGTAGCAGCGAATCACGGGTCACGCCGGGCAGCAGTGTGTCGGTCAGCGGCGGTGTGACGATCCGCGGGCGGCTGCCGTCTCCTTCGTCGAGCACGAAGAAGACGTTCATGCCGCCCATCTCCTCGACCCAGGTGTGTTCGGCCGCGTCCAGCCACACCACCTGGTCGCAGCCCTCGGTGACGCCCTGACGCTGGGCGGCGAAGGCGGCGGCGTAGTTGCCTCCGACCTTGGCCGCACCGGTGCCGCCGGGTGCTGCCCGGGTGTACTCCTCGGACAGCCACACCGTCAGCGGCCGGACGCCCTCCGCACCGAAGTAGGCGGTGGCGGGTGAGGCGAAGACCACGAAGAGGTAGCTGCGCGAGGGCAGGGTGAACCCGAGCTCGTGTTGGGTGGCGATCATCAGGGGGCGCAGGTAGAGGCTGTTGCCCGCGCCGTCGGGAACCCAGTCACTGTCCTGGGCGACCAGGATCTCCAGCGCGCGCAGAAAGGTTTGCTCCGGTATGCCGGGCATCGCGAGGCGCGCCGCGGAGCGGTTGAACCGGGCCGCGTTGACCTCCGGCCGGAACAGTGCGATGCCGCCGCCGTCCTGCCGGTAGGCCTTCATGCCCTCGAAGCACTCCTGGCCGTAGTGGAAGACGGAGGCGGAGGGGTCAAGGCTGATCGGCCCGTACGGTTCGAGGCGGCCGTCGTACCAACCGAGTCCCTCGTCCCAGCGCACGGTGACCATGTGGTCGGTGAACGTCCTGCCGAACCCGGGCGCGGCGAGGACGGCCCCGCGCTCCTCGTCCGACACCGGCCGCTCACAGGTGTGGATCTCGAAGTCCACCGGCTGACCACCTCTCCTTGCTGAACCGGGGAAACCGAAAAGGGCTGTTGCGGCTTCGAAACTACCCGTGCCGAGTCGGAGCAGCGGTGTCACATGAAAGGACGACATGCGGGCGCGGGGGGCGGTGCAGGAGGCTGGCTGAGGCTGGGGAAGTTGTCGAATGTCGGCGTCGAGGTTCCCACCGAAGTAGCCGCGGACGGGATGGAATTACGTATGGGCATCGCCATAGCCAAGCTCGAAGCCTGGATGCGCGACTACTACCACAAGGTCGACCATGACATCGGCAGCAGCGGGGTACGCGATCTGTCCATGGCGGAACTGCGCGCGCTCTGCGGATTCGAGATGTCCGAGCTGGATTCGCTGGTGCTGCACGACAGCGAGGCGTACGGCGGCCCCGGGCTGCGGACCGCCCTCGCGGACCGCTGGACCGGTGGCGACGTCGACCCGGTCATGGTCACCCACGGGTCGAGCGAGGCGATCTACATCGTCATGCACACGCTGCTCAACCCGGGCGACGAAGTGATCGTCGTCGACCCCGCCTACCAACAGCTCTACGACATCGCCCAGTCGAGGGGCTGCCGGATCACCCGATGGCCCCTGCGCGCGGACCAGGGCTTCGCCCCCGACCTGGAGCTGCTGCGCAAACTCGCCGCGTCCGGCCCCCGGATGATCGTGGTGAACTTCCCGCACAATCCGACCGGGGTGTCGATCACGGCAGAGCAGCAGGACGAGCTCATCGCCATCGCGGCCGAGTCGGGTGCCTGGCTGGTGTGGGACAACGCGTTCGGAGAGATGACGTACGCCTCGGCCCCACTGCGCCTCCCGCACGACCGCTACGACAAGGTCATCTCCTTCGGCACGCTCTCCAAGAGCTACGGCCTGGCGGGCATGCGGGTCGGCTGGTGCCTGGCGCCAAGGCGACTCCACGAGGAGATGGCGGTGCTGCGCGACTACATCGCACTGTACGTCTCGCCCGTGCTGGAGTTCTTCGCCGAGAAGGCCGTACGCAACGCCGACCGGATCGTGGCGCTCCAACGAGAGCACGCGGGTGCCAACCTGAAGATCCTGCTGGAGTGGGCGGCCGACATCCCCGAGCTGGTCCGGGTCACTCCACCAGCCGGCAGCGTGACCACCTTCGTCGAGTTCCCTCAGCTCCCGGACGTGGAGCGCTCCTGCCGCAAGCTGGCCGAGGAACACCGGGTGCTGCTCGTCCCCGGCATGTGCTTCGGCGACGACTTCAGCTCCTACGCCCGACTCGGCTTCGGCGGTACCACCACCGAACTCACCGCCGGACTCACCGCCCTCGAACAAGTACTACGCGAAGACTCCAGGATGGCGGCAGGCCGATGACCGACGATTTGCAGCGCCGCATCGAAGCCCTCTCCCCGGAGAAGCGCGAGCTCCTGGAACGGCGGCTCTCCGCGATGACCGCAGAGCGCGGCCCCGCCCCGGACAGCCGGATCAAGCCGCGTGACCGGAGCATGCCGACCCCCCTGTCGTTCGCGCAGCTGCGCGAATGGACCACGGGTCGAATCCGCGGATCCAACAACATCGGCGGAGCCCTGCGGCTCATCGGCGAACTCGACCTGGAGCTACTCAGCCGGGTGCTGACGGAGATCGTCGAGCGCCACGAGGCGCTGCGGTCCACGGTCGAGCTACAGGGCCGCACTCCCGTGCAGGTGGTGCAGCCCGTCGCGCCGGTACCGACCCCGCTGGTCGACCTCTCCCACCTGCCCGCCGACGAACAGTTGGCGGAAGTGGGACGCCGGGCCGACGCCGAACTGGTGCGCCCCTTCGCCCCCGAAGACCACCAACGACTGCGGATCCAGCTGCTGCGACTGGGTACCGACACCCACGTGGCGCTCTTCACCACGGACCACGCCGCCTCCGACGCCTGGTCGATGGCCATCCTCGTGCGGGAGTTCGTGACCCTGTACGGAATCCACCGGTCGGGAGGCACGGGCGGGCTACCGCTGCCGGAGATCCAGTTCGGCGACTTCGCCGCGCTCCAGGCGAAGGAGTTCGACGACGCGCGGATCGCCGCCGAACTCACCTACTGGAAGCAGGCACTGGCGGGGGTACCCACTCACCTCCCCCTGCCGATCGACCGGCCCTACCCGGCCCGGCCCACCTTCGCCGGTGCCCAGCACCACATCGAGCTGTCGCCCGAACTGAGTGCCGACCTGAAGTCGTTCGCCGAGAGCGAGAACGTCTCGCTGTTCATGGTGCTGCTCGCCGCCTTCTCGGTGCTGCTCCAGCGCTACTCCGGGCAGGACGATCTGGTCATCGGGTCAGCCATCTCCGGCCGCAACCGGGTGGAGACCGAACAGCTCATCGGCTGCTTCGCCAACCTGCTGCCCCTTCGGATGCAGCTCGCTCAGGAACAGACCCTGCGCGAGCTGGTACACGCCGCGCGGGACACCACCACCGCCGGTTACGACCACCAGGACCTGCCCTTCGAGCGGCTCCTGGAGCAGTTGGGCATCGGGCGTGAGGCCGCGCAGACCCCGCTGGTCCAGGTGATGATCAACGTCCTGACCGCGCCGAGCAACACCCTGGAGGTGCCGGGACTGACGATCACACCGGAGCCGATGGACATCGGTCCGGTCTCCATCGACCTGACCCTGTTCGCCATGCCCGTCGGCGACAAGGTGTCCTTGCAGTGGCAGTACAGCACCGAGTTGTTCGACCCCGAAACGGTGGAACTGCTGGCCTCCCAGTTCGTCAACGTCCTGCGCCAGTTGGTGACCGCCCCCGACACGGCGGTCGCCGACGTGGAGTTCATCGTCCCCAGGACACTGGACATGACCGGCCCGACCTCCGCCAGCGCGGGTGACCGCGGCCCGGGCTTCATCGAGCTGTTCCAGCGGCGGGCTGCCCTCGCCCCGCACACCACCGCGGTCGTCCACGACGGGACCGCCATGAGCTACGCGGAGCTCAACCGCAGCGCCAACCGGCTCGCACACCTGCTGCGCGAGCGCGGCGTCGGCCGCGAGGTCGCCGTCGGCATCCTCCTCGACAGGTCCCCCCGGATGGCCGTCGCGATCCTCGCGGTGCTCAAGGCGGGCGGGTTCTACGTACCCCTCGACCCCTCCTATCCGCCGGAGCGGCTGGCGTTCATGTTGGCGGACGCGGACGTACGCGTGCTCCTCACCGAGGAGAAGTCCCTCTCCGCCCTCACCGTCGCGGGCGACCAACCACGGCGGAAGACCCTCCTGGTAGACGAGCCCCACGACGGCCCCGACCACGACCTTCCCGACCTTCCCGACCCCGAGTCGCTGGCGTACATGGTCTACACCTCGGGTTCGACCGGCCGTCCCAAGGGCGCCCTCATCGAGCACCGTTCGCTGGCGACCTTCGCCCGCGAGGTCGTGGAACGCTTCGGGCTGGGCAGCGGAGACCGCTTCCTGCAGTTCGCCTCCCCCAGCTTCGACGTGCTCGTGGAGGAGCTGTTCCCGATCTGGCTGGCGGGCGGCACCGTGGTCATCCCCGCCACCAAGCTGCTCGGCGGCGGCGCCGACCTCGCCGAGCTGACCGAACGCGAACGAATCACCGTGATGGAGCTGCCCACCGCCTACTGGCACGAGTGGACGCGCTCGCTCCGCCGCGAGGACCGTGCACTTCCGGAGTCGCTCCGCCTGGTGATCATCGGCGGTGAGCGGGTGCTCCCGGACCGAATCAAGATGTGGCAAGCGCTGGGCGTGCCCCTGATGCACGTGTACGGCCTGACGGAGACGACCGTCAGCTCGACGTTCTTCCGCCTCGACCCGGTCGACCAGGGCCGAGACTGGCCCAACCTGCCGATCGGCACCCCGCTGCCCTCTGCCGACCTGCACGTACTCGACCACCGGCTGCGTCCGGTCCCAGTAGGGGGCCTCGGCGAGCTGTACATCGGCGGCGTCAGCCTGGCGCGCGGCTACCACGGCCGCCCCGGCCTCACCGCGCAGCGGTTCGTAGCCTGCCCCGATCCGGCGCGGCCGGGCGAGCGGCTGTACCGCACGGGAGACCTGGTGCGCCAGCGACCCGATGGGACAATGGAGTTCGTTTCCCGGGCGGACACCCAGATCAAGATCCGCGGATTCCGGGTGGAACCGGCGGAGATCGAGTCCACCCTCAGTCTGCACCCCGAGATCGTCGAGTCCGTGGTGGTCGTGCACGAGCCCGAACCAGGCGACAAGAGGTTGGTGGCGTACGTGGTGCCCCGCACCGCTCCCGCTCCCGCCACCGGTGACCTGCGGGAGTTCCTGGAGAAGGAACTGCCGGCATACATGGTGCCCGCCGCGTTCGTGGAGCTGGAAGCCCTCCCTCTGACCTCGAACGGCAAGATCGACCATGCCGCGCTGCCGACTCCCGTGGCCGCCCGCCCGGCCGAGGCAGCAGAGTTCGTCGCTCCTGTCACCCCCGTGGAAGAGCAGCTCGCCGGGATCGTCGCAGGCGTCATCGGGGTGGACAGCGTCGGCGTCCACGACAACTTCTTCGAGCTGGGCGGCGACTCGATCCTGGCCATCCAGGTCGTCGCACAGGCGCAGGACGTCGGTATCCGCATCTCACCGCTCGATCTCTTCGAGCACCCCACGGTCGCCCTCCTCGCAGCGGTGACCACGGCCGCGCCGGTCATCGACGCCGAGCAGGGTGTGGTCAACGGCCCCTCCCCGCTGACCGCGCTACAACGCTGGTTCTGTGAGGCGGACTTCTCCGAGCCGCACCACTGGAACGTCTCCGTGCTGCTCGAACTGCACGAGAGCCACGGAACGGACCTGCTGCGCGAGGCGGTCAACCAGCTTCTCGTCCACCATGACGGCCTGCGTCAGCGGTTCCAGCTCAACGGCATACAGACCCGGGTCCGCATCGCCCTCCCCGACTCCCGCACCCCGTTCGAGGTGCACGACCTGTCGGACCTCGCCACAGGCGAGCAGGACCGCAAGATGACGGAGCTGACCGCTCAGGCTGCCGCGGGTCTGAGGCCCGCCATAGGGCCGCTGGTGCGCTTCGAACTCTTCCGGCTCGGCGACCAGCGCCCGGACCGGCTGGCAGTGATCGCGCACCACCTGGTCGCCGACGCCACCTCGCTGCGGATCCTCGTGGAAGACCTGCGGACCGCGCTGCTCGCGCTCGGCGCGGGCCGAACGGTCGCCCTGCCTGCCAAGACCACCTCCTGGCAGTCCTGGGCCCGCCGCCTCGCCTCGTACGCCGGCACCCAGCCCGTGCAGTCGCAACGGCCCTACTGGTCGCAGCTGATCGGGGCGGCGAGCGGCGCCGTGCCCTTCGACACGACGAACAGCCCGGACTCCGACACGGTCGACAGCGCCCGCCGGTCCGTCGCGGCACTCGACGCCGAGACGACCGCCGAGCTGCTGCACGCGGCGCCCGCCGCGCACGACTGCCGGATCGACGACATCCTCCTCACCGCCCTGGGCCGCACCCTCGGCGAGTGGACCGGCGTACCCCGGCACCTGGTCGACCTCCGGCGGCACACCCGCGACCAGGTCTTCGACGACATCAACCTGGCGCGGACCGTCGGCTGGTTGGAGACGGTCCACCCGGTCGCCCTGGTCAGCGCGGAGAACAACCCGCCCGAAACCACCTTGAAGGCGGTCAAGGAAGCCATGCGGGCCGTTCCCGACGGCGGGCTCGGCTGGCAGTTGCTGCACCAGGGCAACGACCCGCTGCCGCCCTCCCCCGCCTCCGTGGTCTTCGAGTACACCGGACAGCTTCACGAACCGTCGACAGCGACCGCCGGCTTCACCGTGACCGGGCCCGCCGGCCCGGGGGCGAGCCCGCTGGGCCGACGCCCCTACCCGCTGGAAGTGCATGCCGCCGTCAACAGCGGACGCCTCACCGTGACCTGGGACTACAGCGAGAGGCTGCACTCACGCGAAACCGTGGACCGGCTCGCGGCGGCCTTCCTGGCCGAACTGCGTTCGCTGGCGGCCGGCGGCGACGCCGCGCGCACCCCGTCGGACTTCCCGCTCGCCCGGGTCGATCAGGCACAGCTAGACGGACTGCTCAACCGCATACAGGCGGGCCGGGAGGACCAGTGAGCACCTCCGACGTCGCGGACGTCTACGAACTGTCGCCGCTGCAACAGGGCATGCTGCTGCACACCCTGTACGGGGGCGACGCGGACACCTATGTCGCCCAGCGCAGTTTCGAGATCGAAGGCGCTCTCGACGCCGACCTCCTGGAGCGGGCCTGGCAGCAGGTCGCCGAGGCGCATCCGGCGCTGCGGACCTCCTTCCACTGGGAGGGCCTGGACAAGCCGCTCCAAGTCGTCCACCGGAAACCACCCGGCGCGCTGGTGCGGCACGACTGGTCGGAGGCCCCCGAGGACGAACGACAAGCCCGGTTCGAGCGGCTGCTCGCCGAGGACCGGGCCGCGGGGTTCGACCCGGAGCAGCCGCCGCTCCAGCGGCTGCACCTGGTCCGGCTCGACGCCCAGCGCCACGGGTTCGTCTGGACCCACCACATGTTGCTGCTCGACGGCTGGTCGGTGCCGATCGTCCTCGCCGATGTCGTGCGGCGCTACCGCTGCCTGCTCGCCAACACCCCGCCGCCGCCCGCGCCGGCCCCGTACCGCGACTACATCGCCTGGCTACAGCACCAGGACATGGACGCGGCCAAGGACTGGTGGAGCCGCGCCCTCGCCGGGCCCGTCGACAGCGGTCGGCTCGGCCCGATGCTGCGGATCGCCCCGGACCGCGGCCCGGGCGAGGTCGCCGAGGTGCGCCAGGAGCTACCCGACTCCCTCAACGATCGGTTGCGCGCGTGCGCGGCCCGCCATCAGGTCACTTTCAGCACGGTGCTCCAGGCGGCCTGGGCGCTGGTACTGCGGCGCTTCAGCGGGGACTCGGAGGTCACCTACGGGTGCACCAGTTCGGGGCGCCCCGCCGAACTGCGGGGCGTCGACGGGATGGTCGGCTCGTTCATCAACACGCTGCCGGTGCGCGTCACCGTGCCCGAAGGCGGTGGTCTGGCGGGCTGGCTGCGCGAGGTCCAGACCGTGCACGCCACGGCTCGACGGTACGAGTACGCGCCGCTCACCCAGATCAGGTCCTGGGCGAACCTGCCCACGGGCCAGCCGCTCTTCGAAAGCGTCGTCGTCGTCGACAACTACCCTCTGGGCATCGGCGGGGGCGAACTGGTCGACCGCTTCTCGATCCGCTCCGTGAACGACTTCGAGAAGACGAGCGAAGCACTGACCCTGATCGTGACCCCGGCGCCCGTCTCGATCACGCGGCTGATCTACCACCGGGACCGGTTCGAGCCCGGCACGGTCGAGGACATGATGGAGTACTTCCACCGCGTCCTGGAGGCCCTCGCCGAGTTCGACACCGTCGCCGAGGTGCTGACGGCGGCCCGCGGGCGTACGCACGAGCGCCCGGCGCAGGAAGTGGCCTATCCACAGGCGGAGCTCACTCTGGGCGATCTGGTCCAGCGGCAGGCTGCCGCGACCCCCGACGCGATCGCAGTCCGGACGGACGAAGAAACCCTCACCTACGCACAACTGCTCACCCTCTCGCGCCGGACCGCCACGGCGCTGGCCGCAGCCGGGTCCGGCCCCGGCCAGGTCGTCGGCATCTGTGCCGAACGCTCCGTGGACATGGTCACTGGTGTGCTCGGCGCCCTGCTCACGGGCGCCGCCTACCTCCCTCTCGACCCCGCCCTGCCCCCCGCACGGCTGGAGTTCATGGTCGCCGAGGCGGGTGCGGAAGTGGCCTTCGCGGCACCCGAATGGGCGCAAACAGCGGCGCGGGCGGGGATACGTCACGTCCTGACAGCGGCGGACTGCGCCGAAGCCCCGGGCCGGTCCCTGCCCGGGCGCGCCGATGACCCTGCCTACGTCCTCTTCACCTCCGGCTCCACCGGCCGCCCCAAGGGCGTGGTGGTCACCCACCGCGCGATCGTCAACCGGCTGCTGTGGATGCAGCAGACCTTCCCGCTCGGCGCCGAAGACCGGGTGTTGCAGAAGACCCCGCTGGGCTTCGACGTCTCGGTCTGGGAGCTGTTCTGGCCACTGCTGACCGGGGCCACCATGGTCCTGGCCCGCCCCGGGGGACACCAGGACAGCGACTACCTCGCCCGCACCCTGGCCGAACGAGACGTCACCGTCGCGCACTTCGTTCCCTCCATGCTCCAGCTGTTCCTCGACGAACCCGTCGAACTACCTGCCCTACGCCGGGTGATGTGCAGTGGCGAGGCTCTCGGGCGCCCCCTGGCGGACCGCTTCCGAGCGGCCTTCCCGGAGGTGGAGCTGCACAACCTGTACGGTCCGACCGAGGCCGCCGTCGACGTCACCTGGTGGGACTGCGCCCGCCCCGCCCCTGCCGGGTCGGTGCCGATCGGGGACGCCGTCGCGAACACCGAGGTGCACGTACTGGATGACCGGCTGGACCCAACGCCCGTCGGGGTTCCCGGCGAACTCTTCCTCGGTGGAGTGCAGTTGGCACAGGGGTACGTGAACCGTCCGGCGCTGACCGCGGAGCGGTTCGTCGCGCATGAGTCGGCCGGCCCGGGCGGCCGGCTGTACCGGACGGGCGACAAGGTGCGCAGGCTGCGTAACGGGGCGCTGGAGTTCCTCGGGCGTCTCGATCAGCAGGTGAAGATCCACGGCTACCGGATCGAACTGGGCGAGGTGGAGCAAGTCCTGCTGGCCCAGCCCTCGGTCCGGGAAGCGGTGGTGAACGTGCGGGAAGGGACACGCCTGGCCGCGTACGTGACCGGTGAGGCCCTTGACGCCAGCGCGTTGCACGACGCCCTTCGGGCGGCGCTGCCCCGCTACATGGTTCCGGCCACCGTCACCGTCCTGCCCGCGATGCCGCTGACCCACAACGGCAAGCTGGACCGGCGCGCCCTACCCGACCCGATACCGGCCGCGGTGGCCGTGGCAGCGCCCGACTCCGCCGTCGAGAAGAGCATCGCCGAGGTCTTCCGGGACGTCCTCGACCTCCCCGCCGTGGACGTCACCACGAGCTTCTTCGACCTGGGCGGCGACTCCTTCGCCGCCGTCCGGGCGGTGCGCCGGATCGAGGGGGCCACAGTGGGCCTGCTCGCCGCCCGCCCGAGCGTCCGCGAGCTGGCGGCTGCCCTGGACCCGGCCGAGGAGCAGGGCTCGCTGATGCGGATGACCCCCGTCGGCCGGTCGCCCGCGCACACCCTGGTGTGCGTGCCCTTCGGCGGCGGTAGCACCATCGGCTACCAACCGCTCGCCGGCGCCCTCGATCCCGGCCTCGCCCTGTTGGCGGTCACCCTGCCGGGCCACGAGCTCGGCGGTCCCCCCGATCTCCGCCCGCTCGACGAGGTGGCGCAGGACGTGGCGGACGAAATCCTGAAGACCGTCGAGGGCCCGGTGTCCGTGTACGGGCACTGCGTCGGCGTGGCGCTCGCCATCGAGGTGGTGCGCCGCCTGGAGACCGCCGGACGGACCGTCGAGCGGCTGTTCCTCGGCGCCTCGTACCCCTTCTACAAGAGCCGAGTCCCACAACTGCGGCGCACTGGCCCAGCCGCCGACCAGGCGCAGCTGCGGTACCTGCAGTCGCTCGGCGGGTTCACCGCAGTCGTCGACGACGAGGAGCTCGCCTTCGTCATGCGTGCGTTCCGCCACGACGCGGCAGCCGCCCAGGCCTACTTCACCGAACAGTGGCCGCGCCGTGGCGGCACGGCGCCGCTGGCCGCGCCGATCACGGTGGTCATCGGAACGTCCGACCCGGAGACCCCCCGCTACGAACGCAAGTACCGTGTGTGGGAACGCTTCGGCTCTTCCGTCGAGCTGGCGACCGTGCCAGACGGTGGTCACTACTTCCTCCAACAACAACCGGAGGCCCTCGCCACCGTCATCGCCGCGGCCACTTGGGAGCAGGGCAGTGGGCAGCAAGCTCCTCGCAATCAGTGACCTGCACGTCACGCACGGCCGCAACCGCGATCTGGTCGCGGCCCTGCGGCCCGGATCACCCGACGACTGGCTGATCGTCGCGGGCGACGTGGCCGAACGGATCGACGACCTGGCATGGGCCCTCGGTCTCCTGCGCAACCGCTTCGCACGGGTCATCTGGACGCCCGGGAACCACGAACTGTGGACCACCCGGGCCGACAGGGGCACGCTGCGCGGCGAGAGCCGCTATGCCGAACTCGTCAAGGTGGCGCGGGAACTGGATGTCGACACGCCCGAGGACCCCTATCCGGTGTGGGAAGGGCCCGACGGCCCGGTCACCATCGCCCCGCTGTTCCTGCTCTACGACTACAGCTTCCGTCCCACCGGCACCACCAAGGAAGAAGCCCTGGACGCGGCGTGGGAGTCCGGCGTGGTCTGCACCGACGAAGCGCTGCTGCACCCGGATCCGCATCCCGGCCCCGACGCCTGGTGCCACGCCCGGGTCGAGCTCACCGAACGCCGTCTGGCCGGGATCGATCCGGACCGCCGGCTGGTGCTCGTCAACCACTTCCCGCTCATCCAGGAGCCGACTCGAGTCCTGCGGCACCCCCAGTTCGCCCTGTGGTGCGGCACGACCCGGACGGCGCACTGGCACACCCGTTTCAACGTCGCGGCCGTCGTCTACGGCCACCTGCACATACGTCGTACCAGCTGGCACGAAGGGGTGCCCTTCATGGAGGTGTCCGTCGGATACCCGCGCGAGTGGGTCGGCCGCGACGACTACCGGGGGCCACGCCAGGTGCTTCCCGTCACGGAGGAGTGAGGTGCTCGCGAACATCCTGCCGCCGAAGGTCGCGGTGGTGGAGCTCCGAGAGGATCCGCCGGGCCTCGGACACCATCCGCAGGAGACGGCGCACGTCGCCCGGGCCATGGCTGCTCGCCGCACCGAGTTCATCACCGGAAGGCATTGCGCGAGGGAGGCGGTCAGGGCGCTCGGCCTCGACCCGGTACCGATCCCCAAGGGCGAACGCGGCGCTCCGGTGTGGCCGGCGGAGGTGGTGGGCAGCATCACGCACTGCAAGGGCTATCGCGCCGCTGCCGTGGCCCACCGAGCCGACGTGCCGACGATCGGGGTGGATGCCGAGCCGGACGAACCGCTGCCCGAGGGGGTCCTCGACGTGATCTCCCTGCCGCGGGAGCGCGAGATGCTGTCGGCGTTGTCGGCGCGGCCCGGGGTCACCTGGGACCGGCTGCTGTTCAGTGCAAAGGAATCCGTCTACAAGGCCTGGTTCCCGCTCACCGGGCAATGGCTGGACTTCTCCGAGGCGGAGGTCACCCTCGATCCCGCCGCCAAGACGTTCAGCGCCCGCCTGCTGGTACCGGGCCCCGTCGTCGGCGGTGCCCGCTGGTCCACCTTCACCGGCAGATGGGCGGCGTACGACGGTCTCCTGCTCACGGCGGTCGCGGACGGACACGGCTGACGCCGTCACGGGCACCGGCCCGGCCGAGGGGCCGGGCCGTCACGCGGCCGACGGACCGCGGGGTTTGTCGCGCAACGTCACCGAGGTGGGCAGGACCGCGAAACCACGCTGGTGGGGGGAGTGCACCCGCCGGGCGTAGGTCAGGTCGATGTCGTAGTCCGAGATCAGCGACCCGATCTCCTCCAGCGCGATCTTGATCTCCAGCTTGGCGAGAGCCGCGCCCAGGCAGTAGTGAGGGCCGTGCCCGAAGCTGATCAGTTGGCTGGTGTCACGGTCGAGGTCATAGCGGTCCGGGTCCTCGAAGACGCGGCGGTCGCGGTTCCCGGAGGCGGGGAGCAGGGCGACCCGGGAGCCGGCCGGCAGCACCACGTCGTGCAACACGGTGTCCTCGGTGACCAAGCGAGCGACCATTTGGCTCGCCGAGTCGTAGCGAAGCGTCTCCATGGTCCAGTCCCCGGGCCGGTGGTCCAAGCCCGCGCGCTTGACGTCCGGGTGCAACCAGCCGTGGTACCAGGCGTTGCCGATCACCTTGCCCGTCGACTCGTTGCCCGCGGTGATCAGCAGGAACAGGAAGGCGACGATCTCCGAGTCACTGAGCGGCTCGCCCTTCACCCGCACGTCGAGGAGGTGCGAGGTGAGGTCCTCGCCGGGGCTGCGCCGCAACTCCGTGACATGGGAGACGAAGTACGAGGCAAGCCGCAGGGCGGCCTGGACGGACGCGGCCGGCCGCTCCTCCTCGCCGTCGCCCCGCATGTTCAGCATGTCGGTGTCGGCCCGGATGAGGTCCCAGTCGGCGGCGGGGATTCCGACCATGTCGCACACGATGTCGTTGGGCAGCGCCGCCGCGTAGTCACCGGCGAAGTCGAACTCGCCCTGTTCCAGAAGCGGTAGCAGCCGCTCACGGGCCATCTTGCGGATGCGCTCCTCCTGGTGCGTGACGTGTCGCGCGGTGAAGCCGCCCGACACCAGGGTGCGCAACTGCCCATGCTCCGGAGGGTCCATGGCGAGGAAGAAGCTGGTCTTGTACGCCTCCGGGTTCCAGAGCTCCGCCTCCAAGGAAATGCCGTTGCGGTTGGAGAACAGCTTCGGGTGGCGCAGCGCGAACAGCACGTCCGCGTGCCGGGACAGGGCCCAGAAGTCGCGCTCCTCATTGCGGTAGACCGGCGCGTTCTCCCGCATCCACGCGTACACCGGATAGGGGTTCTCGTGCAGCTCCCAGGAGAACGGGTCGTAGACGGGTGGGGTCGCCGGGTCGATACCGATGTCCTGCCTGGCCGGGCTGTCGGTGTGCATCTATCCAACTCCAGTGCCGGTACGAGAGGGCCCCCATTGCCCTGTCTCAGGAACGTACGACGCGCACAACGGACTGTCCTGTCACCCGAACCGGGGGCTACCTGTCCGGTCGGACACGAACTGCGCTAGTAGCAGCCGATTGTCAGGTGTGCAGCGCCGGCGCGACTCCGAGTGACGAACCGGGTCCGCCGCGGCGGCTGCCACCGCCGCCCGCACCTCTCAGGAGCCTGCATGACAGCCATAGCCCTGCCCGCCACGGAAGACCTGCGCGCCCGCGCCCGCGCGTGCCTGGACCGTATCGGTGTGGAGGTCCCGGAAGGAGACGACCTGTACGCACGCACTCCGGTCACCGGCGAGGACCTGTTCGGCCTGAAGGGTTCCGGTGCAGCGGAGGCGGAGGCGGCCGTGGCCGCGGCTCACGAGGCCTTCCTCACCTGGCGCAGCATCCCGGCCCCGCGCCGCGGTGAGCTGGTGCGCCGCTTCGGTGAGTTGGTGCGCGAGCACCACGGCGACCTCGCCGACCTGATCACCCTGGAGGCGGGGAAGATCCGGTCCGAGGCGTATGGCGAGGTCCAGGAGATCATCGACATCGCGGACTACGCGGTCGGCCTGTCCCGCCAGCTGTACGGGCGGGTCATCGCGTCCGAGCGGGCCGGCCACCGGATGGCCGAGACCTGGCATCCGCTGGGGGTCGTCGGCATCATCTCCGCGTTCAACTTCCCCGCGGCGGTGTGGGCCTGGAACGCAACGGTGGCACTGGTCTGCGGCGACACCCTGGTGTGGAAGCCGTCCGAGCTGACCCCTCTCATCTCGCTCGCCTGTGACCGGCTGCTCGCCAGGGCGGCCGAGGAGGTGGGCGCTCCGGCGGGCATCCACCGGCTGGTGCTCGGCGGGCGGGAGAGCGGCGAGCAGCTCGTGGACGACCCGCGGGTGGCCCTGGTGAGTGCCACCGGCTCGACTCGCATGGGCCGTTCGGTGGGCCCCCGGGTGGCCGCCCGCTTCGGGCGCACCCTCCTGGAGCTCGGCGGGAACAACGCAGCGATCGTCACGCCCTCGGCGGACCTCGACCTCACTCTGCCCTCCGTGGTGTTCGCCTCGGCGGGCACCGCTGGTCAGCGCTGCACCGCGCTGCGTCGGCTGATCGTGCACCGGGACGTCGTGGACTCACTGTTGCCCCGGCTGACCGCCGCGTTCGAGCGGCTGCCGGTCGGTGACCCGTTCGCCGAGGGCACGTTGGTGGGTCCGCTGATCTCGCCGGCACCGCTGGCGTCCATGCAGGACGCTCTCGCCCGGGTCACCGCGGACGGCGGCAAGGTGCTCGTCGGCGGCGAGCGGGTGGAGACGGGCACCGCGTCGGCCGCGTACGTACGTCCCGCCGTGGTCCGGATCGAGGGGCACACCGAGGTCGTCAGGGAGGAGACGTTCGCGCCGCTCCTGTACGTGCTGACGTACGACACGCTCGAAGAGGCGATCGCGTTGCAGAACGACGTCCCGCAGGGGCTGTCGTCCAGCATCTTCACCCGGGATCAGCGGGAGGCCGAGGTCTTCATGTCGGCGGTCGGCTCGGACTGCGGAATGGTGAACGTCAACGTCGGCACTTCGGGGGCGGAGATCGGCGGAGCCTTCGGGGGCGAGAAGGAGACCGGCGGCGGCCGAGCCTGCGGGTCGGACGCGTGGCACGCGTACATGCGCCGGACGACGAACGTCGTCAACTACTCGGCCGAGGTGGCGCTCGCCCAGAACATCAACTTCCTCTGACCCTCTGCCGTCTCCGGCCCGGACCGGCCGGCATCTACCTCAAGGAATCCCATGTCCTTCCCCCGTACGCGCACCATCGCCGCCGACCAGGTCCACGCGAGCCTGGCCGAGCACCTGTTGGTCGACGGGTACCCCTTCGTGCTCGACCTGGAACGCAGCCGTGGCAGCTGGCTGGTCGACGAGCTGACCGGGCGTTCCTACCTCGATCTGTTCACGTTCTACGCTTCCAGCCCGCTGGGCTTCAATCCGCCCGGGGTGACGCAGGATCCGGAGTTCGGGCGGCTGCTCGCCAAGGTCGCGGCCAGCAAGCCGTCGAACGCGGACGCCTACACCACCCATCTGGCCCAGTTCGTGGACACGTTCGCCCGGGTGCTCGGTGACCCCGAGCTACCCCATCTCTTCTTCGTCGAGGGCGGGGCGCTGGCCGTGGAGAACGCACTGAAGTGCGCCTTCGACTGGAAGAGCCGGCGCAACGAGGCGGCCGGGCGGTCCGCCTCGCTCGGAATGCAGGTACTACACCTGAAGGCAGCCTTCCACGGTCGCAGTGGATACACCCTGTCCCTGACGAACACCGAGCCCGTCAAGACCGAACGCTTCCCGGTCTTCGACTGGCCGCGCATCGATTCGCCCGCTGCCCGCTTCCCGCTGGCCGACCACATCGAACAGGTCGAGGAGGCGGAACGGCTGGCCCTGGCCCAGGCCGAGGCCGCCTTCCGGGCACACCCGCACGACATCGCGTGCTTCATCGCCGAGCCCATCCAGAGCGAGGGTGGTGACAAGCACCTGCGGCCGGAGTTCCTTCAGGCGATGCAGCGGCTGTGCCACACCTACGACGCGCTGTTCGTGCTCGACGAGGTGCAGACGGGCGTGGGCCTGACCGGAACGCCCTGGGCCTACCAGCAGCTGGGAATCGCCCCCGATGTGGTGGCCTTCGGGAAGAAGGCGCAGGTCGGTGGGGTCATGGCGGGGCGCCGCGTCGACCTGGTACCGGACAACACCTTCCGGGTGAGCAACCGGGTCGGCTCGACGTGGGCCGGCGGACTGGTCGACATGGTCCGCTCCCGCCGGCTCCTGGAAATCATCGAACGCGATGGGCTGATAGGAAGGGCCAAAGAGCTGGGCGCCCAGTTGACCGATGGATTTCAAACACTGGCAGAGAAGTTCCCCTCCCTTGTTTCTAATGCCCGTGGACTCGGCCTAATGTGCGCCTTCGACCTGCCGTCCACAGAATTCCGCGACAGTTTCATAGAGGCGCTGCGAGAAGAAGGCGTACTCGTACTTCCGGGCGGCGAACTCACCGTGCGACTGCGCCCGGCGCTTTCAGTGACCCCTGAGGAATTGTCGCTCGCCCTGGACGCATTCACCCGGGCCCTCAAGAGGACTTCGGAGGAGACAATCGTTCAATAAGGGGACCGGCTGATACCGGCCAGCATTCTCCAAGGGCATTCCCAGTTCGAATCCGGCACCATGAAGCGGGCGCCCGGGCCAGCAGGCCCGGGCGCCCGTCTGCGTCGTCACGGGCGCCTGAACCGAGCGTCGCACGACCAGGCTGTGCGACTCCGCGGAGCGGCGGGGCTTACTCACACCCGATGCACCGTTCGGAGGCATCCGCTGATTACCAATCCTTATACAGGAATTATAAATATATATAACCAGGAATCCGGACAAAAACATCCCCAATGAACGCCCGCGACCGCAACGGACGGATGCGGGTGAATAGAACTTGTCGCGCACCCAACAAGCCAACCGAGTGCCCACCCGGGTCCGACTTCCAACCGTTTCCATCGTTCTGGACCTCCAGCCGGTTGACGGCAGACCAACCGCCAGTGGACAGACGGGCGGTGAACAGATCCAACCGTCCGCTGGGCGACCACCGAGGAACCGACGCCATGGAGCTAGTAGTGCTTGGTCAGGTCGTGTTTGGTGGTGCGTGTCCTTCGGGTTGTGTGTCGCGTTGTGGGTGTGTGACTCCGGACGAAATGGCTGCGGT